>JAHEIO010000156.1 GCA_024639325.1 Gammaproteobacteria bacterium
AACTGACTATCTAAAACTGACTATCTAAAACTGACTATAAATCGAGTGAGGTAGCAAATCGATTGATTTTGGCCTTTTTGATTATGGCCTTTTCGGGAGTGAGATCCGCTCACTCCCAAAAGCCATCCTTCTGATCCGAAAATTTCCGCAAGCCGGGCTCGTGCCTAACCTTTCTTGAGTCTGAAAGTAAACTCGCCGCTACCCTCACTCGACTCCAGTAGCTCGTTGCCTGTTTGTTTGGCGAAAGCCTCGAAATCCTTCACCGAACCGGGGTCTGTCGCAACCACGCGCAGAATTTGCCCCGCATCCAGCGCGTTGATGGCCTTCCGGGCTTTGATGATGGGCAAAGGGCAATTGAGGCCCCGCACATCGAGATCTTGATCAAATTCCGACATCTAATATCCTCCAATACTAAAAAAAACGCCATGCCTCTGCCGCATCCCGTAAAATCCAGGATTGTAGCATCTTACGGGAGCGAGGCCCGTTTAGATTCAGCACGATCGAAAATAATGGGAACTCCGTAAAATCGGTACACGATCTGCTGACTATCTCACAAGAGATAGCCAAATTATCCCTCCTGTCTTCGTCGTGGTCCAACGGGTGTGTTGAAACCTGACTGCCACAGACAGTACACTGGGGGCTATAAATTCTACCAAACCAAAGAGGATGCGGATGATGAATTTATTCCTTCGCGCCGGTATCGCGATTAGCGTGCTCACGCTTCTTATCGTTGTCCATACGACTACCGGCATCGCTGAGGCCGGAGACCTCCTGCCCACCGAAAAGCAGTGTTCCAGCCTGGAGAATCCTGATGCCAAAACCAAAGGCTGGTGCGTCGCGATAAACAGACGCCAGGGCAACTGCCTGGCTTGTCATATCATAGTAACCGATAAGTGGCCGACGGCGTTCCCACCGGGAGGCAGCGTCGCCCCTCCATTGGTAGCCATGAAACAACGCTATCCGGACACGGCAAAACTGCGCGCCCAGATCCATGACGCGCAGTCGGTGAATCCGCAAGCTGTCATGCCGCCGTTCGGAAAACACAAGATCATTTCCGAGGAAGACATCGACAACATTGTCGAATTCCTGATGTCGATTTAGCGTGCCTGGTGTTCGGATTAATCGTGATGCCCGCAGTTTACTCGTAATTCCCAGAGGTATATTAAAATGAATCGTAGATTGTTCTTGACAGGGATGGCCCTATGCGCAGGCGGATTCGGCTTGCTGAAATCCGTCATGTCCATGGCGATGGAATGGCCAAAAGCGCTTTTTGAGCTCGAAAGTGAGCCCGATGTCGTGAAGGCCTTATTTGGCGATGCACCGGTTGCTGAAAGCGGGGGTGTTTCGATCAAGGCCCCTCTGCAGGCGGAAAACGGCGCCGTGGTCCCGATCAAGGTGACGACCACGCTGGCTGATGCCGAATCCATCTCTATCGTCGTGGAAAAGAACCCAGCGCCGTTCATCACTTCGGTAAACCTGCAGCCCGGCGCCAGCGGCGGCCTCTACAGCGCGCGCATCAAGATGGGGCAGACATCGAAAGTTGCCGCCTACGTGAAGGCCGGGGATAAGGTCCATATGGCAGCCCAGGAGATCAAGGTAACCGTAGGCGGATGCGGCGGCTGATCCGTCGGTTTTTAAGACGAAATTGGAGAAAGAATTATGGCATTTACTACGAAGATGAAAGTCAAAACGGGAGAGGGCGGGCATGAAGTACTCTGCCTCGTGAAGCATCCCATGGAGACCGGTCTCCGCAAAGACAGGAAAACCGGGGAAGCCATCCCCGCCCATTACATTGAAATCATGACCTTTAAATTGAATGGTTCGACCGTCGCCGAGGCGGTGCTGGGGCAGGGCGTATCGAAAGATCCCCTGATCGGCATCAACGTGAAGGGCGCAAAATCCGGTGACAAGATCAACGTTGAATGGAAAGATAACATGGGTGAGACCGGCGGCACCGAAGCCACGGTAAAGTAGAATCATAGGGTGCTACTCATGAAAAAAACGGTACTCAGCACGGCTTCGATCCTATTGCTTTCCGGACTGTTCGCCGGGGCAATCAAAGCGGGCAGCGGCACCGTAGAGGACGACATCGCCGCATTTCAAGGCTATTTCAAAAAGCAGTTCCCCGAGGTGGCGCTGGAAGAATACAAGGACGGCGTAAACGCCCTGCCCCAATATGCGCACCGCCGCGCCAACTGGGAAATCCTCATGGAGTTCCCCCCGTACGAGCTGGAAATGGAGACCGCACGGGAGGAATGGTCGACGCCCTTTGCCAATGGCAAAACCTTTGACGACTGTTTCAGCGACAAGCCGCCGGCCAACGAGTACCCCTACTATGATGCGGCCGCAAACGACATCCGCACCATCGAGGCCGACATCAATGCGTGTCTGGAGGCCAACGGCGAGAAACCGATCGCGAACCTCAAAAATGGCAAGATCGCGCGCCTGGTGGCGGCATTCAAGGAGCAGTTCAACGGCGAAAAAATGGCCATCGAGGTCTCTTCGGACGGCGCCAGGGAGTGGTACGAAAAGGGCAAGGAGTTCTACTGGACCAAGCGCGGGCAGTTGAACTTTGCCTGTGCCGACTGCCATGTACACAGCGCCGGCAAGAGCATACGGGGCGACGTATTGAGCGCCGGGCTGGGGCACACGACCGGCTTCCCGGTATACCGCACCAAATGGGCGGTTGCGGGCAAGCCCTGGGGCACCGTGCACCGGCGCTACGACGGCTGCAACAAACAGGTGCGCGCCAAGCCTTTCAAGCCGCAGAGCGCGGAATACAAGGCGCTGGAATTCTATGAGGCAGTAATGAACACCGGGGTGCCAATGCAGGTGCCAAGCCAGCGCCAGTAATCCACGACGGGCCTGACAGCCGGATCAACCAATGGGCCAAACCAACTGAAAGCCTGATCTTTCGATCAGGCTTTTTTCTTGAATCAGTAAAATATGAGCATTTCGAGACGGGAATTCATCCGGATAATGGCGGCGGCGGGTGCGGCTGGACTCGTGCCGGGCAGGGCTTCGGCGAGCGACGACATGTACGATCTGCCGGCATTCGGCAATGTTTCACTGCTGCACTTCACCGATTGCCACGCGCAGCTGATGCCGGTCTATTTTCGCGAGCCCAACATCAATCTGGGAATGGGCAGCGCGCTGGGCTTGGCCCCCCACATCGTAGGGAAACGCTTTCTGGATCACTTTGGAATTCCGGAGAACTCCCCCGAGGCCCACGCCTTCACCTACCTCAATTTCGAGGAAGCAGCTCACCAGTTTGGGAAAGTCGGGGGATTCGCACATCTCGCCACACTGGTTCAAAATATCCGGGAGCAGCGCCCGGGCAGTCTGCTGTTGGACAGCGGGGATACCTGGCAGGGATCGGCGACGGCCCTGTGGACGCGGGGTGCGGATATGGTCGGTGCGAGCAGGCTGCTCGGAGTCGACATCATGACCGGACACTGGGAGTTCACCTACGGCATCGACCGCGTCAGGGAAATCATCGAGACCGAGCTGGAAGGCAGCACCGAATTCCTGGCACAGAACGTACTGCTCACCGAGGATGCCCAGTTCGATGAGAAGCCGGCCTACGACCCCGAAACAGCCATCGTGTTCAAACCCTACAGCATGCGCGAAATCAACGGCGTACCGGTTGGGATAATCGGCCAGGCGTTTCCTTACACGACTCTGGCCAATCCGCGCTATCTGATCGAAGACTGGAGTTTCGGTATTCGCGACGAACAGATGCAGGACATGGTAGACCGGGTGCGGGCGGAGGGGGCTCAGGTCGTCGTCATCCTGTCCCACAACGGAATGGATACCGATCTGAAAATGGCCAGCCGGGTGACCGGTGTCGACGCTATCCTTGGCGGGCACACCCACGACGGCATGCCCAAACCGTCTATCGTGTCGAATGCGAGCGGTGAAACGCTGGTGATCAACTCGGGGTCCAACGGGAAGTTCCTCTCGGTGCTGGACCTTGACGTGCGGGACGGCCGGGTCCGGGATTACCGATTCAAGATGCTGCCGGTATTCGCGAATCTGCTGCCCGCGGATCCCGAGATGGCTGCCTATATCGACCGTGTCCGGAAGCCGTACATCGACAAGCTCAATGAAGAGCTGGCGGTCACCGAAACAACGCTGTATCGGCGGGGAAATTTCAGCGGTACTTTCGACCAGCTCATCGTCGACGCCATGATGGAGGTGCGCGACGCCGAGATTGCGTTTTCTCCGGGTTTCCGCTGGGGTACCAGCGTCCTGCCCGGAGACCCCATCACCATGGAGAGACTGATGGACCAGACGGCAATCACGTATGGCAAGTCCACGCTGAACGAGATGACCGGCGAAAATATCAAACTTATCCTGGAGGACATTACGGACAACCTGTTCAATCCGGATCCCTACTACCAGATGGGCGGGGACATGGTGCGCGTCGGCGGCCTGCGCTTCACTCTCGATCCCAGGAAAAAGATCGGAGAGCGCCTGTCCAACCTCGAGCTGAACGAAAAACCGCTCGATCCCTCCAAGACCTACAGGGTCGCCGGATGGGCCAGTGTCAATCCCCAGCCGGAAGAGTTGCCGGACATATGGGAAGTCGTGGCACAATACCTGAGGGATAAAAAGACCATTGACGACGTCACACCCAATCACCCGAGCTTGAAGGGCGTCGAAAACAATCCGGGCATCAGTGTCTAGCCGCCTGGGGTGACGAAGGCGGACTAGCCCGTAATAACGAGAGATTCGTATGGAGTTGGAAGTTTCACAGCAAATCGCCCTGTATGGTTTTTTGGCCTCGCTCGTGTTTGGGGCCATTGCCCAGAGAACGCATTTCTGCACCATGGGCTCGATCAGCGATTGGATCAATATGGGGACCAAAATCCGGTTCAGAACGTGGATACTTGCAATTGCTATCGCTATAGCCGGGACCCAGCTTTTGCGGACGACGGGCATGGTCGATATGACCAATGCGATTTACCTAAACACCGGCTTCGGCTGGGTCGGATATGTCGTGGGTGGACTGATGTTCGGCGTAGGTATGACGCTGGGATCCGGCTGCGTTCAGCGTTCGATAGTGCGGGTCGGAGGCGGAAACCTGAAATCGCTTGTCGTGTTGGTAGTAATGGGCATGACGGCATATGCCACGCTCAGGGGATTATTGGCGCCAGTACGCCTGGAACTGGAGGCATGGACCAGCATCGATTTGTCCGAACGGGGAGTTGCCGACCAGGGTATGGCGACGATACTTGCGAACTTCGTCGGTGGTGATGTGCAGACGATTCAGCTGCTCTTAGCCGGACTGCTCGTGGTCGGCACTTTCTGGTACGTATTCAGCGACAAAGGCTATCGCGGAGATTTCGACAATATCATGGCGGCGATAGCCGTCGGCGGGATGGTAATCGCCGGTTGGTATATCACCGGCGTGCTGGGCAACGATGAATTCGAACCCGTACCCGTGGAGTCGGTCACTTTCGTTGCACCGGCCGGAAATACCATCAACTACGTCATGACCTACACCGGCGCCAGCATGAATTTCGGGATCGCCGTGGTCCTCGGCGTCATCGTTGGGTCATTTCTGTACGCCATCTTGTCCGGGACATTTCGAATTGAGGTATTTGCCTCCCGAACGGACCTGACCAACCACCTGCTGGCCGGCGTATTGATGGGCTTCGGAGGCGTGCTCGCGCTCGGCTGCACCATAGGCCAGGGTGTCACCGGAATGTCGACGCTTGCACTGGGATCCGTACTCGCTTTATTGTCCATCATTGCCGGCTGCGCGATTACCATCAAGATCCAATACTACATGCTGGACGACAGTTTCGGCACCGCGCTTTACGAAACCCTCGCAGACCTCAAATTGCTGCCCCGAAAAACCTAGCCCGCAT
>JAHEIO010000011.1 GCA_024639325.1 Gammaproteobacteria bacterium
TTCAACCACCTGAGTCGCACGCAATTCCGAATAGCGATCGGACCGCGCCGACCATATCGATTTAACCCTCTCGAACAGGCCCTCTTCCGATATGCCTTCCCGCAACAGCGATCGCAGATCGTGCCCTTTGGTGGCGAATAGGCAGGTATAGAGCGATCCATCCGCTGAAAGTCGGGCCCTCGTGCATGTACCGCAGAATGGTTGCGATACGGATGCAATGATCCCCAACTCACCCTCGCCGTCCGTGTAACGCCACCGCTGAGCGACTTCACCGTGATAGTCGGGCGTGACCGGTTCAATGGGAAATTCCCGGCCGATAATATCCCTGATTTCCGCTGCAGATATTACCTCGTTCTCGCGCCAGGCATTGCTGTTGCCGACATCCATGTATTCGATGAACCTGAGTATGTGGCCGGTGCCCCTGAAACGCCGTGCCGCCGAGAGCACAGCATTGTCGTTGACTCCTCGCTTTACGACCATGTTGATTTTCAACGGGGTAAGTCCAACGTCGGCGGCGGTATCGATTGCCTCGAGAACGGGCTCCGGCGCAAAATCGACACCATTCATCGATTTGAACGTCTCTCCGTCTGTGGAATCCAGACTGACGGTGATCCGCCTAAGGCCGGCGCTATACAATTTCTCGGCCTTTTTACGCGTCAGCAGGGAACCGTTTGTCGTCAGACTGACGTCCTGGACACCGTCAATCGATGCCAGTTTCTCGATCAGTGACTCGATATCGTTTCTGACCAGAGGCTCCCCCCCGGTCAGCCGAAGCTTGCGGACACCGAGTCGCACGAATACGCGCGCCACCTGCTCGATCTCCTCGTATGTCAGCAATTGTGATCGTTTGAGAAAGGGATAATTAGGCCCGAAAACATGTTTAGGCATACAGTAAACACAGCGGAAATTGCAACGGTCCGTGACCGAAATGCGCAGATCGTGGATCGGCCTTTGCAGGGCATCCAGCATCGGATTTGACGGCAGGTTTCTCATCATACAGGGTCAGGCAATGCCTGCGTGAATTCTACTCACGCGACCGTAAATCCACCAGCCCCCAATTCTCCCCGCCGCCCTCATCCACCGCCGCGCTGGTAGCTTCTGTCAAAAGCGATCAGAAAGCCCTGCCTTTCCTGAGGTGGAAAATTATGGAAGGCGAATTCCACCTCGATACGCGGTATGCGCATCATGCCGATCCGGCGCTCCGGTAACTCGCTGATTCTCAGCACGAGTTCACGGTCTTCGTCCGGGTGTCTGATAACGACCCGACCGTCATCCACCGTATGTTCGTAACCGGCGACAGCGGAGGGCAAAATCCGGAAAAATTCCGCTGCGCTGTAGCCCATGTCTCGTTTGAATTTGTCGCCGTGGTCGGCGCCCGCTACCACAAATCTGTCCTGCCAGAAGATCGCGGCAGGCTATCCGCCCGCAACCGGCGGCCAGATCGCGACAGCATCGCCGGGTTTCAGAACGCGGCTCGAGCGCTGATTTTTGTCTAGATAAACCCCGTTCAATAGGACCAGGTGAACCAGGTCCCCCGGGACGTCGAGGCGATCGATTACTTCGTCAGGCGTGGTTCCCTCGGGCACGTCAAGTTCGACAACGTTGCCCGTGGCATGGGTGGGTAAATATACACCCAACGTCGCGAAGAGCTTGAGCGTGATCTTCAATTTCCGGCTTGTTAGCCCAGCACCTGGGTATTCGCCAGATAGGCCTCCATGACCCGTGTGGGATCGTCCTGCAGCTTTTCCTTCCAATCGCCCAGCCGGGTCTTGCTCTGAATCATACCGCGCAGGACGCCGACGTGATCGGTCATACCCAGCGCTGACGCACCGACGATGCGATCATCCTCGAATTGTAGATTGACGTAACGGAATCGGTCACGGTCGATCCGCTCCACGCTATCGCCACCATCCACACCCATCCACATCCCGAAGGAACTGGAGATCAATCCGAGCGTGTCCAGCACGTTCATGTTTACTTGGCCTCGATTTCCCTGTGAATGGCCGTGGACCATGTTCCGCGCGGTGAGCATGCCGTGTTCGACCGCCGTTGGCTGTATGGCCTGGACACTGTAGCCCCCGGTGGAAAAGTCTTTTCCCCGGGCACAATCGCCGGCCGCGTAGACGTTGGGCACACTGGTCTCGAGGAACTCATTGACCACGATCCCCGCATCCACATCGATGCCGCTGCCTTCCAGGAAAGCGGTGTTCGGCGCCACGCCGGTAGCGGTAATGACCAAGTCCGCCGCGACTTCTTCGCCGTTATCGAATCTGACCAGGAGCGGGTGGGCAGCCTCGATGGCATTGACGCGGGTGGACGTGAGTACGTTGACACCCTTGTTCGAGCACCAGTCTTTGATCATGCCGCCCGAAACGTCGTTCATCATCCGCGGCACCATGCGATTCTCCGTTTCCACGACCGTCAGCTTCACGCCGCTTGCCGCGAGCGCTTCCAGAATGATGCATCCGATAAACCCGGCGCCCACCAGCACCACGCTGTTGCCCGGCTCCATGAGCTTGATGATGCTGCGCGCATCCTCCAGAGTCCAGCAGTTGTACACGCCGGGCAGGTCCACGCCGGAAATCGGAGGGGTAATCGGACTGGCACCGGCGGCAATGAGCAAACGGTCATATCGCCGTGAACTGCCGGCATCGAGCATGATCTCCTGGTTGGCGGTGTCGATGGATGACACACGATCCCGCAAGACTTCTATACCCAGTGCGCCGTAGTGTCCTGGATCCTTGCGCAGATGAGTGCCGGCCTCGTCGATCCGTTTCACCAGATAGTAGGGGATGGCCATACGCGAGTAAGGCGGTTCCGGTTCATCGCCGATCAGAACAATGCCTCCGTTCGGGTCGTGTTTGCGAAGCTGCTCGACCGCGACCACGCCGGCCGGGCCAGCGCCAATGACAATGTGGTCCATTACAATCTCCTAGCTCAATCCGAGTCGCTGCCTGGTATCGGCCGTGGGGACCCCCTGTTCATCCCAGCCCCGTGCGGCGTAATACTCCGGCAGCATCTTGTCCAGTTCGTTCACCTTTCCTTCCGCCGGACCGGAGCCGGCAGCCTCGGAAATCAATCGCGGCGGCAGATTATCGTCCGCCTTCGTAAATCCGGCCTCGAGATTGAATTCCTTCTCCATGTTCCAGACCCTTTCACCCAACTCCAGGAGTTTTTCGGTCGACCAGCCTCCTTCACACGCCGCGTCAATCTGCGGTGCAACGTCATCGAGGGACCAGGCAAACGAGGTAAAAAGACAAATTCCCGCGGAGTCGAATGCGGCGGTGGCGTCCTGAAACGCCTTGACCAGCCCGGCTTTGCCCTCGGTGACGAGCGGATCGGTTTTTTCCGGAATACCCAGAACCTCGGAGGCAACGGTGTAGCCACGCAGATGGCATGCTCCGCGATTAGAGGTGGCATAGGCCAGGCCCATCCCTTGAATTCCTCTCGGGTCGTAGGCGGGGAATTCCTGGCCCTTCACGCTCATGGACAGCTCCGGATGGCCGTATTTCTCGCACAGACGCTTGGATCCGAGACCCAGATCCTTGCCAAATCCCTCGCCGGCGGCGACCAGTTCCACGGCCTTCGTCAGCACCTCTGCTTTGCCGAATTTGAACTTGATTCCACCGGTGTCCTGCTTGGTGATTGCGCCCTTCTCGTACAGTTCCATCGCGGCACCCACGGTGGCACCGAATGTAATGGGATCCAGGCCATCTTCATTACAGACAAAGTTGGCGTAAGTCAGCGCATCCAGATCGTCAACGCCCGTTGCCGCCCCCAGCGCCCACGCCGCCTCGTATTCCAGACCGCCCGAATTGCCCCAGTACTGCGGCTTGTTTTCGACACTGAAGTGCGTCTTGTCGATGGTCGATATCCGGCCGCAGGCGATGGTGCACCCAAAACAGGCCGCGTTGGTCGTGAGGTTCGGCTTGCCATCGCTCTTGCGGGGCTCGTGCATGGCCTCCCCGGAGATCTTGCTGGCGCCTTTGAACTGAACTTCCTGCATGTTCCTCGTTGGCAGCGCCCCGGTCTCGTTGATGACATTCATCAACACCTGCGTGCCGAACTGCGGCAATCCCGCTCCGGTGACCGCGTTCTCGCGCAGCACCTTCTTGCCTTCCTCGGTAGCCTTCATGAATGCCATCGGGTCTTTGATATTGCCCACGCCCTGGGTTCCCCGGCACACAACGGCCTTGACATTCTTCGACGCCATTACGGTGCCCACACCCGAACGGCCGGCGGCGCGGTGCAGGTCATTGATGATCGCGGAGTAAAAACAGCCGGCCTCCGCGGAACGTCCCACACAGGCGATGCGGATCTGCGGATCCTGGTGTTTGGCGCGTATGATCTTGTCTGCTGCCCACACGGACTTGCCCCAAATTCCGTCCGCGGACATCAATTCAGCCTTGTCGTTGCTGATATAAAGATACACCGGCTCCGGGGATCTACCTTCGAAAATGATCATGTCCCAGCCGGCCATCTTGAGTTCCGCCCCGAGATAACCGCCCGAGTTGGAGCACGCGATGGCCCCGGTCAGCGGACCCTTGGTGACGACAGAGTACCTGCCGCCTGTGGAGGCCATGGTGCCGGTCAACGGCCCGGTAGTAAAAATGAGCTTGTTGTCAGGCCCCAGCGGATCACATTTCGGATCGATCTCCTCGACGAGGTACTTGCTCGCCAGCCCCCGCTGGCCCAGGTACTGTTGCGCCCATTCCATGTTGAGCGGTTCGCTCTTGACGCTTCCCTCGCTCAGGTTTACGCGTAGAATTTTCTTAGCCCATGCCATTGTGCGCTCCTCCTACTTTAAGGTCTCTGGTAGGTTTGAATGTCTTTTTCCACAGGGGTGATGTAGTTCGGCCCCGCCTCAGGTCTGTTTTGCGCCCAGGCACGCATACGTTCCATTCCGGTGCTGTCCGCGTCGACATAGGTTATGGCGCCAGTCGGGCACGCTTTTGCGCAATGCGGATCGCCGCCGCATAAATCACATTTGATCACCTTGCCGGTGCTGGAGTTGTAATTGATGGTGCCGAACGGACAGGCGATCGTACAGACCTTGCAGCCCACGCAGACGCTATCGAGCACATCCTTGGAACCGGTTTCGGCATTGATTACGATCGCGTCAACGGGACACGCCTTCATACACCAGGCCTCGTCACACTGGGTACAGGTGTACGGTGCGAACCGTCCCTCTTCATGAAATGCAAATACCTTGATGCGCGATTTTGCGGGGTTGAATACGCCGTCGTTCTCGAAGGAACAGGCCATTTCGCACTGCAGACATCCGGTACATCGTTCCGGCTCCAGGCTCAGAGCTCTCAGCATCTCGTCACTCCTATGGGTAGTTCGTTTAAGTTTTTTTCGACCGCATGCCGTTTTCCACGCGGACGGTGTTCCCCTTGCGATAATACTGTAACAAACCCGGCCAACGATGTCTCGCGGGTATCCTTACAATATTTATTAGTCCCAATTCGTCCATCGACGGAGACGGTCTAGCCCGCGCGGAATTCAATCGGTCGCCTTCAGTTTGGACTCCTCGAAAGCGGTCAATTGGTCAGAGGTTGCCTCTTTCGAATACCTCTCCTTGTATTCCCGGTACGTCATGCCGTAAACGATCTCCCGGGCGTCATCGTAGTCGAGATCGATTCCGCGCTCGTTCGCTGCAGATCGATACCATTTCGACAGGCAATTCCGGCAAAAATAGGCAAGATTCATCAAATCGATGTTCTGCACCTGCGGATACTTGCGCAGGTGTTCAATCATCTTCCTATAGACGGCTGCTTCGATTTCCGTTTGCGTTGCCTGGTCTATCTCTTCGTGTTGCGACATATCTGGCACCTGGTGTGTTGATGATCGTATTCTAATCGACACCCGGCTTCGTTACATCGGAATTGGCGGCGTTGTCGATATTGTAAGGAACTTTCGAGATAATCGCCCAAGGGTCGACCTGTCGCAATGGGTTACGGCCGTCAAGGGGAAAATCGCATGTTCCGAAAATTCAGCGAGGACGAAACTGAACGGCTCGACGAGACGGTCCGAAACGAGGCGCATCGTGGTCTGTACTGCTCGGCTTGCAGTTCATTCATCACGGACCCCCGATCCTCGCTGGTAATTTACGGTTCGCAGCGTCACACCTGCACTAACCCCGCTCAGCTGACATTCACAATTGGATGCTTCAAGGAAGCTTCGGGATGCAAGGAGACGGGCCTCCCCACCGAAGAGCACTCCTGGTTTCCGGGTTATCGATGGCGTATTGCCTTGTGCGCCAATTGCGGCAAACACCTTGGATGGAGCTTCCTCGGCGCCGTCGACCGCTTCTATGGTCTGATAGTCAACGCGCTGTTCGAAAAGTGACGCGGCGCCAGGGTCACTTACCGTAAGAGGCAATGCACCTGACGATCTGCTGTTCCGGAAACTCCTCGACGGAACCGTAGCGTTTTTTCGCTCGCTGTACCGTATCGTGGATGTTGTTGACGCGGTCGTTCTCCACCACCAAATCGAGGGCGTTTTGCAGGCCGATCAACGTACCGCACTGTAACTTCGTAGCCTGCGCTCGCGGAAGCGCGTTGGGCGCGTGTGCAAGGCCAAGTGAAAAGTTCACACTTTTTCGCATGTAGTTGAGCGTTTCAGCGCAATCCTGGTGACTCTCCGCGGAATTGCACTGCACTTTCTGTCTGGATCCCACACAGCCGCGAAGTGCAAGCCGGCATCCGCACTTGCGGCTCAAAATGGCCCCTTCGAAAGGGCAAGGCAACGACGGCGCCGGGTCGTCCTGACCACCGGTGGGTCTGCGCGATCGTTCGTTACGATCATTGTAATGTGTTCCTGTCACGATGGTCATTTTTTTCTAGAATTATCAATGTATTATAGTAGAATGATCTCCTGCCGGAGTACAGCACCCCTGCTGAGGTATGGTCGCTCGCGAACGACCCGGGGTTGGACTTGTCTCAACAGCCAATGAAACTGACCAGCCCGAAAATTGCCAACCGTGCCAATACTATGCGCAAGCTCTTGAAACCACTGATTTTCCTGACAGGCCTAGCGGTCATGACCGGACCCGTGCAGTCGCAGAGCAACCTGCCTGATCTCGGTGACTACTCTGCAACCGTTCTATCGGCGTCAGAAGAGCAGAAGCTGGGAAGGGAGTTCATGCGACAGATTCGGCAGCAGTTGCGGTTCATCGACGATCAGGAACTGATCACTTATCTGAATCGTCTGGGCAGCATGCTGGTAAGTAACAGCGATCAACCCGGAAGAACATTTACATTCTATCTGGTGGAGGACAACGCCCTGAACGCCTTCGCCGTGCCCGGGGGCCACATCACGGTGCACACCGGATTGATCACCAACACCCTGCATGAAGCGGAATTGGCAAGCGTAATAGCGCACGAAATCGCACACGTAACCCAAAGCCACATTGCCCGCATGATCGCGCAGAACAAACGCACCAACATACCGGCGATGGCGGCGTTGATCGCGGCCATCCTGCTCGGCGGACAGGCTGGGACCGCAGCCATCATGGGAACGCAGGCAGCTCTCGTCGAAAGGCAGTTGCAGTACTCCCGCAGTTTCGAAGAAGAAGCCGACGCCATCGGAATTCAAACTCTGGCCTCGGCAGGATACGACCCGCGCGCGATGCCGGATTTCTTTGGGCGCCTGCAGCAATACAGCCGAAGCCAGGAGTCGAATGCTCCGGAATTCCTGCGAACCCACCCATTGACCTACAGCCGAATTGCAGAATCCGTCGCACGCGCGGATCAGTACCCGCGCATCGAAAATCCGGACGAAACCCAGTTCCAACTGATGAAGGCGAAAATCCGGGCCCTGTACAGTGGATCCGATCCGGCCCGGGTTGCACAGGGATTCGCCGTTGGTTTGAAGGAAAATACCTACGAGAATCTATATGCCGAGCGATACGGATATGCCCTGGCCCTCATGGCCGACGGTCAGTACCAGGCAGCCCGGGAATTGATGAGCGAACTTATTTCGCAGGACCCTGAACGATTGAGCTACTCGATAGCCCTTGCCAATATCGAGACTGCCGACGGTCGACCCGGCGATGCGGCGAAAGCGTATCAAAGAATCAGAGCTAACCATCCCGACAACCTGGTGCTCGATTTGTACTTCATCAACGCGCTGATCGAGAGCGAACAGTACGCGGAAGCCAAGAAGATCCTGAAAAGCCATCTGCTCTCCCGACGGGGAGACCCTCGTTTGCACAAATTATTGGCCCGAGCCGAGGGTGAATCGGGGAACCATCTCGCAGCACACCAGGAGCTGGCGGAGTTCTACTATTTCAATGGAAACTCGGCGGAGGCCCTGCGTCAACTTGGTCTGGCCAAAAAGTACACGGGGGACAGCTTTTACGCGCAATCAAGTGTTTCAGCAAGGATCGAGGAAATCCAGCAGGAACTGCGGATCCGGGGAGAGAAAATTCCCTGATAACGAACAACCCGTCGGCGACGCCGCCTGTTCAAATTGTAATCATATTGCACGCCGACTCTCATAAAGCACCGGGCATCTGTATCGGGGCGGTTTCCCCCCTGGCCGACAAACAGGTAAAATAACGCGTTTGCAGTGCGTGAACAGAGCGTTCGCGCGGAAGAAGTTTCACGGTAACGGGAGCATTTGGAATGACGAATTCGATCAAGGCAGAACCGATAAAAAACAACGAAGAAAACATTACCGACGGTGCCCACACGTATACCCTGCGTGACAATGCGACGGGCAATACCTATGAGATTCCCGTACTGGACGGGACCGTGGGTCCAAGCGTTCTCGACGTCAGGAACCTGTACAAAGATGTAGGCGTCTTCACCTACGATCCCGGATTTACCTCAACCGCCTCCTGCGCTTCCGGCATCACTTACATCGATGGTGACGCGGGCATTCTCCGGCATCGAGGTTACTCCATCTCCGATCTTGCGGAAAACAGCGACTACCTCGATGTCTGCTACCTGTTGTTTCACGGGGATCTGCCTTCGCCGGAAGAGAAAGAGGAGTTCGATCGCAGCATTACCAACCATACGCTGCTGCACGAACAACTCAAGCAGTTGTATCAGGGATTCAGGCGCGACGCCCACCCGATGGCCATCATGGTCGGGGTGGTCGGCGCCCTCTCGGCTTTCTATCACGACAGCACCGACATCTGGGACCCGCACCAGCGGATGATCGCATCGCACCGTCTGGTTGCCAAAATGCCGACGATTGGCGCTTACGCCTACAAGTATTCATTAGGCCAGCCGTTCATCTCTCCCCGCAATAATCTGAGCTATGCCGAAAACCTGTTGAACATGATGTTCGGCTTGCCTACGCAGGAATATACCGTCAGCCCTGTTCTGGCGAAGGCAATGGACAAAATCCTAATCCTGCACGCCGACCACGAGCAGAATGCATCAACCTCCACGGTTCGACTCGCGGGATCGTCCCAAGCCAATCCATTCGCCTGCATTGCCGCCGGCATAGCGTCGTTGTGGGGCCCCGCACATGGCGGTGCGAACGAGGCCGTGTTGCAGATGCTTGGTGAGATCGCGGACAAGAAGAACGTTGCAAAATTCGTCAAGCGTGCACAGGATCCGGACGACAGCTACAGACTGATGGGATTCGGCCATCGCGTCTACAAGAACTACGATCCAAGAGCGACGGTCATGCGCGAAACCTGTCACGAAGTCCTGAACGAATTGGGCATCGACGACCCGCTGCTAGAAATTGCCATGGCGCTCGAAAAAATAGCGCTCGAGGACGACTACTTCGTCAGTCGCAAACTTTACCCGAACGTCGACTTTTACTCCGGCATCATTCTGAAGGCCATGGGATTCCCACCGCACATGTTTACGGTAATTTTTGCGATCGCGCGGACGGTAGGTTGGATCGCCCACTGGAAGGAGATGATGTCCGAGCCCTCTGTAAAGATCGGACGACCCCGGCAGCTCTATACGGGCGAGGTCGAACGCCCCTTTACCAGCATTGACGTGCGCGAACACAAACAAAGCAAGGGCTGGTCCTGGTTGTGGGGCGGTTCGAGCAGCTAGTGTGCGATATGCGGACTCACCCGCCAAGGGCAGCGGCTTCCTGACTAAGCCGGGGAGAAATTACAGGCCAGTTTATTCAGCCGATCGCAACAGTTCCAGTATCTTAGCAGGGTGATCGGCAGCCTTGGCTACTTTCTTCCAATGCTTTTTAACTTTACCGCTGGGATCCACCCAGACCGTGGAACGGATGACACCCACGGTCTTTTTGCCGTACATCATTTTTTCGCCATAGGCGGAATACTTGCTCATGACTTTTCTTTCCGGATCGCTCAGCAGCAAGAAGGGAAGACCAAATTTGTCGATGAACTTTCTGTGTGACGCCTCGTCGTCAGGAGATATACCAATTACAACCGTGCCGGTATTCTGAATATCCTTCCACAGGTCCCGGAATCCGCATGCCTCTTTCGTACAACCCGGCGTATCGTCTTTAGGATAGAAATAGACGATAACGTTCCTTCCCCTGAAGTCCTTTAGTGAAACCGCGTTACCACCGGGATCCTTCAACGTAAACGCCGGTGCGGATTTGCCTTCTTCAATTGCCATGTACACTCCTCGATATAAAGTTCTGCTGGAAAGGGTTGGGTTCAGGAATCCGGTATCTTGGCCGGCATGCAGACGAACAACCACGTGCTGGATTTTCTGAGCAATGCGAGGACCGAAGAGACGTCAGAAAAGACGTCCTTGTCCCATACTCTCGAAAAACTCGTTTTGCTTCGCAACCCATCCGGTTTGCAGGGATTGCCATTCTCGTTCCGTCATCTTGCCGGAAGGAAAATGCTCTTCGAGATCGCCCAGTTCGATCCCCGCCTTGAATGCATAGGCTCCCTCGTCGTACCAGTAGTTGTCGTTGCGCATGCGATTGGCAAACCGGGATGTTGGACCCGTTACAGTATAGTGCAAGTATTTTTCGGGGCCAATTGGACACCGGCAAGACGAGGATAGCGCGGTTGTTCACATGTTTAACGGCGCTATTTGAACAAGAAGTTTAACTTTCATTCACAAACTCCTGTCAATGTTGTGGTTTTGGTATTCCGTATGTTGATGACCGGGGAATCACGTAGTAAATATAAGCGCCAACCTAAATGACTTGATCGCCAAATGACCAGATTCTCTCTGATGTTTATCCTGTGTACCCTGCAATCGGCCGTATTTGCCGGTGATGTGTCGATACCACTGCGCCTGGGCACCGGGTATTTTCAGTACCTCGCAGTGAAGAAGATTTTCACCGACCCGAATCAAACTTTCGTAGCGTGGAACGACGGGACGGGATGCAATCATTTGGTCCTTTCCGATCCGGTGATTTCAAGCGATTCGTCGGGGATCCGGATGCGAATGAACGGCGAGGGTCGCGCAGGAACACCCATCGGAAATCTATGCGTACCCCTGGTGCCGTGGCAAGGCGAGATCGATGTCACCATGGCACCGTCAGTGGCAGCCGGGGGTAATGGTATCGAATTGAATGTGATCGATTCACAAATCCGCAGTTCCCGTGGTAGGGCCGACACGGGGGGGGCAGTATGGAACTGGACCAAGCAATATGTTCATCCCCGCCTGGCGACGATGCGCATCGATCTCTCCAGGCCTTTGATGGACCTACACTCCGCGGCTCGAATGCTTTTCCCCCACAGCGACGCGGGGCCGGTCGACGACATACTCGCCTCACTGTTGATATCCGACGTATCCACAGACACCGAAGGTATGTCGTTGCTGCTTAAAATGGCGATCGACGCGGAAAATCAGCCGCCGCGGTACGAACAGCCGGTCCTGTCTGCGTCGGAAATGGCGAGGGTCGACGAAGTCCTGGTGAGCTGGGATGTGTTCGTTACGCTGGCGGCGAAACAAACCGCCCTGCGTACTTCCGATAAAGCGTTACGAGATGACTTGTTGGCCGTGCTGCTGAATGCTCGCCATGAAATAGTCCGGGCCCTCGAGACGGTGATGCCGGGTTCTGAGGATCCGGTGCGAGGGCTTTTTCTGGACACCTGGTCCGAGCTGGCGCCCCTGATAAGAAAAATAAGCAGCAGCATCCCAGACGACACGGCGCTCGACTATATCGCCTTCGTTGGGGCGCTGGATGCTTTGCGGGCAATCGACGCGGCAGGCCCGGGGTTCAACGTGGACATTTCCATAAACGGGCTCAGGGGGCTCGCCCGTCTCATTGCCCCTCCGGGTCCGACGGATCCGCTTCTCTTTGATGATGAGGTCGATCCCGCGCTGCGCGATCTATTCGACTTCGGGCTGCCCGTCGAGCTTCACGGGACACGATTTCCAACCAGTAGCGGTTGGCTAATAAGCAGCGCATGGGCACAGAATTCGTCGGACAGCGGCACGCTTATCGATCTCGACAAGTGGATACCCACTAAAGACAACATTCATGAGTATCTGCTTCGCGTGCGCCAGTTGTTGGAAGGCGTGGGGGACAAGGTCCTTAGTGACAGGGAACTGGATAGGCCCTATAGGGATATTTTTCACCCGATGCTGCTTGCGTCCGCCTGGCAGGAAACGTGCTGGCGCCAGTTCATAGTCGAGGACGGGAAGCAAAAACCGATCAAGTCCAATGTCGGCGCGGTCGGCATCATGCAGGTTTCACCAAGAGTCTGGCGAGGCTTCTACCATCCGAAGCCGCTGACCTGGAACATTTCTTACAACGCAACCGCCGGCGCGGAGATTTTGCATCATTATCTGGTGCACTACGCGATCAGAAAAATAGAACACAAGCGATCGAACGATGTGCAGAACCTGGCTCGCGCCACCTACTCGGCGTACCACGGCGGGCCGAGGCACCTGACGAGATACCAGAAAAAAAACACGTCACCCGAGTTGAAACGGATCGACGAGTCATTCTGGAGGAAGTACGAGACCATACGAGCAGGCAATTCCCTCGCTGTCCAGCAGTGCTATAACTGAACTGCGATTCCAAGGGTGCAGTCCGCGAAACCGCCGATCTATTGCGTCATTGTGATGAGCACGGCCAATCTGGTGCAAACTGCGGGTTAGTCGAGAGGATTGTGAGTCGGATCTACTGAGGATAGCGCCTGAATGCCTGGTACAGCGCAATCACCGCAATCACCACGTAAGCTACCAGCGTCCAGCCTGGGATCGAAAGCCCCATAAATTGCCACGCCACCTCCGCACACTCACCCGATCCTTTGAATACCATCTCAAAAACCTGGCCGAGCGGAAAGACGCGAAGCATATAATCCAGCCCCGGGCCGCACTCAGGGACCAGCTCCGGCGGCAGGTTTTGCAGCCACACATGGCGCGCCGCCACAGCGGCGCCCGCAGCCGCAAGGATAGCGCCGGCGATTCCGTATACTTTGTTTCCCCAACCATCGGGATTGTGGAAAAAGGCAACCAGGCAGAGCGCTCCGATCAGCACAAAAGATATTCTCTGGACGATGCAGAGCGGACACGGTTCCAACTCCATCACGTACTGAAAGTAAAGAGCCGTGGCCATGAGAATGGTGCAGCCGATAAATCCAATCAGGTAAATGATTCTGTGATTCATATTAAAAAATTCGAGCGATACGCTGTGTCCTGGAGTATATACAGATTGTAGCTCAAGACTTGGCAGGGGCTTTCACCGTTCACCCGGCCAGCGGATATCTCCCCAACCCCCGCTCGATCGCGGCGGGGGCGCCGCTCCCAAAAATACTTTTTTTGCCTCGCACAACCGAGTCGTTACCCGTAATATTCGGAAGGTTCGCCTGCAGCCGATTTTAATCCGGTAAATCGCTGGATCCGGCGTTCCCTGATATACTTTTCGGATTGAATACCCTGGCAAGAGCAATGACCATCGAATTGTTTCGAGATGACAGCTACCTAAAGTCGTGTGACGCCATCGTAACCGCGGTCGACGAAAATGGGATAATTCTGGACAGGACCGTGTTCTACCCGATGGGAGGGGGTCAGCCCGGAGATATTGGCTGCCTGATTTTGGAGAATGGTGAACGAGTCCAGATCATCGATACTCAAAAAGTAGAGGCTGACATTCATCATATTGCGGCGGATGCTGCGCCTTTACCCGCCGCAGGAGACAAAGTGCGTGCCGAAATCGACTGGGACCGCCGCCACAGACTGATGCGCATGCACACCTGCATGCATCTGTTGTGCTCCATCATCCCGCTTGGAGTGACCGGGGGCTCGATCCGCGACGGCAGCGCCCGGCTCGATTTCGACGCTCCAGACCCTCTCGACAAGATCGAGGTTACCGAAAAATTGAACGAACTGATCGAACAGAAGCATGACGTTGAAACCCGCTGGATATCGGACCAGGAACTCGATGCGCAGCCTGACCTCGTCCGAACCATGTCTGTCGAACCGCCGCGGGAGGGCGGCCGTGTCCGGCTGGTCGATGTCAAAGGGGTCGATCTTCAGCCCTGCGGCGGCACCCATGTTAAAAACATCGGCGAAATCGGCAGAATGCGCGTGAAGAAAATAGAAAAAAAAGGCAAACACAACCGCCGCATAAACGTTGTATTCGAAGATGAAAATACCCAGGTTCCCGTCCGGAAAGCAGACTGATTACTCGGACAGGCAACCGGCACGCACAAACCACCCGTACCCGCAGCGCAATGCATCATGTCGTTGGCACTCCCGGTCACAAATTCCCCGCCTTTTCGCGCAGTACAAATTTCTGGATCTTGCCCGTCGACGTTTTGGGCAGCTCTCCGAATATTATCGTCCGGGGAACCTTGTAATTAGCCATGTTCCGCCGGCAGTACTCGATGATTTCATCCTCGCTCAAGTGTTCGATTCCCGGTCGCAGCGTCACGAAGGCACAAGGTGTTTCGCCCCACTTCTCGTCGGGCCGGGAAACCACCGCCGCTTCCATGACATCCGGGTGGCGATACAAAACCTCCTCGACTTCCAGGCTGGAAATGTTTTCACCCCCGGAGATGATGATGTCCTTGGAGCGGTCTTTGACCTCCGCATATCCGTCCGGGTGCATGACGCCGAGATCGCCCGTATGGAACCAGCCGCCGGCAAGCGCCGCCTGCGTTGCGTCAGAATTTTTCAGATAGCCCTTCATCACCGTATTACCGCGCATCATCAGCTCACCGATGGTCTCTCCGTCCGCTGGAACGGGCTCGAGGCTTTCAGGATGGGCCACCATCAGATCGTCGAGGGTTGGGTAGGTCACGCCCTGTCTCGACATTTTCCAGGCGCGCTGATCCGGAGGCAGGTTGTCCCAATCCGGTTGCGTAGCGCACAGCGTAGCCGGGCCATAGCTCTCGGTCAGCCCATACAGGTGCAGGACCCGGAATCCCATTCGCTCCATGGAAGCGATAATCGCGCTGGGCGGAGCCGCCCCGCCCGTGGCCACCTCCACGAGTTGGCTGAAGCTCTTCCTGGATTCCTGCGGAGCATGGACCAGCATGTTCAGCACGATTGGTGCGCCGCACATGTGCGTGACGCGGTGCCGATCTATTAGGTCAAAGATCATCGCCGGGTCTACAGCGCGCAGGCATACATGGGTCCCGCCCACTGCGGTGACGCCCCAGGTAAATGTCCAGCCGTTGCAGTGAAACATGGGCAATGTCCACAGGTAAACCGATTTGTCATTGAGGCCAAATACGAGGGCATTTCCGAGGGCGTTGAGAAACGCACCGCGGTGATGATAGACGACCCCCTTCGGATTGCCGGTGGTGCCCGAGGTGTAATTCAGCGTGATGCCCTGCCACTCGTCTTTCGGCGCCCGCCATTCGCATGCGGGATCGCCTTCCTCTAAAAATGCTTCGTAGTCCCCGTCGCCAATCAACTCTCCGCCGGCGGCAAGCGGATCATCTATATCAATGACGGTGATGCCCCTGCCCAGATTGTCGATCGCCTTGCGGACGACCGGAGAGTACTCCCGGTCGGTCAGCAGCATCTTTGCTTCGCAGTGATTCAATATGAAACCGATAGTGTCCGCATCAAGACGGTAATTGAGTGCATTCAGCACCGCCCCCGCCATCGGCACCCCGTAGTGTGCCTCTAGCATCGCCGGCGCGTTGGGCGACATGATGGACACCGTATCACCGCTTCCGATACCATGCGCTTCGAGCGCACTGGCCAGCCGTCGGCACCGATCGTAAAGCGCGGAGTAACTGCGAGTCATATTGCCGTGAATGATCGCGGGTTTGTCCGGATAAACCCGAGCCGATCGAGCCAGGTAGGTCAGCGGCGTAAGCGGTCTGTAGTTGGCGGGATTGGGTTCAAGACCCTGCTCGTAGATGTCGACATAACTCACGGTCTGGTCCCCGTAGTATTGGTGTTGGTCATACTGGAAATTCGTAGTGGGCCAGATGATAACCGAGAATTGTCACCGATGCGTGTTTCGACATAATGCGCGCCGCGTTGGGACAATAATCAGCGAACATCGAGGGTGTTGATATGGTTCTTTCGTTGCTAGACATTGCCGGTGCAGAATCACTGCGGGCTTTTTCTCGGGATGCACCGGTCGCACACGGCCTGCCGGGCTTTGCCTACACCTGTCCGGACTACTGGCATCTCGAAGCTGAAACTCTGTTTGGAAATAACTGGGTGTTCGCCGGCTTCGCGCACGAACTGCCCAAGCCGGGCGACGTCGTGCCACTGACCATAGGTCGAAGGCCGGTATTCCTTGTACGTAACAAGGAGCGCGAAATAAAGGCTTTTCACAATGCCTGCCGTCATCGCTGCCTGAAACTCGTTGTCGAGGCCGGCAACGTAGGGCCTCGCCTGCGATGCCCCTATCACTCGTGGGTGTATGCCCTGAACGGCGAGCTTCGATCAACACCCCACCTGGGTGGTCCCGGTCATCACGGCGCACCGGGGTTTGATGCCGCGGATCACGGACTGATCCCCGTAAACTGCATCGTCTGGCACGACTGGATATTCGTCAATCTGGGCCGGGAACCCGGTGATTTCGACATAGACGCCTCGCCGCTCCAGAATCGGCTATCCGGAGTGGACCTCGGCAAGATCACCCCGGTGGCAACACTTGATTTTGGGGAGGTCCGCGCCAACTGGAAACTGCTCATGGAAAACTTCATCGAGCCGTATCATGTCCAGTTCGTCCATTCGATAACCACGGATCAACCCCTGACCGACCACTCCACGATTATTGACGGCAAGTGCCTGGGCAGCGCTGTGGACATCTCCCGCCCGGTGCGCAAGGAAACAAACACGCTCGCCGTCAATTCCCAATACCTGACCTTGTTTCCCAATTTCATTATTGGTCGCTACTATCCAGATCAGATCGGAGTCCACCTCAATGTGCCCATTGATGTCGATCGCACTGTGCAGAAGCGGGTGATATATATCACCGATGGTAAAGACAGAACCGATGAAGAAATCGAACGATTGAAGGAACTGTGGCACAAGGTTCACAAGGAAGATCACGCCATGTGCGAGCGAATGCAGCTGGGTAAGGCATCGCGTGTTGCCGAGACCGGCGGCGTGCTTTCACCTCACTGGGAAGACAGCGTCAGGCGCTTTCAGGAACTGGCGCTCGCGGCGGTGCGTTGATTCGGGGCATCCGGCGCCGCCTCAGCCCGGCTTGGTACCCCGGAAATAACCTGAACGGAGTTCTCCGCTTTGCAGCACGCGCACCATTGCGCTCCAGTCCTTCAGGAAGTGGTCGCGCGACTGAGCCCCCACCAGATCCGTGATCTGATCGTATAGCGGCTCGTTCATCCGCTCATATTCGCGTTTCGCTTCAGCGGCGTACCAGTCAGATGCATCCCGGGTGGCCACCTCTAAAAATCCGCATTCGGCGAGCGCTTTTTCATAGCTCTCCAGGGTGTCCAGATAGAATGTCAGCTCTTCGAGCCGGATCCACTCGTACATGGCGGGGCTAAGCGGGCCGGGGCCCTTGAGCCAGTCATATGCGGTAAATATACCGCGCGGTTTCAACACGCGAAGCACGTCGCTGAACAACGCCGGTTTGTCTTCTATATGGATAATTACCCCGCTGCTGTAGACGATATCGATGCCGCCGTCATCGATCATCAGCGGCCCGGGCTTGACCAGCCTGAACTCCACACGGTCATCGAGACCGGCCTCGGACGCGTACTTTCTGGCGCGATCGACCAGCGGTGCCTCAATTTCCAAACCAATAACGCGGGCGCCGTACTGTCCCGCCAGCACCAAAGCGCCTCCTCCCGTGCCCGAGCCTATTTCGAGCACCGTACGGTCGGTGAGATCGATCCCTTCTACGATGCGGTGAACATTGCCTTCCCCGCCGGGTGCCATAAATCCGCGCCCCCACACCAGTTCCAGCATGGCCGTTACATTTTCATTGTATTCATTTACGTGAACATCGGTCATGACCTGATCCCGTCTATTGGCCCTGTTGCCGCCCGGTACTGCCCAAATTATCCACACGCTTCTTGTACGCGACAAAACGGGTTTGAATAAGGAATAATACAACAATGTCTGAAAAGCTGTTCTGGTTCCTGGTCGCCGTGCTGGCCCTGTTCAAGTTATCGCTGGTAGGCTGGTGGCCATTTTTATCCTTGACCCATTTGCAGCACGACACCCTGGTTTTCATCAATCAGGCCATCTACCTGCTGGAAGGAGAATGGCTCGGCCCTTACTCCGAGTACACCCTGATGAAGGGCCCTGCCACGGCGATGTGGATCGCCCTGATGAACGTTCTCGGGATTCCGCTGCTGATGTCCCATCATCTATTGTATCTGGGAGCAAGCATACTGGTCGTGCTGGCGTTTCGCAGGTTGACCTTGAGCAACGGGTACCTTTTATTTGTATTCGCGCTAGTGCATTTCAGCCCGTCGACGTTCAACTACGGGGCAATTGCTTCCGCGTTTCGCGAGATGCTCCACCAGCCGCTTGTGCTGGGCCTGGTAGCGCTTTCGATCATCCTGTTCATGGATTTCGTCGAATTCCGGCGCGTCAATGCGCGGCTCAGCGTCCTGCTGGGTGGAATGCTGTTGCTGTTTTTTAACAACCGTGAAGAGGGTTTATGGATCGTGCCGTGGTTCGTCTGGCTGATTGCCATCATGGCTGTTCACGCTTGGCTTGAACGCGGGTCGAAAGATGGCAGCCAAAGTGGGAAAATTGCCATGCTCACTCTGATACCGCTTGCCATCTGGGGCATGGGCACGCTGGCTATTGCATGGAAAAACCACGATGAATATGGTGTGTTTGCGGTGGTCGAACTCAAGACGCCCCAGTTCAAACGCGCTTTTGGAAATCTGATCGGCATCAAAGCGGAGCAATGGCATCCCCGCTACGCCGCCCAACCGGACGTCCTGGACAAATTGTATTCGCTGCCCAGCGGCGGTGAACTCGATCTGGATCACGGGGAGCGGGAAAACAGGAGGCCGATTCATTCCCTCATGCTGCCCTGGAAGTTCAGGTCCGCTGTGGCCGACGCAGGATACTATGAGGCGGGCGGACAGGCTGTATTGAATTATTACGATCGTCTCGGCCAGGAGATTGAAAGCGCTTGCGAAAAAGGCAGATTCGAATGCGACGATCCCCTATTTGAACTCCTGCCGCCCTGGCACCCCGGCTACATGGAACGTTTCCCCAATGCCTTTTGGCGCGTGCTGGAGAGGGCACTCACCGTTGAGTCCTACCAGACCATCCATGATTTTTATTCTACCGGCACGCCGCGAGACCGGTTGTTCGTATCGAAGCTGGTAAATGCGCCGTTGCGCGCGACGGAGCAGGAGGGAGACCGCACCTCTCCCGATTTCTATTACCGAATGAAAAAGAACAAGACGAAATACAGCGTCAAGATCCACAACCTGTACGCGACGTTTACACTGCCCCTGTTCTGGACAGCCGTCGTGGGTCTGATCCTGGCGCTTTACGCCGTGCTGAGACGGGGCAAGCTGAACAACCTGGACGCGCTATATTTGGGTATAGCCGGAACGGTCCTGCTGCAACTCGTGATGTTTGCAATTTTGAGGGTGACCGGGTATTCGTCTTCCATCAGGCTGTATTTTCTGTTTTATCCCGTCTTGTATACGTTTATCGCGCTGGGTCTGCTGTCGATTACTCGCAACATTCGCGATCTCGTGCCGACGTCGAAGGGCTGATCCGGAATCAAAAATTTTCGCGGCGAGGGCGCCGCTCCTACTTGTAGGAGGCGCGCCTCGCGCCGATTCATTGTCTATTGTTTGTTGAATTTTTGGGCCCATTCGCCTGCAAGTTCTTGCGCTGAGGAGACCTGCGGGCCGCTCATCAGCTTGCCAATCTTGTCTCGATTCCGGCGGCCTAACTCATCCCCCTGAGAAGCGGCGAGGGAAGCCCAGACGTACGCAAGAAAATTATCCTGGCGTACGTGCCGGCCGAAGTAATACATCCGAGCGAGCCGTAGCTGTGCCGGTGCGAATCCTTGTCTTGCCGCTTGCTGATACCAATCGAAAGCTTTTTCGTAGTCCTGCTCGACGCCCTTGCCTTCCTCATACATGACGCCGAGAGCCAGTCGGGCCTCGGGGCTGCCCCGTTCTGCCAGCCAGTTGAACTTGTTTCGAGCCTCTGTGAACTTGCCATCCGCATACGCGGTATCGGCATCTCGAAGAAACAGTTGAACCGACAAATCGTCGATTTTTTCCGCTATTTCTCCGGCCGCCTCGTTCGGCTCTAACGCGACAGCGGTTGGGGCCGCGCAGGTCGCCAAGATGGCAAACATCAAGGATTTCATCACAAGAACATCAATATACTGAGATGTGGGTGTGTCGTTCCGCGCGTTGGCGCGCGACCCGTGCTTTGAGTCATACTATATCGATCTGTGAACCCGAAAACCCAAACCATGTCCGATATGAACAACAAATACCGATTCGCTCATACCATGATCCGCGTTACCGATCTCCAACAATCGCTCGATTTTTATACCAGGCTGCTCGGCATGCGTATATTGCGCCAGAAAGAGTATCCCGATGGCAAGTTCACTAACACCTTTATTGGATACGGCGCCGAGGATTCCGATACCGTCATCGAGCTGACCTACAACTGGAATCAACGGGAACCGTACGACAAAGGCAACGGCTGGGGACACATCGCCCTCGAGGTCCCCGATGTGTATGCGACGTGCAGCGCTCTGGAATCCGAAGGTGTATCCATCCCCCGGCCGGCCGGGCCGATGAAACACGGCACCCGGGTGATCGCATTCATCGAGGATCCCGACGGCTACAAGATCGAGCTGCTGGAACCATTAGCGTAAGAAAACCTTGCGCAGCTTCGTCAACGCGGTGATCCAGGTGTTCGATGCCCGTTATCGACGCCCCAATATCGTGTCGGTATACCAGCAGGCAAATTCAGCCACGCTCGGTTCGAGACGGCAAAATCGCCCCTGCCGTGCCAGCGGTGAGCACAACCCCTGTTGCTGATTGACCAGGGCCGGGATGTCCTCGTCCAGTGCAATATCCATCCGCTCATAGTACGCCCTGGCCTGCTTGTCGAAACCATCGCACGCCGCAGTGCCCGGGGGAAAGCAGACCGTCATCCCCACCCGCGTCCGGTCAGGGGCAAGCGGGATGGCTTCGTAAACCCAGATCGATTCCCTTCCAGCGGCGAACGACATATTTGGAAATATCCATGAATAACGAGTCCCTTTGGCGGCATTATCCGGCAGCCCTGGAATCCGGGGCAGAGTGTGCCCCTGGCTGTTTACGAGCAGCGCGCCGGTACCCTCGGTGGACCCAAACTGGGTTACGTAGTTTCCAGCGACGGGATCGGGATTCCGGGGCACGTTGTACAGACCGTTCAATGTTTCGGCATGGACATAGGGCAGGTGATAGTACTCGTTGAAAATCTCCAGGAAGAGTTTCCAATTGCACGAAACTTCCAGTTCACGTCGGCGCGTACTGGCCAGTTCCGACAACGCCCATGGGTCGTGCAAATCCCTGAAATCACCGAGCCATTTCCCGAGAGCCGGCGTATCCGCATCCAGGCAAACGAAAGCGAATCCTTCACTCGTGTCTACCCTGACGGGTACCAGAGCATGGTCGGCAAGATCGAAATCGGCGGTCCGATCCATCTTGGGAGCCACCATCAGCCTGCCGTCGAGGCTGTACGTCCAGCGATGGAACGGGCAACGGATAACCCTGCAATTTCCCTCTCCCTCAAGGAGCTTGGCCCCTCTGTGACGGCAGCTGTTCGCAAACGCCCTGAGTTCACCGCAATCATTGCGCAGTACGACAACGGGCACGCCCGCGACCTCCAACTCCGCATAGTCTCCCGGCTGCCGCCACCGGTCGGCACGGCCGATCCCGACCCACAGCTTACGAAAGATCTCTTGCTGCTCGAATTCATACAATGCCTTGTCGGAATACGAAAGCGGCGGCAGAGTCGCGCTCGTTTCTATCGGTCTTCCAACCAGATCGAACTGGTCCCGCAAGTTTTGCGATATCGATTCCGGCATGTTTGAATCGGGGGTCACGAAAGTGGCATTTTGTTCGATTATAATTGCAACGGCCGCAATATACTGACTAACGGTCAGTCGAAACAGTCGGAGAATAACATGGCACTTGCGAATCCGAACGCCACTCTGGACGACAAGTACGCTTTGGACGCCGGTCGCATCTTCCTCACCGGGGTACAGGCGCTGGTCCGATTGACGCTGTTGCAGCGTCAATTGGATGTCGCGTACGGACTCAATACGGCCGGCTTCGTTTCAGGTTATCGCGGCTCTCCTCTGGGCGGCGTCGACCAGCAGTTCTGGAAAGCGCGCCGCTTCGTGGAAAAAAATCATATCCACTTCCAGCCGGGGGTAAACGAGGATCTGGCTGCCACCGCCGTCTGGGGCAGCCAGCAATCCACCTTGTTTCCGGGAGCGCGCTACGACGGCGTGTTTGGCATGTGGTACGGCAAAGGCCCTGGTGTCGACCGCAGCGGAGACGTTTTCAAGCACGCCAACGCGGAAGGCACCAGCAAGTACGGCGGGGTGCTGGCGGTGGCGGGCGACGATCACGCCTGTAAATCCTCGACGTTGCCGCACCAGAGTGAGTACGCATTCATGGACGCCATGATCCCGGTGCTCAATCCTTGCAACGTCCAGGAGATCCTGGATTTCGGCATCATCGGCTGGGCGTTGTCCCGGTACTGCGGCTGCTGGGTGGGAATGAAGACCGTGTCGGAAACAGCAGACTCTTCGGCATCCGTCCATGTAGGCCCCGAACGCGTTCATATCCATACCCCCCGGGATTTCACCCTTCCGGAAGGCGGCCTCAATATTCGCCTGGGCGTCGGCCCCATGGAAAAAGAGGAAATGCTGCACCGCCATCGACTGTATGCTGCGATGGCTTTCGCGCGCGCCAACGGCCTCAACAAGGTCGTGCTGGACAGCCCCGCCCCCCGCATGGGGATAGTTACTACCGGAAAGTCCTACCTCGACGTAAAGCAGGCACTAGCGGACCTGGGGATCGACGCGGACCAGGCGGCGGGTATCGGGTTGCGCGTTCTCAAGGTGGGTATGACCTGGCCGTTGGACAATGAAATGGTTCGCACCTTCGCACGGGGGCTCGACGAGGTGCTGGTAGTCGAGGAAAAACGCGCGGTAATGGAAAATCAGTTGAAGGAACAGCTGTACAACTGGGAGGCGAGGAACCGACCAAGAGTAATTGGTAAGTTCGATGAGAGTGGAGAATGGATACTGCCGTCCACCGCCGAACTGTCGCCAGCCCGTATTGCCCGCGTCATTGCCGGCCGCATAGGCCGCTTCCATGAAAACGCGGACACGGCCCAGCGGCTTGCTTTCCTGGATGAGAAGGAACGCTCATTGGCCAAGCCTCGGAACATCATCCAGCGCACGCCCTATTTCTGCTCCGGCTGTCCGCACAATACGTCGACACGTATTCCCGAGGGCAGTGAAGCCGGCGCGGGTATAGGCTGCCACTACATGGTGACCTGGATGAACCGGAACACGCATACGTTCACCCATATGGGCGGTGAAGGCGCGAACTGGATCGGCCGCGCTCCGTTTACACAGCAGACACACCTGTTCCAGAATCTTGGCGACGGCACCTATTTTCATTCCGGACACCTGGCCATACGCGCGGCCGTCGCCGCGGGGGTCAATATTACCTACAAAATCCTCTACAACGATGCCGTTGCCATGACCGGCGGCCAGCCGGTAGACGGTGCGCTCAGCGTAGAGGGAATCACCCATCAACTGCGCGGCGAGGGTGTCCAGCGCATCGCCCTGGTCAGCGATTATCCGGATAAGTACGACAACCGAAGCGTATTTGCCGACGGCGTCACGATACATCACCGCGATGAACTCGATCATTTACAGCGCGAACTCCGCGAGGTCGAGGGAGTATCGGCGCTCATCTATGACCAGACCTGCGCGGCGGAAAAACGGCGTCGCAGAAAACGGGGCCTGATGGATGACCTGCCAAAACGTGTGTTCATCAACGAACTAATCTGCGAGGGTTGTGGAGACTGCAGCGTCCAATCCAACTGCTTATCCGTGGTTCCGGTAGAAACCGAATTCGGGCGCAAGCGGATGATCGATCAATCTTCATGCAACAAAGACTACTCCTGTCTCAAGGGATTCTGTCCGAGTTTCGTGACCGTGCACGGTGGCCAACCTCGTAAACCGGCGCCGAAGGAAACGTCGTCACTGCCCGAGCTGCCAATGCCAAACATAGCGGACGGAAGCGTGCCATGGAACATCCTGATAACGGGTGTGGGGGGCACTGGAGTTGTCACCATCGGGGCGATACTGGGAATGGCCGCACACCTCGATGGCAAAGGCTGTTCGGTGCTCGACATGACGGGACTGGCCCAGAAGTACGGCGCCGTGACGAGCCATCTTCGCATCGCCAGTCAGCCGGAAGACCTCGAATCCGTCCGCATTGCCGCCGGGGGGGCGAACCTGCTGCTGGGTTGCGACCTGGTGGTTGCAGCCGGAATCGACGCACTAGGCAAACTCGATCCTGCCCGCAGCTTTGCAGTCGTCAACCAGCACCAGTCGGCGACCGCGGAGGCGGTTCTCGATCCTGACGCCGAGTTTCCGGCTCAGCAGATGCGGCAGGCGATCTCCGATGCGGTTTCGAGCGCCAATGTTCGATTTATCGATGCGACACGGCTTGCCAGGACCCTGATGGGAGACGCGATTGCCAGCAATCTGTTTATCGTGGGATATGCCTGGCAACTGGGCAAGATCCCCGTAAGCCTGGAGGCAATCGAGCGCGCCATCGAACTCAACAAGGTTGCGGTGGATTTCAACAAAACGGCATTGGCGTGGGGTCGCATGGCGGCGCACGATCCGAAGTATACAGAGAACCAAGGGAACACGAAGGACGTCAATGATGCACCGGCCAAAGATATCGAATCGATTTTAGAACTGCGCGCAGATTTCCTGTCCGACTACCAAAGCCGCAAATACGCCGCTCGATACCGACGAATGATCGAAAAGGTAATCGCAGCGGAAAACGGGGCAGCTCCGGGACGCCGGGGGTTCAGCAAGGCGGTTGCCCGTTCATATTTCAAACTGCTTGCCTACAAGGACGAGTATGAGGTTGCGCGCCTGTTTACCGAGCCGCGTTTCATGGAAAGCATCGAGGCGCAGTTCGAGGGCGACTTCGAACTCGAGTTCAATCTGGCGCCCACGTGGCTTGGGAAACCCGATAAGAGTACCGGAGTCGTCACCAAAAGAAAATTTGGAACGTGGATCCTGAAGCCGCTCAGGGTGTTGAAAAAGTTTAAATGGCTGCGCGGCACTATTATCGACCCGTTCGGATACGCGGGCGATCGCATACTCGAGCGCCGCCTGATCCGTGAATACGAGAAAATGCTGGATCAACTGCTCGCCGGGCTCGATCAGGACAACTACCAGACCGCCACCGCGATTGCCGAACTTCCAATGCAGATTAGAGGTTATGGACACGTAAAACTGGCCAGCGCGGAGAAGGCCCGAGCGCTGCAGGACCAGCTCTGGGAATCATTCAATGATCCTGAACGACACCAGACCGCAGCGTAAGACGGCAGTGCAGGGAAAACCACGCCCCAACAGGCGAATTAACCCATGATTTCCGTCGACATACTGGAACAACTGCGGCAGAGCCGGTTACTGAAATCGGCGCCGAAATCCGTTGTCAGCAAAGTCGCGGAAATCGTTGAAACGACCTCGATCAATGCCGGCCAGACGCTGTTCGAAAAGGGAGAACGCGGCACCGCCATGTACATCATTACCCAGGGCCGCGTGCGGGTGCACGACACCGACCTGGTATTGTGCCATCTGGGCAGCAATGATGTATTCGGTGAAATGGCGGCTTTGGCTGAACATGAGGTGCGGAGCGCATCTATCACGGCGGTTGAAGATACCACTCTGCTGCGGCTGGAACGGGATGCCTTGTTCGACCTGATTTCGAGGGAACCCGAGGTCGCCAAAGCGTTGATTCATGTGCTTTGCGAGAGGGAAAAAAACATCATCAACGATGTTACTCGACGCGCTTATAAAGTACGGACGCTGGAACGTGAGCTCGAGATCGGGCGAAAAATCCAGGCCGGCTTTCTTCCAGAAACCCTGCCGCAGATGCCGGGATGGGACATTGCCGCACGTCTATTGGCAGCGCGGGAGGTCGCGGGAGACTTTTATGATGCTTTCGAAATCCCGGATCATGGAGCAATCGCCCTGCTCGTGGGCGACGTATGCGGAAAAGGCGTTGGGGCGGCGTTATTCATGACCCTGTTCCGCAGTTTGATCAGGGCAACGTTGATCTCCGCGGATATAGTGCGATGGGTGAAGTCAGATGATCGAAATCCGGACGATCCGCTCAAGAATTCATATTTGAAAAGTCATCAATTGTTGAGTAATGCGGTCTCGCTGACCAACACCTATATAGCCCGTAACCACAGCAGGGACAGTATGTTTGCGTCGCTGTTCCTGGCGCTGCTGGACCCGGACACGGGTGCGCTGCTCTATATCAATTGCGGACACGAGGCACCGGCTATTTTCAATAAATCTGGAATCGGGCAGCGGCTGGAACCAACCGGGCCTGTGGTAGGGATGTTTCCAGACGCGACGTACGGCATCGAGACGGCGAAGCTGCGCCCCGCCGATTCACTGATAGTGTTCACCGACGGTGTAACCGAGGCAGCTAACAGCGACTCCGAGCAATTTAGCGAGCGCCGTTTGTTGACCCTGCTGACACAGGTGGACGAACCGGCGGGAGGCCTTGTTTCAGAGGTCATGGTGCGTTTGACCGATTTCACCCGGGGCGCCGCCCAGTTCGACGATATTACCCTGTTGGTGGTGAGGAATACCCATAATGGCGTACAAGACAAAGAAGGATGGGGTCTATAGAATTATCGGTCTCATTATTAATTATCTGGAATGCTTTCTGGAGGACTCATGAGTTCCACGCTAGAAATTGCGGTTGCCGAGGAAAAAGGTGTCAGCGTATTGCGTCTCAAAGGCCCGGTAGACGCCAATACCCAGAAGGACCTGGAAGAAAAAGCCGATGAATTGATCCGAGGTGGCGCTAAAAACATGGTGCTCGATTTGAAAGAAGTTTCCTATATGGGAAGCGCCGGCTTACGCGCCCTGCACATCATTGCCGGTATGTTCGGCGGTGATGACCAGTCCGCAAGGTTTGCTCACGTCAAATTACTGAACCCGTCGGACGAAGTGCGCAGAGTATTGAAGACCCTGGGTTTCGACAACTACATCGACGTGTTCGATGACCTCGACGAAGCGATCGGCGCATTCTGACCCCTGAACACCGGATACCCCATGGGCGGGAAACATACGCTCGTGACCGATGTGGCGCTTGACAAACTGGCAGAGGTGCGCCGGTTCGTGGAAAGTTCGGCCCGGTCTCTCGGGGTGAACGAAACCGCAGTTTCCGACCTGGTTCTGGCGGTGGATGAGGCGGTCACCAACATCATCGTCCACGGCTACAAACACCAGCCCGGCTCGGTGGAAGTCAGTATCGATGCCGATGGGACTGCGCTGATTGTTCGATTGCGGGACAAAGCGCCTGGGTTTGATCCTTGCTCCTATCCAAAGTTGAACCTGCGGTCGTCCCTGGAAAAAGACACGCCCGGTGGTTTTGGACTTCACCTGATCAATAAAGCGGTGGACGATATCAGCTACCGCATTCCCCATGCCGGAGGAAATGAGTTGACACTGGTCAAACAAAACGTGGTTCCATCACGGTAAAACCACGCCATCAGATACGGCCCAGGGGGCCCGCGGACTCGAACGCAACCGAGGCCAGGGTTTCGTTATGGCCATCAACGGAAACCGCCTGCCCGGACACCCTGGCCGCCCTGTCCGAACACAGGAAGACCGCGGATTCGCCGATATCCTCGGCATCTATGAAGGTCCGCATTGATACCTGCCGGACGTAGCCCTTGCGGACTTCCGACTCATCCACGCCAAGTGCGGCAGCCTCTTTTACGATCACCTGATTCATGCGGGGCCCGTCTACCGATCCGGGGCAGATAGCATTGACGCGGATACCGGCCGGCCCGAGTTCCATGGCCAGCGATTTCGTAATGCCGATGATTGCCCACTTGGCGCCCGCGTAAGGCGTTCGTAGCGGGTACCCCATAAGTCCTGCGGTCGATGAAATATTCAGGATACAGCCCGTACCTGCCTGCTTCATGACGGGCACGGCGCGACGCATGCACAAAAATGCACTGTGGACATTGACCTCGAAGGTATCCATCCATTCCTCGAGGGACATCGACTCGATGGCACCGGTTGGGCCGCCCACACCCGCATTGTTGACGAGCACGTCGAGTCGGCCGCCGAAGTGCGCCAGCGCGGCATCGAAGAACTCTTCGACCTCGCGCTCACTGCCCACGTCGGCGGTCATGGCCCGGATGCCCTTTTCTTCCCGATCCATTTCACGCACGAGATCCGGATCGATATCACAGACGAAAACCCGGGCGCCCTCGCGAGCGAAAATCTCCGCGATGGCGCGACCGATGCCCCTGCCCGCCCCCGTCACGATGACATTTTTTTCTTCACACAGCATGTCTGATTTCCCATTGACACTGGATGATGATTGATTTCTGGATTCTTGATGTCCCCGGACCGGAACGCCCCCTAACGTGCGAGAATCGGCGCCGGTGTGTACGCAACACCGAACGCTCGTAATCCCCGCTCCGATGGATCAACAGTAACTGCGGATTCGATCGTGCAGCGCCGCGGCGATATAGATACCGTCCCGCGCAATCCTGTCCCGTGCGGCGAAGCGGCCGGAGCCGGGTATACGCGCTCCCTGCTGTGACAGGATAGCCTGAAGAAGTTCCTCCAGCTGTTCATAGAACAAGTCGCCTGAATATGGCGCCGGATCGATTGCGATGAAGAACTGGCCGGTACGGGGGTGGCCGCCTTTATTGTCGGCGAAGGAACTTGCGTTCTTACTCAACGTCGCCCCGGTCAGCACGGCCGCCATCAACTCTACGACCAGCGCCAGTCCCGCACCCTTGTATCCGCCGGCGGGCACCATGCTGCCCTCGAGGCCTTCCCCGGGGTCGGTAGTGCTTTGCCCTCGTGCATCCAGTGCCCAGCCTTCCGGTATGGTCTCTCTATTGGCTTTGTGAACGATGAGTTCGCTCTTGGCGACGACACTCGAAGACTGATCGACAACCACCGCCGCGTGGCCCTTGCCGTCCGGTATGGCGCAGGCAATGGGATTTGTGCCGAACAAAGGCGTCAGTCCACCGAATGGCGCGATGGATGCCGGGGCGTTGGTGAAGCCCAGGCCGACCAGACTGGATCGTGCCAGAGCCTCAACGTGGTAGCCGAGAACGCCGCAGTTGTAAGAGTTTATAACGGCCAGGGAAGCGATGCCGTTCGAACCGGCCGCGGAGATCAAATGTTCGAAACCAAGTTCGATGGCCGGATGGGCGAAGCCCCCGCGAGTATCGGCCTGCCATGCGCCGGCGGAAAGCTGCTTTACTGCCGCCACCGCGGCGCCGTCAAGTTTTCCACACTTGACGTGTTCGCAATAGGTCGGCAGGCGCGCGAGGCCGTGGCTGTGAATGCCGTCGAGTTCCGATGCGACGATCGATCGTGTTACGATTTCCGCGCTGCTTTGACTGGTACCGCTGCCAACCAGCGCGTCGAGGGTCAATGACCGGACGTCATCGATTGACAAATGAACTTCATTCATGGCGTCTCCTTCAACACTGACCTGATCAGGGTTCGTTTCATTAGATTGTTTTATTCGAATCGGCGCGGGGCGCGCCGCCTACGATGCATTATCGGCTTAGAAGCGGCGCCCCCGCCACGATTGTCGATAGTTTCTAGTCGTTGTCGTCGAGTCCGGCTCCCGCACCGAGTGCCCGGGACCTTGCCGTAGGTTCCACAAGGGTAAGATCCGCAAAAGCCTTCAACTTTTCCCAAATGACCTCGTCGACATCGAGACCGCGCAGGGACATGTTTTCATCTTTTGCCACGACGGTGAATTTGTCGTCGACCGTCACATTCCCACAGGTGTGTTGCGACACCTCGAATTGAAACCGCCCGCTCGCGTAGGCGGCACCTTTACGAGCTATCAGCCCCAGCTCTCCGGCCGTCAGGCGAAAATCTATCGTGGAGTTCCGGTCGAACCATCGGATGAGAATCCGCGCCGTAGCCGGCATATTGGCCGCGAATTGCGCCAACTGCAATAAAGGCACATCGACGCTGCGCAAGCAGGCCGCGCCGTCCTCGTTTGGCAGGAACAGGGTGAAGAGATCGGCCGCGGCTCCGCCAATCGATGCGGCTGACAGTCCTTCCTCACCGCATCCGGGATGCCAGTCGATCGCATCATCCGATAGGGTGAACTCACCGTAAGCCGAGACCCCGCTTTCCACCGCCACTAACGCATCGTATACGCTATCAACGGCCGGGAATCCATGCAGCGCCAGCCACAGCGCCGCTTTTCGAAGGTCCTCTGCGGCGCCCTCGGCGATACCCGTGCCGCGTGCGGCCTTCTGACAGGTCAGCATCAATTCATTCAATGATATGTGCATCAAACCGGATTCGAAGCGGCGGACTCCATGCCCTCGATCACCGGGAAGCACCAGTCGTCGGCATCGTCGGCGTGCAGTTCCTCCGGCAGAGGCGCGCCCTGGTACATGGTGATGCGGGTCCATCGGTCCGATTTGGGATCGAATTTGGTGGCGCCGAAGAATGAAAGCTTGCCGCGCAGCATATCGATGGGCCGCATGTGTTCATCCAGAAGGTTGTCCTGGATTTCTCCGTAGGGCCGGCAAACCATGTTCTGAATCCGCCTGACGATATGCCGGTGTTGTGGATGGAGTGCGAGGAACACGGCCACCGTCTGATGCGGATTTCTCGTGGCCTTGAGATCCGCGTAAACGCGCTGCGCCTGCACCGCGACGCCCAGCGGCATTTCCTTGTCCGTGCCGGTCTCATCGTCGCGTACCCCTATTCGGGGTTCGAGCTTTTCCTTCGAAACATACCAGAACCAGTGGCTGGCGCCAGCCTGTTCGAAATCGATCTGCAGTGCCCACTCGTAGCTTTGTTCGATAGTATCGATAAGTTCCCGCACCGTGGCATCGGGATGGATGGATACGCTCTCGTCCGCGCCCATGGTACATTCCAGCTCATCGACCAGCTCGGGGTACGGCTCCATCAGCAGGCTGGCCAGCATCTCCTGCGCCTCCATCGAAAGGCTGGTCTCGGCCCACTGCATCAACTCGTGCCACGGATAGTGTTCATCGATAGGCCGATTACGAATGTGTTCGAGGTCTTTGCTCAGCTGCTCGATACGGACGCACTGCAGTGCATCGTCGGTGCGCCATTGATGGACGTGCTCGGCCGCGCGCTCAAGCAGCGTCCGGAACCGCTCCACTTTTTCCGGCGTCGCAGTTGGGACGGCTCTGACCCGCCCCAGCGCCGTTTCTCTTGCCACGATCCAGTTGTTCAGCAGTGCCGGGTGTTTGTGCAGATACGGCGCCATACCCAGCCCGGTGGCGTTGCCGATTCCAAGTATAGTTTTGCGCTGCTTGTCCAGTTTTACACTGCGTCCGCCGCCGCGCATCGAAGCGACGTGATCCACCAGATCGTGGGTGAAACAGCGGATGAGATAAACGGACAGGAGTTCGGCGCGGTATGGGCTGCACATCACCTCCTCGCGCATGACCTTTTCGCGGTCCGACAGGCCGAACTTACCGTTGCCATAGACCGCGGTTGTCCGCATCAGGTAGCCCACCTCGGCCAGACGCTGGATTTCAGGCTGCCTGCCATCTGCCAGACACTCCACTACGTAGTCGAACAACCGCACGCTCTTGTTGGCGCGGCTCAGCACCAGTTCGGATGAAGAACAACGGCCCGCTTCCTGCAGCGGGATGCAGCGGCCCAGCCGCTCAATGTCCGCATTGTCGGGTATGCCGTCAACCAGTGCAAACGTCACGTCCCACTTATCCGCGATCACCCGGTCCGTCCTGTCCGCGTCGTCGAGTTCGTTCGAAAACGCGACCAGGCTATATGAGCGTTCCGGCGTACGGACCGTATATACGGCCACCCCGTAACCGAGCTCGTTTACGTCCCAGTGCGTTCTTTCGATTGTCCACTTTTCCCGGTTCATGCGGCGAACCAGCGAGCGCATGAAACTTATCCTGGTCTGGTGAAGGCTGCCCATACGCTCCAGCCGCATAACCACATGGGGAGGTCGCATGTACCTCTCGATACCGGCATCGACCGCAGACAATGATTGATCAGGATTCATGAGCTGTGAACGACCTATTATAGAAGCGAAACCAGTTGCCCCCCATGATTTTGTCGACTTCATCGTTGGAGAACCCCTGGCGGGTCAAGCCTTCACTGATATTTCGAAAATCCAGATTGCTCCGGAACCAAGCCGGCTGTGCCGGCCAGTCGCTGTCGTCGGCCGATCCCTCACCAAAATCCATTTCCAGCGACCAGCGGCCGCTGCGCATCCAGGTGAGCACCGACGTCGGCTGGTTTTGGCACAGGTCCGTGCCCAGACCGAGATTGTCGATGCCCATGATGTCGGCGGTTGTTGCGACCATTTCACAAAAATCCGTGAGCTTGCAGTGCGGACCATCCTTGAGATGGAACGGATAAACGCTGAATCCAAGCATGCCCCCGCTATCGGCGAGAGCCCGGAGCACGGCATCGGACTTGTTGCGCAGCGCCTGTCTGAAAAACGCGGGATTGGCATGTGTGATCGCGATGGGCCGCTGTGAAATGTCAATGGCATCCAGGGTGGATCGTTCACTGCTGTGAGACATGTCGACGGTCATGCCGACCCGATTCATCTCCGCGATGACCTGCTTGCCAAAGCGCGTGATTCCAGGATCCACGGTTTCGTAGCAACCGGTCGCCAGCGGGCTCTGGTTGTTGTAGGACAACTGCATGAACCGGATACCAAGCTGGTGGAAAATCTCCACCAGACCGACGTCGTTGTCTATGGGGGAACAATTCTGGAATCCGAAAACGATGCCGGTCCGGTTTGATTCCCTTGCCCGGTTGACATCTTCGGCATATCGAACCGGCATGATGAGGTCTTGGTGGATCCTGAACAGCTTGTGCCATTCGGTGATGTTGTTGATGGTTTCGATGGTGGTTTCCCAATACACGATCGTTACGTGTACGCAGTCCACGCCGCCGGCGCGCATCTGCTCGAATATCTCCCGGCTCCAGTTGGAATACTGAAGACCATCGATAACAGGCGCTCCGTGCCGGTCCATGGGTCAGGTTTCCGCTCGCGTATAGCAGGTCTTGACCTGGGTATAGAATTCGCGCGCGTAGGTCCCCTGCTCCCGACTGCCGTAGCTCGAGTTCTTTCGGCCGCCGAAGGGTACGTGGTAGTCCGTGCCCGCGGTGGGCAGATTAACCATGACGCACCCGGTCTTGGCGTTGCGCCTGAAATGCGCCGCCTTGGAAAGCGAGCGCGTGATGATGCCGGAGGTCAGACCAAATTCGGTATCGTTCACCAGGGCAAGTGCGTGGTCATAGTCGTCGGCTTCTATCACGCAGGTGATCGGCCCGAATATCTCTTCCCGGTTGATGCGCATGTCGTTGTCGCCACGGATGAACAGCGCGGGCGCCATGAAGTATCCCTCGGTCACGCGTTTGACCCGGTCGCCACCGCAGACGAGTTTGGCACCTTCCGACTTGCCGAGCTTCAGGTATTGCTCGTTCTGCTCCAACTGAGCCTGGTCCACCACCGGGCCGATCTGGGTCCTCTCCTCCAGGGCGTGGCCCACCCGCAGCGACACGGTAGCATGCATCATCCTGTCCACGAACTCGTCGTGTATCGCCTGATGGACGATCAGCCGCGATGAGGCCGTACATTTCTGCCCGGTTCCGAAGAAGGCGCCGTTGATCGCGCAGTCGACCGCGACGTCCACACTGGCCTCGTCGTCGATATACAGCGCATTCTTAGAACCCATCTCCAACTGGATCTTGGTTAGGTTCGGTACCGCCCGGGCGGCAATCTTGCGGCCGCTGTTCAGCGAACCGGTAAAGGTGACGGCGTCGATTTTGCCGCTGCCGACCAGCAAATCTCCGATGGTACCACCGCCCCCCATGACCAGATTGAACACACCCGCCGGCAGTTCCTGCCGGCCGATGATCTCGGACAGCTTGACCGCGACGGCCGGTGTCAGGTTCGACGGTTTCCATATCACCGAATTGCCATAAGCCAGTGCCGGAGCGATCTTCCAGGCCGCAGTTGCGATGGGAAAATTCCACGGCGTGATGATTGCCACGACGCCCATGGGTTCACGGCGAACCTCCACATCCACACCTGACCGGACCGAATCCGCGCATTCGCCCATCTGGCGCAGTACCTCGGCCGCGTAGTAGGTGAAGAACTGGCCCGATCGATAGACCTCGCCCCTGCCTTCGGCTAGGGGTTTTCCTTCTTCCCGCGACAGCAGTTCGCCCAGTTCACCCGACCTGTCCATGAGATCACGACCGATGCTCAGCAGCGCTTCATAGCGCTTCTCCAGCCCGAATCCCGCCCATTCGTCCTGCGCGTCACGAGCCGCGTCGAGCGCCCTGTCGAGGTCGTTGGCGTCCGCCTGGGCAAAGTTCCCAATGACATCATCCAGATCAGAGGGATTGATATCGGCAATCTGGTCGCTCCCGCCGCACCACCTGCCAGCAATAAAATTCTTGTTCGTCATCTTTAGACCTTGTTGCGTCTGCCCGGGGCATGTTGATTGATTGTGATAGCCTCCCTGCGTACCGACACCCAGAAAACCGATCAGCGCAGCCGATTATATAATGTCGCGATCAGAACGATACACCACGCAAACCCGCCATCTCTCGTTCGAGGGACGACATCCAAGCCGGGTATTTTGCAGTAGAATGCAGCATTTCGCATTATCAAACTGCGCGATCGTGCGATCGAGTCCAGGGCACGCAGAATGGCTGAACAAACTCGCAGACGGAGCCTGTATCTGGGCGTCGATACCGGCGGAACGTATACCGATGCGGTCCTCCTGAACGCGTCGAACTCGTCGATCCTGCGCAGCGGCAAGGCATTGACCACCCGCTACGATCTCGCCATCGGTCTCCGCAACGCCATGGGAAGCGTGATATCGGACCTGCCTGACGGCTACGCTCGGGCGGAAATCAGAATGGTATCGATATCCACGACACTCGCTACCAATGCCCTTGTCGAAGGTGACGGCTCGCGGATTTGCTCAATTTTCATCGGCTACGAACAGAGCATGGTCGACAAGAGCATGATCCGCCAAAAGCTCCCGGACGCACGGGTTTTCAATATTTACGGGGGCCACGACGGCATGGCCCGCGAGATCACCACGCTCAATGAATTCGAGCTGGAAAAGATCGTACGTGAACAGGCTGATGCGGTGGATGCATTTGCCGTCTCAGCCCAGTTCAGCGTCCGCAATCCCTCCCATGAACTGAGGGCGAAAGAGCTCATCGGCCGGATTTGCGACAAGCCGGTGACTTGCGGACATGAATTGACATCGGCTCTGGATGCACCACGGCGCGCATTGACGACCGCACTCAATGCCAGCTTGATCCCCAAGATTCGGGGCCTGATTCTTGCCGTCAGGCAGTGTATGTCCGACCTTGGAATTGAGGCGCCACTGATGGTGGTCAAGGGGGACGGTACGGTGATCGCCGCTGATGTCGTGCAGGAGCGCCCTATCGAAACCATCTTGTCAGGGCCTGCGGCAAGCATGATCGGCGCCCAGGCTCTTTCCGGAATAGACGATTTTATTTTGTCGGACATGGGCGGCACCACAACAGACATCGGCGTGCTGCAGGGCGGCAGGGTCAAATTGAGCGACGAAGGCGCCATCGTGGGAGATGCCCGCACCATGGTCCAGGCCATCGATTTGCGCACCTTTGCATTGGGGGGCGACAGCCTGGTCGACATCGACCGCGACGACCGCGTTCAGCTTGGTCCCAGACGGGCGGTTCCGATCAGCCAGATCGGCCATTCGCCGGGGGTGCTCAAGGAATTGCAAATCCAACTCTCGCACAAGGATATCATCCCGTTTTCCGGTTGGTTTGCCGTGATGCAGCGAGCTCATGTCGATGCGGCATCGATCGACCCGAAAAAAGCCGAAATCCTCGAGCGCCTGAAGGATAAGCCCTGTCCACTGGATCACATCATCATCAGCCACAGCCACAGGCGCCACCTGCACGATTTGTGCCGTTCAGGTCATGTCAGTTATTCCGGTTTTACGCCCACCGATGCACTTCACATCTCCGGCGAGTTCACAGAGTGGTCAACCGAGGCGGCTGAACTGGGAGCGGCAGCGATACTGCGTTGGCGCCGCGGGATCAAGAACCCGGCCTCCGCCCAGATCGAGCGGTTTTGCAGCGAGGTCGGGGACGCCGTTCAGACCAGCGCCAGCATGTCACTACTGGACCTCGCGTTCCAAAGCCCTGATGTCGACGACCCCCTTGGGATCGTGCTTGACCGGCGTGAACACGGGGAGCCGTTCAACTCCCTGGTCAGCCGGGGGGTCAGGCAAGTCGGGCTGGCCTGCATAGACATCAAACTGAAATCGCCGATCGTAGCTGTGGGAGCGCCGGTCAAAGCTTACTACCCGGAAATCGGCCGGCGCCTGGGCTGTGAAACGGTCATGCCCGACCATTTCGAGGTAGCCAACGCTGTCGGTGCCGTAACCGGTTTGATCATCCAGGGCTGCGAGATTCTGATCAGCCGTCCGGATAACGGGTCTTATCGCGTCCACCTGACAGACGGCCCCGTCGAACTGGAAACCTGGCACCAGGCGCTTGAATTTGCAAAGCAAGCCGCGTCCAACCTCGCACGGAACAGCGCCCAGCGGTCCGGTGCCGCTACGGCCAAAGTCGAGTACTCCATCGACAAAATTCATCTACCCGGGACCAGCGGCGATGACGGCATCATCGAAGCGGTAATCAAGGCTGAGGCCATTGGAAGGCCAGCCCCGGTATCGCCCCGGGTGGGAGCCGAAAACGCCGATTCAGCTCACGGATTGCATTAGCCTGCCTGAAACGACATCTAATGGGTTATGATTTCCGGTCCCATCAGCGATATCGGCAGCCAGGTCGATATCGCCGGCACGTAGGTCACCAGGATCAGGAAGAAGAACATGATCCCCAGGAACGGCAGAGCGGCCTTGACCACGTTCAACACCGACATCCCCGCGACGCCAGCGGTGACGAACAGGTTCAGTCCCACCGGCGGCGTGATCATCCCGATCTCCATGTTGACCACCATGATAATGCCGAGGTGGATCGGGTCGATACCGAGGGTAATGGCGATGATGAACATCAGCATGATAGTCAGCTTGCCGGCCTAGAACAGGGTCTTGCGCGTGTCCTCGTGCCAGAATACGGACAATGCGCGCAGGGTCAGCAGCGCCGTGGCCAGAAGCAGGGCAAAATAGGGCCGGTAGCTGATCGAATGGCCCAACAGATCGTCCATGGCCGAGGCGTCGAATCGCCTCTTCCCAACCATAGCTGATGATCTCAAAACCTTCGCTGGTATGGTCCTGCGCACCTTTAGCCCGCATATTGCACCAGTATCCCAAGCGATGACGCAGGACAGGTTTGACTGCGCGCCGGTCTGGAGCGAGGAGCGTAGCCGTCGCTACGGTCCGAGTGAAGACCAAGCCCAGGCGAAGCTGAACAAGTCAGCACCGGCATCGGACGACCCCGATAACAAACTGTTCTTTGAATCAATCAATCCAAATCTGTGTATTGGTGAAATAGATCAGGGGCATAGAAAACAATCAAGGCCGGTCTGGTGCAACATGCGGGTTAGAGCAAAGAAGTTTGAATTCCGGGATTAGTCAAACATTGATCCATGTCAATGATTCTCGAGACGCCGCTTAGTATTCTTAATCCTTAAATAAACTACCACAAGCCTCAAGCAGGAAGCGCACCGCTAATCTCGAAGCGGGAGGAAGGTATTTGAACAACAATGGGCGGCGTCTGCTCGTAGCCATTACGCGTGATACTTCCTTGCGACGTCCCACAAAGAAAGGAGCGTTAACGCCCCCGCGTCGCGATCTCTTCGTCCCATGGCGCGCGGCTGCCAGACTATGTCGAAATCTATGACGATACTTAGCTACGGATTCTTGCGTTTGCTCCCTGTTGTGCCGACTGTGGGTTATCGTCGTTGGGTTGCTGCATTCGGAGCAGTAACCTTTTGCGCAAATGATGAAAAAGTCCTACGACATGGCATTGGAGGTGATCAACCGGAAAGGCGGCATCGAGGGCAGACGATTGAAAATCGTTTTCGCCGATGACCTCAAGCGGGCGGACACGCTGGAATCGGAAAGCATCCATGCCGCCTTCAGCCGGACGGACATCAAGACGGCCTTCGGTCCACTCGCGTTCCAGAGTTACGACAAGTTCGAGCGCCAGAACAGCCTGCCGACAATGGTGCTCAAGGTTGTGAATGGCGCGTTCGAGGTGGTCTGGCCGCAGGACATCGAGACTTCAATATCCACCGTCCCTGTGGAATAGAGGGACACCCGCCACGGCACAGAATGTCGTGTTTACTCAAACGCCATAATGGCAATGATGATCATAGTGAAAGAGGAGATTTCAAGCATGAAAAAACCAATCAACGGTCTAATCGCGATTAGCCTCGTGTTGATCACAGGCTTGCTCACGCTGCCTTTGGACGCGAACGCCGCCAAGCGAATCGTTTTCGGTGGCGGGCCTGCCGGCGGCACGTTCCAGGTCGTCGCCAACGCCATTCAGACCTACGACCCGGTAAAAGCAATCGAAGAGTTCACCGTCAAGGCGCAGTCATCGGCAGGTTCGGTGGAAAACCTACGCAAGGTCAACTCCGGCAAATCCCAAATGGGCGTGGTGTATTCGGGTCATGTCTACCTGGGCAGGAACGGACAGCTCAAGAACGATACCAATAAGTATGAGGACGTAATGGCCGTTTCCTACCTGTACGGCGCGCCGGCGCAGCTGGTGGTAAGAGCTGGCTCGGGCATCAACAGCACCAAGGACCTGGTCGGCAAGAAGGTCGGCGTCGGCAATGCCGGTTCCGGCGCCTTCGCCAACTGTGAGCTGTTTTTTACTCATATGGGCGTATGGGACGAGATCGAACGCAACGCGATGGGCTACAACGACGCCGCCGCTGCCTTCGGCAACAACCAGCTGGACGCGTTCTGGCTGTTCACCGCGTTCCCGAGCGGCGCCGTCATTATGGCGGCTCAGACCAACGACATCGAGCTGGTGAATCTCGCAAAGGATGCGGCAGACAGCGGATTCTTCGACCAGTATCCCTATTTCACTAAACTTTCCGTTCCCGCCGGCACCTACAAGGGCGTGGACGCCGAGACGCCGTCGTTCCAGGACTCGGCGCTGTGGGTAGCCAACTCCAAGGTTCCCGACGACGTGGTGTACAAGCTTTTGTCCACCATCTACACGGACGAAGGGCTTGCTCACATGGTCCAGCAGAAGAAGACCTTCAAAGATATGGCCATCAAGACCGGGGCCGACGGCATCGTCACCCCGTTTCACCCGGGTGCAGCCAAGTTCTGGAAGGAAAAGGGGATTCTGCAGTAAACCGTTGAAGCCTAGAGGGCGGGAAACGGAATTACCGCCCTCCTCATTCGCAAGCGTGCCGCTGAAACCGGGGAGGTAATAACATGTACGAGCAACTGAACAAAATCGAAAAAATAGTATTCGACGCCTGCTCCGTGTTTCTCGTCCTGTTCTACTCCTACTCGGCGGTGCTGCAACCGACGGCCACGCAGTATCACCGCGGGATCTATATCGTCATCACCTACGTGCTGGTGTTTCTGCTGTACAAGTCCAAAAACCCCCTCATGCGGGTGATCGATTACATCCTCATCACGCTGTCCATTGCGACCATTGGCTACTGGATCATCAATTTCGAGGCGATCAATTACCGCACCGGAGCCGAGACCGATCTCGATATGGCCATCGCGGTAGTCGGCGTGTTGATCGGCGTGGAGTTGGCCAGACGGGTGGTGGGCACGGTCTTCGTCATCCTCGGCGGGGTGATGCTGCTCTACGGCGCCTATGGCGAGTACGCACCGGAACTGATCTCCCACGCGGGCGATACGTTTCCGGCGCTGTGTACCTCCATCTTCTACAAAAGCGACGGCGTATTCGGCATCATGGCCAACGTGCTGGCGACCTATGTCCTGCTGTTCGTCATTTTTGGGGGATTCTTGGAAAAATGTGGGGCGCAGAAATTTTTCATCGACTTTCCCCTCGCCGCCGTCGGACACAGAATAGGTGGACCAGGAAAGGTGTCGGTAATCGCCAGCGGCCTGTTCGGCTCCATATCGGGCAGCGCCATCGCCAATACCGTCTCCACCGGTGCATTTACCATCCCGATGATGAAGAGGGCGGGATTCAAGCCGCACGTGGCGGGGGGAATCGAGCCCGCCGCCTCCATCGGCGGCATGTTCATGCCCCCCATCATGGGCGCCGGGGGCTTCATCATGGCGGAGCTGACTGGCGTTCCCTACTCTCAAATCATGCTGGTCGCCATCTTTCCCGCCTTCATGTATTTCTTCAGCGTCTACATCATGGTGCATTACGAAGCGAAGAAGTACAACGTGGTCGGGGATAAGTCTGCCACCAGCGCCATGGAGATCCTGAAGAAGGAGTGGTTCTACATACTGCCGCTCGCGGTGATCACGTTTTTTATGCTGTCCGGATACTCGCCGGCCTATTCGGCAATTCTGGGGACAGTGACGTGCATCGTCATCAGCTGGTTCAGAAAAGAGACGCGCATTGACTTGAAAGGGTTCGTAGAGGCTTCCCGGGCGGGCACCGAAGCGAGTCTGAAAATCGGCGCCACTGTCGGCGTTATCGGCATCATCATCGGCGTGTTGACCTACAGCGGGCTGTTGCTGACGTTTGCCGATATCGTAATCGAACTCGCGGACGGGAGGCTGTTTTTGACCATCCTGCTGATCGCGCTGGTGTCGCTGATCCTCGGCATGGGTGTCCCGGTGACGGCGGCATACCTCATCACCGCGGTGGTCGCCGTGCCGGCGCTCACTCACCTCGGCGTCAACGAAATTGCCGCGCACATGATCGTGTACTGGTTGTCGCAGGACTCCAACATCACACCGCCGGTGTGCATTGCGGCTTTTGCGGGCGCCACTATTGCCAAGGCGGACATGTGGTTGACCGCATTCACCGCCTTCAAGTTCGCCAAGTTTTTATATCTGGCGCCGTTTCTGTTCGGTTATGTGCCGGGCTTCTCCCTGAACGGAAGCGCAACCGACATCACCATAACCTTCGTGCTGGTCATGTTCGGCACCTTCGCATATTCGTGGCTGCTGAGCGGGATCTGGCTGCCGAAGAAAAAGACGGCGTAACGTCCAACAATGTATAAGCCCAGAAAGATGAATAATCCTCGACAACTTCCAAGCATAGAATACAAGAAAATACTCTACGCAACAGATCTGTCGGAAGCGGGGCGGTCCGCGTTCCCGCATGCGGCAAGTATCGCCAACCACTACGACGCGGGACTCACCGTCTTCCATGTCGTCGAAACCGAGGAGTTCGAAAAGTACGTCGTCGGGTACATCAGTGAAGATTTCTGGGACGATCTCAAAAAAAAGAGTCTGCAAGAAGCCAGAGATATCTTGATCAGCAGGAAAAGAGACAACGCGGAGATCAAAGACGCGGTCGATGCGTTCTGTCAGGATGCGCTGGCCGAAGGCCAAGAGAAGCCGTTCGTATCCTATGACATCGTCGTGGAGTCGGGTGACCCGGTAGAGCGGATCACTGAGAAGGCCAGCACCGGCAACTACGACCTCATTGTCATGGGCAATCACGGACGAAGAGGGCTCAAGGAAACGCTGATGGGGAGCACGGCGTGGCGCGTACTGCATCACTCCAGCGTACCGGTCCTGGTGGTGTGGCTGCCCGACGCGGGAGACTGAACATACCGGTGAGCTAAGAGACGTAGCCGCTGACGCCGTAATTCCAGGTAACAATCCGTCGAAATCGGCGAGAGTGCAGGCTAGTCCGCATGGCGTGCTGACCGCACAAGGCCTGTCGGGCCGAACGCCGTAATCACGGCGCCGCCTGATGCAGCAGCAGCCACTTCATTGCATCCGCCTGCGCTACAAGTCCCAGGACCTCACCGTTTTCGACGACCGCCATCGGCGTATGGCGGGTGCTCAGCGCCTGTACGGCCTTATCCGCCCTCAGTTCAGGATTGATGGTCAGTTCGTCCAGATTCGTCAGCATGACATCCCCGACACGCAGTCCTTCCCGCTTGTGGGGCGGGACGTTCTTGACCTCCTCCAGAGTGACCAGGCCAACCAGTCTGCCCCCTTCGAGCACCGGCCAAAGTGTTTGTGAGCTTTGCAGCAGGTGGTTGTCGATGAATTCATTTACGGGCAGCTCGGCGTGGGTCGACTCGAAGTGCGTTCGCATCAGATTGCGAACCGTGCGCCCCATGAGCGCGCGACGCGTTTTCATTTGGCTGTAACTGGTCGCTGCGGCACCGGCCAGAAACCACCCGATCATCAACAGCCAAAGGCCTTGTAAAAATGCACCCGAAAATGCCTGTAGAACACCCACGATCATGAAGAACCAGCCGAACAGGCGCCCGGCATCGGACGCGAGATGCGTCGCTCTGTATAGATCCCCGGTTATCCACCACAGTGCGGCGCGAAGAACACGGCCGCCGTCAAGGGGAAAACCCGGTATCAGGTTGAACAGGCCGAGAAGTATATTGATCGGACCCAGCCAGAACAGCAGTGTTGATGAGGGTGACAGACCGGCGAGCGCGGCTTCCTGGTCTACGGCAAGCAGGTCGGCGAAATCCGGGCTGGCCATCGCGCTCCCCAGGATGGAAAAAAACAGGCCGAGAATCAGGCTGGTCGCGGGTCCGACGATCGCAATCAGGAATTCGATCTTCGGGGTTTGCGGCTCGTCCTCGATCTCCGCCATGCCGCCGAACAGGAACAGGGTGATGCGCGGCACTGGAATGTCGTAATGCCGGGCGACCAGGGAATGCGCGAGTTCGTGCAGCAGCAGGGAAGCGAAGAACAGTATCCCGGCCGCAAGTGCGGTGACCCATGTCTGAACCGGGCTCCAATCTGGATGCCAGCCCGGAAACAGACTGCCGCCCAGCATCGACACCACCAGAACGAAGATGATGATCAAGCTGAAATCGAGGTGGATGTGTATCCCGGCAATAGAACCAACGCGTACGCTCCGCTCGACCGTTTTCGATACGTGTGTGTCGTTTTGCCTGGAATCGCTCTGGCTCATATCATGCTGAAAAAAGAGGCGGTTTAATTAAATCCGGGAGCGGCATCGTATGATCGGATATATTTCGGGTCATGTTTCCGGCTTTTCACCATGATCCCGAGCGATGGCGGGGGACAGGTGGCGATTTTCGTTGAAACCATATTCCGCAACGTTTGCCATGTTGAAACAAACATTCATAGCCGCCTGGTGAGAAATGCGAGCTGATCCAGTCCATTTTCAGAATATAACCCCAAACCGATTCGACGGACAGCCGTGAAATCCACGCCAATAGCAAAAGGATACGTGTTTGGCGTGGTCTGTGTCCTCATGGGGGGATTGTGCCTCAGCTCCGCAGGAATTCTCGTTCGGCATATCGAACAAGCCGACGGATGGCAGATCCTTTTCTTTCGGTCTGCAACCTTCTTCATCATGCTGTCGGCAATCCTTACCGTGCGCTACCGATCCGGAACCCTGTCGGCATTCAGGGCGGTGGGCTGGCGCGGTATGGTGGTTGCGATCTCGCTTGGGCTGGGTTCTGTCTGCTATATTTTTGCTCTGTTGAACACCACCGTCGCCAACGTGATGTTCATCATCGGAGCTTCACCCCTGGTCGCCGCCGCGGCCGGTTGGTTATTCCTCAGTGAGCGGGTTTCCCTGCTGAGCGTCGCTGCGATGTTCGTCGCGCTGGCCGGCATCGGTCTGATGTTCGTCGACGGATTTCTAACCGGGCACTGGCTGGGCATGATCATCGCGTTGGGAGTGGTAATCGGATTCGTGATCATGCTGGTAATCCTGCGCGGCGCAAAGGACACCGACATGCTGCCGGCGACCTGCATGGCGGGCCTGGTCGCCGCCTCGATTTCCGCCGTCATGGCGACCGATCTGAACATCACGCGACACGATTTCGTCATCGCCCTGCTGCTCGGCAGCGTTCAGTACGGCGCGGGCTTTATTCTCTACACCATTGCGACGCGCCACATTCAGGCAGCCGAGGTGGCGCTCTTTGCATTGAGTGAATCCATTCTTGCGCCGATGTGGGTATGGATAGGCGTCGGCGAAAAGCCAAGCAGGCTGACCCTGATCGGATGCGCGGTGGTGCTGCTGTCAGTCGTGTTTCATTGCATGATAGCCATTCGAAAAAGCAGGAAAAACACCGGCCGCGCCACAACGGCACCCGCGGGCTAAGATCCTGTCCAGGCGTCGATGCTCGTCGGAACAGAAGTGGATAGTGATAAGCTCGAACTGGCGGATATCGGTGATCGCTGTTGAGAGACTGGCCTGTCCATAGCGTATAAGTATCCGCCGCACGCGAGGGCTGCGATCCCCCCCACCAGGGCCAGGACCAACATCAGTTCCCCCAGGGTAATCCCGAAAAAGCGGGTGTTTAAGGGAAATACCCTCAGATAGATACCGTGTTTAGCGCAGGGAAATACCCTCAGGTAGATAGCGCGATTAGTTTTGATCGTTTTACTCAAAAATAGACCCCGGGAATCATTTCGATGGGGTCATGGCGCGGCTCAGTGCGACCATACCTGTCGCGTATATCGACTACGTGCGCGTCGACTAAACAGCGCTGAATCGGCCCCCACCGTACAGATAATTGTAGTCCAATCCTGGAACATATCCACCGGTTGGTTCGTTCGATCATCCGATCCGGACTCGCGGTTTTGGCCTGAATCGAAGCGTTAGCCCACATATTGCACCAGACCGGCGCTCAGCCAAACCTGTCCTGTGCAATCGCTCGGGATACTGGTCAATATGTGGGCCAGGCATATCAACACCCTGGAATTCAAACGTTTAAACTTCGCAATACCAATCCCTCCGCCGGCCAGAAAGAGAAAACAGAATGAGCAACCTCGACAGCAAAAGCGAGCCGCCGCGTGCATACATACTCCACGAGAACAAGGAGTGGTTCGCGCCCCTCGGCAAACAATTGCAACAGCAGGGAGTACACTTCGAAGAGTGGTACATTGACGAGACCAGCTTCGACCCCGGTTCGGTGCCGCCGGAAGGAATTTACTACAGTCGGATGAGCGCTTCTTCCCACACCCGCGGGCATCGCTATGCACCGGAGTATGCGTCTGCGGTCCTGGGCTGGCTGGAACGACACGAAAGACGGGTGCTCAACGGCAGCAAGGCGCTACAGCTCGAACTGAGCAAGGCCGCTCAGTACTCGGCGCTAAATGCCGCTGGTATCAGGACGCCACGCACCTACGCCGCACTGGGCCTTGACAGGATCGTCGAGGCGGCGGACAACTTCGGCGGAGACGCGTTTATCGTCAAGCACAACCGGGCCGGGAAGGGTTTGGGTGTGCACCTGTTTTTGGCAAAAAAAGGGCTCGAGGACTATGTCCACGGCCCTGATTTCGAGCCGTCTGTAGACGGCATCACGCTGGTACAGGAATACATCGAATCGGCGGATCCCTTCATAACGCGATGCGAATTCGTCGGTCAACGCTTCTTGTACGCCGTACGCGTGGACAACACCCGGGGATTCCTGCTGTGCCCCGCGGACGAGTGCGAGATCGACGGCTTCTGCCCCACCAACGACGATCCCGGCTCCAGATTTCGCATAGACCCGGATTTCGATGACCCGATAATTGGCCGGTACCGGGCATTTTTCGAAAACAACGAAATCCACGTCGCCGGTATCGAGTTCATCGTCGATAGCAAAGGCGACCGGTACACTTACGACATCAATATCAACACCAACTACAACAGCAACGCGGAAAAAACCGCCGGCAAATCCGGGATGAAAGCTATCGCCGATGTCCTGCGAGCCGAACTCGAGGCGCATTATGGATGAGCCGGTGCGGGGCGGATGTTTTCGACGGCTCGCAAATTTGGTGACACCCATCGGCGCGGATTGACCTCACCATTCCACCGGTTAATATAGCCGTTCCACTTAAACAGGAGGTAGGAACGTGATCCACGACAAGCAGTTGCTTCGCAAGCCGCCGGCCATCGCAGCGGCAGTATTCGCCTCGTGTTTGCTGCTGACGGCCGTCTGCTACGGGGATGCCTTCATGATCGATTTGACCCACCCGTTGGGCACGTTCAACCCGACCGATGGCGATCTGACCCAACCCGACCTCTCCAGCCCCCATGGCGACAGCATCGCGGTGCCGACATTTGGCAACCAGGCTGTGTACGAGATCCTGCCAAATTTTCCGACAAACCAGGGGCACTTCGTGCTTGGACGGATGCTCCTGTACGAGCACCACGGCACACACATGGACAGCTCGTACCATTACCTCAACAACGCAGAGACCACCGCCGGCGAGCAGCGCCGCAAGTTAATGCACGAAATGACCGCAGATGACCTGATCGGTCCGGCCGTGACGATAGACATCGGCTCGCGTGTCCAGACCGAGCTCGACAAGAACGGCGGCAATCCCAGTCCCGACACTGGCGTGACGGATTTCAGTGATGATTCGCCCAACGTGATCATGCCGGAAGATGTCGACGCCGTGGCCGACCAGCTCGATGACGGTGTGTGGATCGTGGCCAATCTCGGATGGTCGCGTTTCTACAGAGACGCGAACTGGGAGACCACCCCTTACTTTAACGGCTGGAACTTCCCTGGTTTCAACAATGAGGCGATCGATCGCCTCATCGAGATCGAAGACGAGAAAGGAATCCGTATCAACGGCATCGTAATAGACAATATCGGCGTCGACAGCGGTGAAAGCAGCAAGGGAACCGACGACAAGTGGTCGAACTCCTTCCGCAGCCACGTTCGCGGTCTGCAGCGCGGGTGGAAATTCGTCGAGAACGCGACCAACCTGGATCAGGTTGCCATGGCCAAGGACTGTACGATCGTGGTGGGCGCACCCAAACACGTTGGGGGCTACGGCGGGCCGTCGCGGGTGCTGGCGATGTGCCAGAAATAACCAGGCGACCGTCGAATCAACGTCCCTTACACCTTCTCCCAGAGGGGAGAAGGTGTAGTTGAACCGCGGCGGCTTTTTCGCTAATTACTAGTAAGCAGTTCGATGGCCTGCCTGGCCGCGTTTCTCACGCGTTGCGACGGGTCCGCAACCGCGGCGCGTTCGATCTCCGACAGGGCCTGCCCGGCGTCGAGATAGGCCAGGCTCAACAGAGCCTGAAGCCGCACCTCGGAGTGGGGATCGTGCAGCACGGAGCGCAGCGGGTCGATGGCGTCGGAATTTTTTAATCGCCCCAGCGCGGATGCGGCCGTCCAGCGCACTTCCGGATCCCCGTCCGCCAGTCGTTCAGCGATTGTGCGTAAGGCACCCTCGTGCCCGGCAACAGCGGCCGCACGGGTTGCAACCGACCGGATACGGGGGTCCGGATCGTTCCAGATCGGCGCTGAGACGAGCGTCGTAAACGCTTTTTGCGAGCCCTCGTAGCCAAGTCCGGAAATCGCCAACCGGCGTGTCTCGTAGACCAGCGCGTTGAGACGCAACCGAGCCGCCGAGCCGCCGGGATAGCTATGGGGTTTTGCCGCACTTAAAAAGGCATCCAGACCGGAAGCGGGATCGAGTTCTAGGAGTACTCGAATCGCGGCCCTTTGCAGACGCATTCCAACGAGCAGGGGATCGACAAGCTCGAGCGTCGTATCCCGGCTGAGAGCATCGAGTTGAGCACTGACATCATCGTAAAAGCGGGCGACAACCGGCGCGGCCCTTGCGTCACCCAGCTCAGTCAGGGCGCTCAGCACGAGATATCGCTGCTCCGGTGTGCCCCGATCCAGCAAATCCACCAGCGCGGGAATGCTGCTGCCGTCCCGGATGGCCCCAAGAGCCAGAACGACGCGCGCCCGAACGGAATCGTTATCGGATTGCTCCAGCAGTTGCTCCAGCGGCACCCGCGAGCGCGGATCGCCGATCATTGCCAGCGCATCGACTATGGCGCCCTGGAACATTGGATCATCCTCCACGGACAGTGCCGACAGAAGCGGAACGACCATTTCCCTCGACCGTGTACGGCCCATGGCGCGGATGGTCTGTCGCCTGAGATCAGGCTCCGCGTCGTCAAAAGTTTTCAAAAGCGCTCCGATGGCGCGCGGACCCGTGAATGCGCCGAGGGCACTTACCAATGCGGCCTTGACGCCGCTGTCGCTTTCCCGTGCCAGCACCTCGACCAGCGTATCCACGGTGCTGTCGATGGCAAATTCACCCAGCGCCAGAGCGGCCTGCGCCCTGGCGGCCGCGTCTTCATCCTGCACCAGCGCCGACTCCAGCAGATCATTTGCAGCCGGATCCGCAATACGGCCCAGCGCAAGATAAACCGCGGCTCTTACCTCGGAGTCGGGCTCCCCCGACTCGATCAACCCAACCAGGCGCTCGACTGCGCGGTCATCCTGCTTGATACCGAGGGACATCGCGGCGCGGGCGCGATAGGCCGGGTCCCGGCTATGAAGAGCCTTTAACAATACGTGCGTGGGAACGGCTCGATGTTCCCAGCCGTTTGGCAACGCAGGTGCCGTGACGAGGAGTCCGCACGACAAAACCAGGGATGCGAAGTAGCGATGGTTAACGCGGCCGCGCCCTCCCCCTGGCTGATCCAGCGCGCCCGGAGTGGGTTTTGATTTGATCCGGTTCAATGTCAGGCCGCCTCGGCGGCCACCTTTCGCAGTTCGTCCAGTGCAAGCGTCAGAATTTCCTCGCTTTTCGGTGATCGCGTGTACACGACATACGCCGGCCGTTGCACCGTGGGTGCGCCCGCAACCCGGAACAGCTTTCCCGACTCGATCATCGGTTCGACAGTGCGTGCGGGAAAATATCCCGAACCGCCGTTGTCCAGAATGTATTGCAGTCCCAGCCAACCATGGCCGACAGAAACCGAGGCGGTTTCCAGTTCCGGAAACGACTCGCCATGCTGCGCCCGGAATACGTCGCCCCAGTCAACGAAGACATAGTCCTCTACCCACCCCTCTGCAACCTGACGCGCGCTGGTAGATACCAGCATGAGGGTCTCCTCGAACAGGTCCTCGACTATCAGTCCCGGGGTCTGTCTTGGAGTGTACATGACGCCGATCTCCAGTAGCCCGTCAATCAATTGCCGCATCAGACTGCTCGAATAGTCCGCTTCGACACGCAACGCGACTTCGGGCGCCTTACATCGCATGCGCGGCATCCATTTCAGTATCAGCCGGTCCCACAGGCTGACCTGGGCGCCCAGCGCCAGTACCATGCTGAAGCCTTTGGGCAGCGCCACTTCCTGCTGTGCCTGCTGCCAGAGACGCTGTATCCCAATGGCGTAGCGCCGAAATTGCTGCCCCGCCGAGGTCAGTTCGACACCCGTGTGGCTGCGCTTGAACAGCATCCGTCCGAATTGCTCCTCCATGGTCTTGACCCGAGCGCTGACCGTGGACTGCGTGACGTTCAGGTTCTCCGCCGCACGGTTGAAGTTGCCGCAAGATGCAATCTCCAGAAATGTCAGAACATGTTCGAATTTCATGACCGGGATTCCAGGATGGGCGATCGAATATTTCGATAGTTTCCTCCATAAAAAGTCGCTTTTCAAATAGTCCCGACATTTGCACACTGTGCCCCATGCCGCCGATCAGAAACCACTCCAACCACCCCGCTTCGGGAATCCTGGCTATCGTGGCGGGATTGTTCCTGTTTTCGCTGCAGGACGTCGTCATCAAACATCTCAGCGGCGACTATTCGGTACTGCAGATCGTGGTAGTCAGGGGTCTGGTCGCCATCCTGATTGTTGCCACCGTGGTTGCCTGTTTGCTGGGCAAGGAGGGCTTTTTCGTGCGGAATCCGAGACTCGTGCTCAGCAAGGGCCTGCTCGCATTTTGTTCCTATCTCAGCTATTACCTGGCGGTTGCCTCAATGCCCCTTGCCGACGTGGTCGCCATTACGTTTACCGCACCTATCTTCGTCACCGTGCTGTCGGCCCTGCTGCTCGGTGAAGCCGTCGGGATGCGCCGTTGGCTGGCGGTTTTGATCGGATTCGCCGGGGTCCTGCTGGTGATAGGACCCGGGGGGCAGATCGCCAACATCGCGGTGGCGTTTGCCGCCCTCGCCGCACTGACCTACGCGTTGAACAGCATCATGGCCCGTTACATCGGACCCGAGGACAAACCCTGGACCGTGACGTTCTACTTTACCCTCGCCCACTTGCTCGGCGGCGTCGCGGTCAGCCTGGCGGTTGCCTTGTTCGGATCGCAGATCGAAGCGGATCATCCGTCGCTTGCGTTCCTGCTCCGGCCTTGGACGATCGACGACCCTGCGGGTCTGATGCTCATGGTTGCGCTCGGAATCAACGCGGCCCTGGGTTTTTACTTCCTCAACAAGGCCTATCTCAGCGCCCCCGCAAGCACCGTGGCACCCTTCGAGTACACCTACATCATTTGGGCGGTGCTGTTCGGATATCTGTTCTGGTCCGAGGTGCCGTCCGCGAATACCGTACTCGGGATCACAGTATTGATCTGTGGCAATCTGTACATACTACACAGGCAGCTGCTAAACGCCAGGCGTCGCAGGCAGCCGGAGTCGACCGCTACCGATCCATATCCCGACAAGGCGTTGGCGGATTCCTGACGGCGACCTTTCAGCCGGGGCCAGCGGCGCTTTTTGGGTTTGGTACACCTAGTGCACCCCGTCGTGTGCCCGTATCTATTTTCTGATCACCCGATCGCGTAAAAAAGATTGACCTGGCTCTTGATGTCGAGCTGAGTGAATTCCGAAAATCCCGCCTCGCGCATCAGCGACTCGGTCCGGGCCGGCCCCATGCACGTTCCAAGGCCCGGTCCACCGTTTGCCAGGGACTGCGTCATGCAGTGAAATACGCTGTAACCATAGAACATGGCACCGACGGCATGTTTATTGTCCTCGAGCTTGTCCGCCGCCCTGGGTTCGATCACGAAGAACGTCCCGCCCGGCTTCAGGCGCTTGCGGATCTCGATCAGGGTATCGACCGGGTTGGAAAAATCGTGGACACAGTCGAAAGCCATGATCAGGTCGTAGCTCGGGCTGCTTTCCAACTCCTCGACGGCCGCCACCTGAAATGTCGATCTGCCGGCAATACCCTTTTCGGACGCCATTACTTTTGCCCGATCGATGGATTCCCTGTTTAGATCGATGCCGTTAAAGCTGGATTCGGGAAAGGCCGCCGCCATGATCATCGCCGCGCGCCCCGTTCCGCAGCCTACGTCGAGAACCCGGCCGCCGGACTCCAGATTTGCAACGACGTCCGGCATGGTCGGCAACCAGTAGTTGACCAGCCTGTTCTCGTAGTTGCCTCGATTGATCAGATCGAGGGCTTCGATTCCTTCATCACCATAGTCGTCGAAATGGACCCCCCCGCCTTTTCGAAAAGACTCTGCGACCTGCGGTGCCACTCTAAGCAGCGCCGGAGCCATGCCGAACATGGCGCCGGCGAAATGATCGGTTCCGTCCGAGGCCAGAAGAAACGCGTGCTCGTCGGGCAGTTCGAAGGTCTGACGATCCGGCTCGTACTCCAGGTATCCCGCGCACACCATGCCCTTCAGCCACTCTTCTACGTAGCGTGGTTGAAGCCCTGAAGCGTCGACGATCCGGTCGAGGGTCATCATCCCCTGTCCCTGCATAACGCTAAACAGACCGGTCTGTACGCCGACGTAACCCAGACCCGCCGTCATGGCGCCCGCCATATCGGAAAATATGTGCTCGACGAATGATTTGATCCTGGCTTTATCCATTGCGCGCTCTCCGATGTTCAAGTGACGCATGGAAAATACTACGGGTCGGTTACCGCGCGCAACGGCGAAGGCCGCCGCCGTCGTAAATCATGAAATTGAATTCATAGTAACTCGAGCCAGATAGACACCGACACGTAGGCTTGGATACCGAATTTACGCAGTCTGCCGGCCCCACCCGGAAAATAGTCTGTGCCCTACTTTCGATAGCATCGGCTGCGAAGGGTAGTCGGTAATCGTGAGCCCACCATCGACAACCAGTGTCTGCCCGGTGATGAAAGATGCCTCGTCCGAGGCCAGAAACAGCACCGCGTTGGCGATCTCCCGCGGCGTCCCCATACGCCGCAGAAGTGACGGTTCCATGGCCCATGAACCATCGACCGTACCCGCCGACGGCAGCGTCTCGTCCTGTTCCGTCTCGATCCAACCGGGGCTGACTCCGTTGACCCGCACCCCGTGAGGAGCCCCTTCCACTGCAAACGACCGGGTCAGCGCCTCAACAGCGGCCTTGGCTACACCGTACAACCCCCAGTTTCCGTGCAGGGTCGCGGTCGACGATATGTTTACCATCGATCCACCGCCGCCTTCAGCCAACACGGGAAGACTATAGGCACTTACAAAATAGGTCCCGTCCAGGTTCGGACCACGCAGCTTTTCCCATCGAATCCCCGGCGGATCGGATTCCTCGACGTCGCAGCGCCGGCTACCCACACCCGCGTTATTCACGACGATATCGATACGTCCGAATCGATCGCGTACATCACGGACGAATTCCGCCACATCGTGCTCGCTTGCCAGGTCGACAGCGTAAAATGTACCGCTCCGGCCCAGCGCCCGCAGTTCCGCCGCCACGGCCTCGCCTTTGCTCTCGTCCCGCCCAACAAACGCCACATAAGCCTGCTCCTCGGCGAAACGATGGACTATGCCCCGTCCGATCCCGGAGTTACCCCCGGTTACGATTACCACCTTTTCATGCATGGTCATTAGTTCCCTCATTCCCCTGGTAAAAGAAAAAAGTATAATCCCGACTCGCAGCCAGCGCATAGGACCCGGGCGGCTGTACCGCTTTCTTGTAAGCTCTGAATCGGGAGACACTTTTCAAGTGATATCAAAATTACCCAATTTCGTCAGCGACCCGGCAAAGTCATGCACACTCCCCGGGAACTACTACTATGACCCGGAAATTTATGCACGCGAGTTCCCGGCGATCTTCTACCGCACCTGGCAATACATGGGCCACGTTTCCATGCTGCCTGAGCGCGGGGATTTCATGGTACGCGACCTGGGAGACCAGAGCATCCTGGCGGTGAAAGGAGAAGATGGAAGGTTGAGGGCGTTCTACAACGTCTGCCAGCACCGTGCGCACCGGCTTGCGGAAGGGGGCGGCACGATGAAAAACCGGATCGTGTGTCCTTACCACACATGGTCCTACAAGCTAGACGGCCGACTGCATCGTGCGCACGGGAGCGAGCACCTGCCGGATTTCGATCCGACGAATTTCGGCCTTAAACCCGTTCGCCTGGAATTGATGTGTGGATTTATCTTCATCAACATGGACCCCGATGCCACGCCACTGTCACGGAGCTATGCCGGCCTCGAGGATGAGATCCATTCGTTTTCGCCGAATGCCGAAAAACTGAAATGCGTCTACCGCAAGGAGTATCCGCTTGCCGCGAACTGGAAGAATTCGGTGGAGAATTTCTCTGAATGCTATCACTGCCCCAACCAGCACAAATCTCTCAGCGCACAAGCGCTGGACATGACGAGTTACCGGATCGAGGTCCGCGACAATTTTCACAGCCACCGCAGCCGCGACAAGGGTGACAAGCAGGGATATTCGGTGGATGGTGGAAAAAGCGGCAAGCCCAACGAGTTTGGCGGCTGGATGATCTGGCCGAACGTCTGCCTCGAAGTGTTTCCGGGCGGCAACCTGAACATTTTCTATCATCTTCCAGTCAACGCCGAACACACGGTTCAGGTTGTGGAGTGGTTCTTTCCGAATGACCCTCCCACTGCGGAAGAGCAGGCCGTGATCGATTTCATGAAAGTAGTACGTGAGGAAGATATTCCACTGTGTGAGAGCGTGCAGAAGGGACTCCACAGCAAGGGCTACTCGCAGGGCCGCTTCATAGTCAACCAGGACAGACCCCATCTGAACGAGCACGCCGTGCACCACTTCCAGTCAAAAGTGCTCGACGCCTTGTCGCAACCGTGACGCCACGGCGTTCCGGGACTTGAGTCTCCGAGCCGGAGAATGACTACTGCACTTGTCTGAAGCGCGCCAGCATTCGCGCCAATAGTTCCAGACCTTCCCCGAACGCGAATTTCTCCCCACCTCCCGACTCCATGTGAGTGCTCGAGAGACACGTCTGCCGCTCGTACTCGAATTCGATGAAATAGCCGTGTGCCTCGCTCCAGTAACCCCGTGGGATCATCGCCCTGAAATCCGGTTGCGCGCTCCGCGCGCCCGTCGGACCGCAGCCGACCACGGAATTTCGTACAGACCTCCTGTTGAACTCAGGGCTTGAGGTGGGGGCTCGATCGGGATCAGCTGTTTTTCAACTGGTCTACGATCATATCGAGGACGCCGTCGGACCCGCCAAAATGTCGCATGACCAAGATTTCCCGCTCCGGGCAGCGTTCCCTAAAACCGTCGACGATGACCGGGATGTCCTTGTCGACGTGCCTGCCTGAATTCAGGAAGAACGGGTAAATCACTATCGATTGCGCGTCCCGGTCCAGCATTTTTTCCATCATCTCCGGCAGAAACGGCGGGACGAGTTCGAGAAATGCGGCATCCACGACATCGAACGCGGGGACGAGCAGGGGTCTGATCTTATCGACCAGGTCGAAGACTTCCCGGTTCGATTTTTCCCTGCGGCTGCCGTGGGCGAGGAAGATCAACGCCCTCATGGCTTACCGGGCAGGTAGGCGTCGACCTCCACCTCGACCAGCATATCGGGGTGGACCAGCGCCGACACCTCGACCATGGTATTGACCGGTTCTATGCCTTTGAATCTTCTTCCATGCTCCCGGGCATACTCGTCGAACAGGTTGATGCGAGTCAGGTACACCCGGCTGCGCACAACGTGTTGAAGGCCGGCGCCAAAGTGATTCAACGCCTTTTCTATTCGGTCCAGGCACTGATTGAACTGGGCCGCCATATCCCCCACGCCGACAATGTTTCCGTCATCGTCGACGCTGGTCGTGCCGGCGACATAGATGTGCGGGCCGACCTGCCGGGCGCGGCAGTAACTTGCCAGCTCTTCCCATCGGGTTCCTGTGGAGTATTTTTTCATGGAGTCTCCTGGTAAATAGGTTCTAGTGTATCCTTCAGTGAGCGCAACGATGCTGTTCAGATTTTTGGAGAGAATAACATGGGTACCAGCCCGGATCGTCATGCACGGATCTTGATCATCGGCGGCGGCGTCATCGGTACGTCCGTCGCTTATCACCTCGCACGCTCGGGCGAGAAAGATGTCCTTCTTCTCGAAAAATCCCAGCTCACCCATGGCTGCACCTGGCATGCGGCCGGGCTGGTCGGGCAGCTCCGCGGCAAACGTAACCTCACTCGCCTGATGCAGAACTCGGTGGCCGTGTTCGATCGGCTGGAAGCCGAATCCGGGATGGCCATAGACTGGAAAAGGGTTGGTTCGCTTCGCCTCGCATCGAGTCCGGCGCGCTGGAGTGAAATCCGCCGCTCGATGACCCAGGCCAAGAGCTTTGGCGTGGAATGCGAAGACCTGAGCGCCGGTGAAGCAAAGCGGCTTTTTCCGTTCATCACGACCGACTCGATCGAGGGCGCCGCTTTTATTGCCGGCGACGGCTATATCGACCCTTACGCTCTGACCCAGGCCTATGCCCGGGTTGCACGCAACGGCGGTGTGAAGATCGAGGAAGGGGTCACGGTTACGGGCATAAACATCGACGGTCGGCGGGTCTCGAGTGTCGATACCGATGCCGGCACCGTCGGCTGCGATGTCGTGGTCAATTGTGCCGGTGTCTGGGCCAAGCGGGTGGGGGAAATGGCCGGCGTCGGGCTGGCAGCCGGAGTCGTCGAGCATCAATATTTCGTTACCGAAAAAAAACTCGAGTTCGATGATTCACTGACGACGCTTCGTGATCCGGACAAGAACTTCTATCTCAAACCGGATATCGGCTCATTTGCCATTGGCGGTTGGGAAGACGGCGCACCCGGGTGCTGGCGTGGCAAACCGCCGGTCGACTTCGGCAACGAGTTGTTTGCACCGAACATGGAGCGCCTGGAGCTGTTCGCCGTACCGGCCAGCGAGCGACTGCCCGTCCTCAACGAGATCGGCATCCAGACCGTCATCAACGGACCCATCCCGGTGTCGGCGGACGGCGAACCCGTAATGGGGCTGGCGCCGGAGCTCGATAACTTCTTCGTGGCCTGCGGCTTTACCGCCGGCATCGCAGCGTCCGGTGGGGCCGGCGAAGCCATGGCAAACTGGATTCTGCATGGCGACCCCGGGATGGACCTGTGGGCGTTCGACGTGCGCCGCTTTGGCGCGGTTCACGCCCAGCCCGTGTTTCTGGAAAAACGCGCGGTCGAGGCTTATGGTGCTTACTACAAGATCCACTGGCCCGGCGAAGAAGCTTCGGCGGGACGGGGACTCCGGCGATCACCCCTTTATCAGCCATTGAAGCACGCGGGCGCCTCGTACGGCTCCAAGTTCGGCTGGGAGCGGCCGAACTGGTTTGCACCGCGCGGTACCCAAGCGGTCGACCAGCCGAGCTTCGAAGGCAAACCCAACTGGTTCGATGCGGTCGGCGATGAGTGCCGGGCGATTCGTGACCGGGTCGCCGTGATCGATCAGTCATCGTTCTCCAAGTTAGCGGTGACCGGACCGGGCGCTTACCACGCGCTCGACCGGATTGCATCCAATCGAATCCCCGCCGAACCGGGCCGGGCCGTTTACACCCAGCTGTGCAATCCAAACGGCGGCATCGAAGCGGACCTGACCGTTGTTCACACGGGTCCGCAACAATTTCTCGTGGTAACCGGTGCCGGGTTTGCGGTCCGTGACCGCAGCTGGATAGAACGCCATCTTCCGTCCGACGGTTCGGCGGTGCTGCGTGACGTAACCGGTGCCTGGGCCACGATAAATTTGTGCGGCCCGCATTCAATGGAAGTGCTACGTAAGCTGACGGACTCCGGCGTCGACAACGCCTGCCTGCCCTTTCTCGGGGCGTCGTGGCTCGACATCGGGCTGGCGCGCGCACTCGCCGTGCGCATTGGCTACGTTGGGGAGCTGGGATTCGAACTCTACGTCCCGCAGGAATATGCCGCCCATGTATACGAACAGATTTGGGCCGGCGGTGAAGAGTTCGGCATAGTCAATGCCGGCTACCGGGCTATCGAGAGTTGCCGCCTGGAAAAAGGATACCTGTACTGGTCGAGCGATATCGGTCCCGACGTCACGCCGTTCGAGGCGGGACTCGGTTTCTGCGTTGCGCTCGACAAAGGTGAATTCATCGGCGGCGAAGCGCTCCGGCGAATCAGCAAAAAAGGGGTCGAACGCCGAATGGCGACGCTGTCGATGGACGGCTTCGTACCACTTCATGGCGGTGAACCCATATCGCGGGATAGCGGCGTCCTCGGTTACGTCACCAGCGCGGGATACGGTCACCGTCTGGAGCGCACGATTGCCCTGGGATACCTGCCCCGGGAGCTGGATGACATATCTGCATTCGAGATCGAGGCATTCGGACGCTCCTATAGCGCGATTCGGGGGGCTCGCAGTCCGTATGACCCGCGCATGCAGCGACTGAAAGCGTAGCAATGGAGAAAACTCGTGATGAACCATGAAACGATAAGCAAGGCACGCGATACGCTGAAACACATACCCGTGTTCGGCGGCATCGATGCCGGATCGGTGGACATCGAGCGGCTCGGCGGTCTGACCAATCTTGTATTCCGTATCGGCTTCGGCGACGACGCTTGGTGTTTGCGGCTGCCCGGCGCGGGTACTGAGGAATACATCGACCGTGCCAACGAGGCCCAGGCCGCGCGCGAGGCCGCGCGCGCCGGCGTAAGCCCGGAAGTACTGTACGCCGATCCCGACAGTGGGATCATGGTGACCCGGTTTATCGAAGGCACCGAGACCATGACACCGGATACGTTCAAGACCCGGACGGGTGCACCGGGCCGTGCCGGGAAGGCATTCCGGAAACTCCACGCATCCGATGCGACGTTCATTTTCCGGTTCGAGCTGTTTGCCATGATCGACGACTATCTTGGCATATTGTCAGGCAAGACCGTTGATCTGCCCGACGGTTACCACGACGTTCTCGAGGAGTCAGAAATCGTCAGGCGAGCGTTGAATGCACACCCTCTGCCCGGATCCGCCTGTCATTGCGACCCCTTGTGCGAAAACTTTCTCGACACCGGAGATCGCATGTGGATCGTGGATTGGGAGTACTCCGGTATGAACGATCCGATGTGGGACCTGGGCGACCTGTCGGTCGAGGCCGGGATGGATTCAGTTCAGGATGAAGAAATGATCCGGGCCTACTTCGGCGGCGACCCCCGGCCCGACGAGCGCGGCCGCATCGTCATCTACAAGGCCATGTGCGACCTGCTGTGGACCCTGTGGGGTTTGATCCAGCACGCCAACAGCAATCCAGCCGAGGACTTCTGGGCCTATTCCACCGGCCGCTTCGCACGCTGCAAGGCACTCATGGCCACAGCCGATTTCCCCCGCCACGTGGCCGCCGTGGCGCACGGTCCGTCTTGATCAGGAAAGTGCCCGCCGCACGAATGCGTGTCGGCGGACATCGAATTCGGGTCAGCCGATATTCGTCATCGCATTGTCAATCGCGTTAACGATCTCATCGATATCGTCTTTGGTGCAGATCAGGGCCGGGCTCAGACAGATGGTGTTGTTTAGTTTGTGAAAACTGCGATTGGTGCGTCCGATGATCACGCCCTGCTTCAAACATTCCGCCGCGATTTTCATCACCACGCCCTCTTCCACCGGCTCCTTGGTCTGACGGTCCTTTACCAGCTCCGCACCCACGAACAGTCCCTTGCCCCGGACGTCGCCGATTAGCGCATGCCTGTCCTGAAGCTCCCGCAGCCGGTCAACGAGGTAATCGCCCATAGTGTTGACGTTGTCGAGCAGATTCTCCTCTTCGATGATGCGCATGTTTTCCAGCGCCGCGGCCGGACCGGCGGCACAACCGCCGAACGTGCTGATGTCCCGGAAGTAGCTCATCGGATCGGACGGATCGGACTTGAAACCATCGAACAGCTCTTCGGTGGTGACGGTCACCGAAATGGCGGCATAACCGCTGGCGACGCCCTTTGCCATGGTGACGATATCCGGCTTGACGCCGTAGTGCTGGTATCCGAACCATTTACCGGTCCGGCCCATGCCGCATACGACTTCATCCATGTGCAGCAGCAAACCATACTTCTTGCAGATCTCTTGGATGGTTTCGAAATAGCCTTCCGGCGCGGGAATGACGCCCCCGCCCGCCGTGATGGGCTCGAGTATCAGGCTGCCCACGGTGTCCGGGTCTTCTTGCAGAATGACTTTCTCCAGTTCCCGTGCGGCCTGCTCGCCGAAATTGGTGTTGTCGTCATAGGGCGAGCGGTAGATCGAGCAGTGCGGCATTTCGACGAAGCCCGGGGTAAACGGGCCGTACTGTTCCTTTCTCTCTTCCTGGCCGCACGAGCTGAGCGCCGTGATGGTGGTGCCGTGATAATCGCGGTCCCGATAGATGATCTTGTATTTTTGGCCGTTGTGTTTCGTGTGGGCGAGCTGCCTGACCATCTTGTAGCCCTTTTCGTTGGCCTCGGATCCGGAATTGGAATAGTAGACGCGGCTCATTCCAGGCATTTTCTCGATCAGCTTCTCGGCAAACCGCGCACCGGGGATGCTGCCGTGCGATCCGGCGAAGTAGCACATCTTCAGTAGCTGGTCGTGCACCGCCCGCGCGATGGTTTCTCTTCCGTAACCCACATTAACCGTCCATACGCCGCCGGACACGGCATCCAGGTATTCCCTGCCGTTGATGTCCGTTACGCGCAGACCCTTCCCCTCCACCATGACCATGGGATCGGAACTTTCGTAGGGTTTGTGCTGACTCAGGTGGTGCCAAACGTGGGCCTTGTCGCTGGTTACGATATCACTGCTGTACACCTTATCGAGACGGTAGTTCATGGCGTTGTCCTCGGTTCACGGCCCGAAAACGCGGATCCGGGCCGATAGATTCGCTGGTTTGCGGTGAATACTAGCGAATCGTTCCTTATTTCCCAAATAGTTTCGGGCCGTGGTCCCAAAAATTGATCCAAGCCGGCTCCATTCAGGTCATAACCCGGGTTTAGAAAGCCCGCAGTGGGCGCTCATACTGCCGTATCTCTGGCATGGTCTATATAAACCTGTTGAAGTTTGCGCACGACCGGCCCGACCATGCCGTCTCCTATCGGCCGATCGTCGATCGCAACCACCGGACAGACATACGTCGATGCGGCGGTGATAAACGCCTCATCCGCTGCGTACGCCTCTTCCAGGGTAAACGTCCGCTCGTCAAGAGATATCTCATTGGCTTTCACCAGTTTCAGCAGGCTGGCTCTTGTGATCCCCGGCAGGATGTCGTTGGTCAAAGGGTGTGTGATAACGACACCGTCCTTGATGATGTAAGCACTCGAAGACCCGCCCTCGGTAACGTGGCCGTCCTTGATCATCAGAGCCTCGTAGGCGCCGGCGTCTCTCGCAGTCTGTTTGGCAAGCACCTGGGCCAGCAGGCCGACCGATTTAATATCCCGTCTGGCCCAGCGCAGGTCTTCCACGCTCTTCAGTCTTACGCCTTCCCGGGTGGCCTGGTTTTCGACCAGTGATTTGACCTGGCTGAACATGACCACCGATGGCTCGAGGTCGCGGGCGTATACGAAATCACGATCCGCCACGCCGCGCGTGATTTCCATGTAAACAAGCCCCTCATCGAGCTTGTTTACGCCTACGAGTTGGCGAATTACTGCGAGAAGTTCATCCTCGGTCATGGACTCTGGAATGCCTATCGCACGCAGTGAGCGGCGAAGCCGGCTCATATGGCCGTCGAAGTCGATCAATTTGCCGTCCATAACCGCCACCACCTCGTAAATACCGTCGGCAAACAGGAAACCACGATCGAATATGGAAACCCTGGCTTCGCTCTCGTCAACGAAGACGCCGTTAACATAAACCGTTCTTGTCATCTTCTCTCCAAATGGTAGAAAAAAACCAACGGGGATAATGATCTCGCCCACTACCTGCGGTCGAGAAAACTACCGGACCTGTTGCCCGTCGGTTCACTAAGTAACTCATTACGATCTTGGCAACCTTAGCATGAAAAGATTTTCCTGCGTTTAGTGCAGCAAATCACCGACAATTGATCTTCCACCACAAGACACGAAACCCACCTTTCCTGTCGCCTGCCTCAAACTTCTGAATCGGTTCTGAAATCCGCACCGCATCGACGATTATCCGTTGAGTGGCGCTACACCGCCATAGGTGTTGCCAGGCAGAGCCAGGTATCAGTGCGGCACGATCGATAGAAACCGACCAGGATCGGAAACCGGTGCTATCATCTGATCAGCATGTCTGGTCTCTCATGTTCAATTTACGCCCCTTATCAGCGGTGCGTCGCGCAAATGCTGTGGAGCGCGGCTGAGCCCAAACGTTAGGTACCATACAATCATGAAGTGGGCAATTGTGACTGCGATTCTCGCGCTCGCGCTTCTTGCTAGCTGTAAAGGAGAATTCCCGACCAGCCCCATCCAATTTCGAGCAGCCGAAGATGCCTATGATTCGGAGCGACTGAAACGCAGTCTAGACGATATTAATGCGTGGCATAGTGAGCATAAGACTGGACTCACAGACTCACTTCTCAAAGGTATCTCGGTGCCGTCGATCGAGGCAGCGTTCTCAGAAAACGAGTGTAAGCCCACCGATGAATTAAAAGCTTTGTGGTCGTGGCGCAACGGTGAAAAAAGTTCTGTTCCGTTCGTGTGGTACCATGACTTTTTGTCGATGGAAGCGTCACAATCCGAATACAAGTGGTTGCTTTTAAATCCTCTAGTGCGCTGGGACCCAAATTATATTCCAGTGTTCACCTTTGAAGGAGAATGGTACGCAGCCTATTGCGGTCCCATGAGCAGAACGTCTGGACCGGTTGCCCATTTCTTTCTGGAGGACGAAGCTAAAATCACATACACAAATATCACTACCTTTCTCTCCACCATGGCAGAAGCACTGCAATCCGGTGCAGTATCTTGGGAGAACGAAGCTATGGTTGACGACATTAGTAAGATTTATCGTATCCACCAGAAGCATAATCATGGATTGGAATTCCCCTACTATGTGCCAAAAGGCACACACAAGCTCATGCAGTCGGACTAACCACATGCTTCCGCTCGCGGTTTGCCGCTGATGCGAAGCGTTAAAAGGTGGGCGGTGAAGATTCTGAAACGAAGCCACTGTAGTCAGAATTCTCCCGGAGGGCATTTCGTTCTTCTCGACAGACGGACAAATGGTCGTTCGACGACGCGCACCCGTTTCATGAGTTTGTGATATTGCAATTCGCGGAAAGCGTAGATTTCGACCCATAGATTATCCTTATGCTCAATACCATAGGGTCGTTCCAGGCTGGCAATGGCGATATTGCGCTTCGCGGTGGGGGACCAGATAGCCGCGCTGACGAGGCCAACCTCGCGTGTTTTGGCGTGGTAGACGATCGCGTGTTCGGCCGGTTCGTTACCTTCGATGTCCAGACCGACAAGCACAAATCGATCCTCGTTATTCCGCCTGGCCTTGACGATCGCTCTCTTACCGTTGAAGTGATCCTTGTTGAGATCGACCATCCAGTCCAGCCCGATTTCGTCGGGCCGGCGAGCACGATCCGGGCGCAACGCTGCGTCGCTGGTGACGAAATCGCCGTTGGCGACGATGAAGCCGGCTTCGATGCGGGTACGGTCCAAGGCGCTGTACCCGACCGCCTGGACGCCCCGCATCCGGCCCGCAGACCAGAGCCTGTCCCAGAGTGAGACGGCAAGGTCGTTCTCAACCCACAGCTCGTAACCAAGGTCGCCGGTAAAGCCGGTGCGTGACAGGGTCACGGTTCCGTACTGGTGGTCGAATTCAGCGATATCGAACGGCTTCAGGCCTGCAGCGCCGGCAAACCCGGCATCGATCAGGATTGCCGCCGACGTCGGTCCCTGCAGGGCCAGGCCCGCCACGGTGTCCGTCTCTTCTTCGATAGTAATATCGTAACCGATGCTGCTGTCTATCAGCCAGGGAAGGTGTCGTTCCTGGCAGCACAGGCGGAAGCGTGTCTCGCTGAATCTGAACAGGGTCCCATCGTCCAGCACATACCCCTCATCATCGCACCAGGCCGTGTAACGCACCTTCCCCGGTTTCTGTCGGGACACGTCTCTCAGTGTCAGGCGGTTGAGGTAGCTTTCCGCATCCGGGCCCTCGATGCGATATTTGATCATGGGCGTGATGTCAAACAGCGCTGCCGTGGAACGGATGGCAAAGTACTCCAGTTCCTCGTCGGCGATGAACGATGGCGCGTCATAGCCTGCCCAGTCATACCAGTGGCCGCCGCTCATTAACGCTGCAATCCGCTCGTGAAACGGTGTCCGCCGCTGTGGGATAAGGAAATGTTGCTGCAGAGCAAAGCGCTGATCCCGGTCGACTTGGGTGTTCGGAATACCCGAGGTGGAGCGGTTGGCCATGGTCAGTTTCCCGTATTGTCCGCGATCACTTCCCGCGCGGCATTGAGGCCGGAAGCGCCGCAAATACCACCGCCCGGATGAGTTCCTGCGCCGCAGATATACAGGTTGTCTATGGGACTTCGGTAGTCCGCCGCACCGAACACCGGGCGCAAAGCATACATCCTGTCGATTTGAAGTTCGCCGTGATGCCAATGACCGCCGGGTGCGAGGCAAGCGGCCTCGATGTCGACAGGCACCAGCAATTCGGAAGCAACGATGGATTTACCGATGCCCGGGGCCAGGCGTTCCAGTTGTCGTATGATGGTCTCCCGCAGGCGTTGTCTGGTTGACGCATTCCATCCCTGCTTCAGGTCATACGGGGTATTCTGAATCGAGATGGAAACGGTGGCTGCACCCGCAGGTGCCATGGTCGAATCCGATGCGCTCGGGACAACCATCTCGAAGCAGGGTTCATCCGCCATTTCGCCATATTTGGATGGGTTGAAGCCCTGCTCTACCCGATCGATCGAGGGCGCGCGTACTATCCTGGCCGTTTGCATGTCCGGCTGCAGTCCGTCGAATTCGGGCGGGTGGTCCAGCGCGAGATTGAGCTTGGAGACGTTGCCCCGGGTGCGGATCGACCGGATGTCTCGGACGAATCCGGTATCAAGTTCGTGGGGGCCCACCAGCTGCATGAAGGTGGTAACCGGACTGATCGCGGAGACCACGCATCCGGCGCGGATTTCCTCACCCGCTGCCGTAACGATGCCGGCAGCCCGCCCGCGTTCGACAAGAATTTTTCGTACTGCACAGCCGGTTCGGAACGTTGCGCCGGCGCGCTCTACGGCAACATGAAACGCCTTCATCGCCGAGCCCATGCCGCCCTTGGGTACAATCTGCGCACCGCGTTCACCGGCTGCTTCGCCGGCCAGACGATAATACAGTCCCAGCAGAGATGTCGGCGAGCGCGGTCCGAGATGAACGCCAAGCGTGGCGTCGAACGACAACAAGCCCTTCAGCCTGTCGTCACTGAGATCCTCGTCGGCGACATCGGCCACACACATCAGCATCATGCGAAGAAACTGGCGCATTTCCTCTTTGCCGGAGAGCTTTAGCTGAAGCGCGGTCCTCGCCGCCTTGAATTTCTGGCCCGGGGCCGACGCACCCGGTCGAATCGGTGTCGTGTTGATGAAACGCCGCAGCAGGGACGACTGAAACAGGAGTCTGCGGCGTAATTCCTGCCAGGCCGCTGCATTTGCCGTGTTCAATCCATCTGCAGCATCGCCGTAGGCTCCCTTCATTATCAGGTGTTCGCCGGTTTCGGAAAGACAAACCGTCGGCACCGTGGAATTCTTGAGCGTCAGGCCATGTTTCTCCAGTTCGAG
>JAHEIO010000157.1 GCA_024639325.1 Gammaproteobacteria bacterium
CACATACTCATCGATGACACAATTTCGCAGAGACGGTGCTTCGCAGATACGTCGGGCGACTTTAATACCGCCGACGGCGACCTCGCAGTCGCGCTCGTCGGAGAGATAATTGGGCATCATCTGTAATCCTCGTTGAAAGGAATACCGATTTCGGTCGCGGCCTGGATAAAATGTTCGGCAATCGGTCGTCGCAGACGCAGGTCCGAGACCTTTTGCAACCCACCCACACCGTGAAACTCGTCGGCGCCACGATCATTGTCTTCCGATTTCTTGAAGTACGGTAGTACCTCTCGAAAACTCCAGCCTGGATTACCCAGCTCGGCCCAGCGATTGTAATCCTCCGGATGACCGCGCACGTAGAGCAAACCGTTGAGCGCACCCGACCCACCGAGCACTTTACCCCGGGGCCACTGCACTCGACGTACGGCGATACCCGGGTCCGGTTCTGTCAGGTGACACCAGTCGAAACCGGGATTATGCATGGTTTTGAAATAGCCGACCGGTATGTGCAGCCAGGGGTTTAAATCCCTGCCCCCGGCCTCGACTAACAGCACCTTGTGCGCCGGATTCGCCGACAGCCGATTGGCGAGCACGCAGCCAGCCGATCCGGCGCCAACAACGATATAGTCGAATTGATCCACGAGCCCCTTATCGTCAAATGTTTCGATGCGACGATACGATAAGTGCTGCTAAAATGGAACAAATATTCTCGTTTAACGCCCGTTGGCGAATCTGTTAGGTGGTTTTACTCTGAATAGCTCCATCAAGTTCGGTTTTTGGGATACCGAGACGAAATTTATGGGTATTTAGCTCTGTTACTCAACCGCAAAAAGCTGTAATATCGAGACTGGGAGTCTCATTTAAACTAAGTTTTGTCGCTTTTCGGCATTAAACTCGGGTCGGACCGCCGGCCCAACAAGCTCCGGGGCGCTGCCTTCAGCCTTGCGACGCATAACATGGTGAAGGCTTTCTTAACCATTCTTAACCAGAGGAGTAGATATGTTAATACTAAAATATGTAGCTGCCTGTGCAGCAGCCTTGGCCCTCATGGCATCTTCTGCCATAGCGGCTGACAAGGTCTTGCGTATCCAATCGGTGCTACCGACCTCAGCTGACGAAGTCGTTATGTTGAAGGAGTTCGGTAAAGACGTCGCAGCACTGACCGATGGGTCGCTCACCGTCGAAGTACTGCCGGCAGGCGCTGTTGTCGGACCACGAGACATCATTGATGCTGTCGACGCGGGGCTCGTTGAAGGTGGCTTTGCCTGGACACACTATTGGGGTGGCAAGCACGTTGCGGCTAACCTGTTCGGCGCGCCTGTTGCGGGTGCCGGTGTAGGTCTCGATAACATGGCGTTCCTGAGCTGGTTCCAGTACGGCGGCGGCAAGGAGCTGTATGACCGCCTGTGGGATGAAATGGGCGTGAACGTCAAAGGTTTCATGCTGCAACCAGTAGGCCCTGAGGCACTTGGCTGGTTCCCAAAGCCTATCAAATCAATGGATGACTTCCGTAAATTGCGCTTCCGTGCACCTCCGGGCATGGTTGGTGCCGCATACGCTGAAATCGGTGTTCCAGCGGTTGCTATGGGCGGCGGCGACATCCTGCCAGCGCTTGAGAAAGGCACCATCGACGCAGCCGAGTGGTGTTGCCCCAAGCCTGACTCGGTCTTTGGTTTCCAGAAAGTGCTTAAGCACTACTACCTCCAGGGTCTGCACCAGGTGACCGTGAACGCGGACATGTATGTGAATGGCGATTTCTACAACTCGCTGAGCGCGCTTGAGCAGAAAGCACTGGAAGTGGCGGCAAACGCGTCTCTGTCAAAATCCATGTCCTACCGAATCTATGAGAACGGTAAGGCGCTGAAAGATCTGACGGATAATCACGGTGTTATCCTTGAAGATACTCCAGCGGATTACTTCACTGAGTACATGGCGGCCGCTAAAAAGGAGCTCGAAGCCGCTGCGGCAGAAAACGAGTTTTTCGCAGAAGTGTGGCAGTCGCAAAAGGATTTCGCCGACACCGTAGTACCATTCTGGGCGGGTGCACAGACCTCAAACGCAAATTTGGGTCGCGCACACGCAGATACACTGAAGTAAAAAAAGACTTCGTTGCGAGGCCCATCGAGGCCTCGCAACGAAATTTCTGTAAGGGCCTTGGTCCTATCTAAATAATAAGAGCCCAAAATGGGCACAAACAAAATCGGGGAGAATGGGCATGGCTGAAGAAGAGGTAAATCCGGAAGATCTCGAGATTGCGGACGAACTGATAGCGGAGCGTCGTGCCGAGGCACCGGGTGAAACGCCAGAGGATATGACCGCCTGGCAACGCCCGATAACCGCAGCTATTGACGTCATTAATTACCGGGCGGGCCAGATTATTGCCCTGCTCATGGTGCCGCTCATTGCCGTAGTGGTGCTCGAAGTCATTTCACGAAATTCCTTTGCGATCTTGCAAGATGCAGGGTTCGAAGGTCTCGCCCGAGCCCTTGGACTTGGCCCCACGCTCTGGGTGTATGACACCAGTCGTATGATAGCCGGGGTGCTCTTCATGGCTGCCGCGGGCTATGGTCTGATGCGCGGGGTTCATATCCGCGCCGACTTCCTCTACCGAAACTGGTCGGCAAGGACACAAGCAACAGTGGACGCAACACTGTACCTCTTGTTCTTTATGCCTTCGATGATCTTCTTTACCGTTATCGCCTCAGAGTTCTGGTGGCTCGCCTTTTCAAGAGGTGAAACCATGCAGGTCGACAGTGCCTGGGGACCACTATTGTGGCCCGCGCGCCTGGCGATGCCAATCGGTGGCTTTCTCTTGATGCTGCAAGGCATCCCTGAGATTTTCCGCGCATTTCACAAGATGGGTAAAGAGCGAGAGCGTTGGTTCGTACGCGCCTTGCCTGTCTATGTAATCGGTCTGATATGGCTCAATCTGGCTGTGTTCCAACCGGACCTGGTCCCCGGTGGCGAATGGTTTTCCGACATCATGTCTGCCCGCCCGAGCATGGACAAGGCTACTATCGGATTGATCATGCTGATGGCCATGCTCTTCGTGATCTTTATCGGTTTTCCAATTGCGTTCACGTTGATTTTCCTTGCCTTTGTCTTCGGTATTTGGGGCGCCAACTTCAAGCTGACCACGCTGTTGTTGACGCTGAACACAAACTCCACCATGTTGAACGATCAGCTCATGGCGGTGCCGCTCTTTGTCCTGATGGGGATCGTAATGGAAGCGGCGGGCTTGATGGACCGGCTGTTTGCGTCGATCCAGATGATCATGTCGCGCGTCCGTGGTGCGCTGTTTATCGCCGTACTGATCGTATCCACGATATTTGCAGCAGCCACTGGCATCGTGGGCGCGTCTGTGACCCTGCTCGGGATCATGGCTGGCGCGACCATGAGCCGTTCCGGCTATAATGTTCAGCTGGCGGCCGGAACCATCACCGCAGGCGGCACACTGGGCATTCTGATCCCGCCCTCGATTATGCTGATCGTCATGGGGCCTGTTCTGGAAGTTTCAACCCTTGACCTCTTCCGTGGAGCCTTTATTCCCGGCGCCCTGCTGGCTACCCTTTACCTGCTCTACACGCTCGGACGCTGCTGGCTGAATCCGGACCTCGGGCCAATTTTGTCAGAAGAGGATCAACCTCAAACCTCCGCTTTTTATGGTGCTGAGGTGGCGCTGATCTGCCTGGGCGTTTTGACCGTTTGTCGAGTCTTTGGCCTTGCCATGGGCGGTGCCTTTGGCGGCGTGATTCCATTTGGCGGCTTGATCGTTTTTGCCATTACCTGCGCCGTAGCCTATGCCGCATACCGTCGTTTGAATGTACTCAGGATCGTGGTTCCGATCGCGGTGATCTTCCACCTCTATATGATCGCTGCGAATATGGGCGAGGATGGTGGCCTGCCGATCTGGTCGATCACCTTTGCTGCATTCACCGTGCTTCTGGCGTATCTGGGACGGCCGATTTATAGCGCTGCGGCTGAAAGTGAGTTCCGTTTTTCGGAGCTCTGGGATGAGTTCTTTAAGGGACTCATGCCGCCCACGATCCTGATTTCTTTTGCTTTGGGGTCGATTCTCCTTGGTTTCGCAACACCCGCTGAAGCCGCGGCGATGGGCGCCTTTGGTGCCATCTTGTTATCTCTTGGTTACGGCAAGTTCACCTTTCCCAGTTTCTTTGACAGCCTGGTTAAAGCCCTGGAGATCACGGTTTTGATCATGTTCCTGGTTGCCGCATCGAACTTCTTTGGCGCTGAGTTCAGTGCCCTGGGCACGCCAAAGATGATGACGGAGATGCTACTTGGCCTCGACATGTCGCCTTACCTCATTTTAATCCTGGTTATGGCACTGATCTTCCTTCTGGGATGGCCACTGGAGTGGGTGCCTATTGTTCTGATCGTTGTACCAATTTTGCTTCCGACGGTCGAGGCGTTGGACATCCACGGACTGGTTCGCTACGACCTGATGGTCTGGTTTGGCATACTTGTCGCGGTGAACCTGCAGACAGCATGGCTATCCCCGCCTGTGGCCTTGTCAGCCTACTTTCTGAAGGGGGTTGTGCCGGATTGGGATCTCAAGGACATCTATCTCGGCATGATGCAGTTCATGATGATTCAACTCTTCGGTCTCATCCTGCTGTTTATCTTCCCGCAACTGGTGCTTTGGCTACCCAAAGTAATGTCTGGTGGGTAAATCATGATGCATCATAACGGGGAGACACCACTCCACAGGGGAACAGTTTGACACAGCTAACCCGGCGGCAAGGCCGGCACGCATGAAACGCGAACGCGGCTCCACGATCGGCCGGGTGCTGGATATCCTTGACGCGGTCGCGTCGTCACCCAAACCGCTCAGCGCAAGCGCGATCAACGACGAACTCAAACTGCCGAAGGCCACCGCGCATCGCCTCTGTGCCGAACTCGAGGCCCGCGGCTACCTGCTGAAACAGATCAACGGCAAGAGCTATGTACCCGGCAACCGCCTGCGTGACGTGGCCGTCGGTGTGCTTGCCAATGCCCGCTTCAGCGCCACCCGCCACGCGATCCTGACCCGGCTGGCGGAAGCGGTTGGTGAAACCTGCAACATCGCCTACCCGGACGGCCTCTACATGGCCTACTCGGACCGCGTTGAGACCAAGGCCCCGCTGCGCCTGCAGTTTCCGATCGGCATGCGCGTGCCGCTGTATTGCACGGCCAGTGGCAAGCTTTATCTCAGCGCGCTGCCGGCGGCGCGGCGCAAGGCGATCATCGGACGGCTCGACTTAATCCCCCGCGCCAAGAACACGATGACCGATCCAGCCCGCTTGCTGGCCCAGCTCGAAGAAATTCACCGCGACGAAGTCTCGATCGACGACCAGGAGCTCTACGACGACGTCATCGCCATCGCGGTGCCGATCAAGGACCGCCAGGGCCGTTTCTACAGCTCGCTGTCGGTGCAGGCGCCGGTGTCGCGGCTGACCGCTTTCGACAAGGACAAGTTGCTGCCGCTGCTGCGCGACGCGGCGCGGGACCTGGCGGAACTGACGGAGAATCGCTGAAACCGGCCTAAAAAACCGGAGCCCCTGTTTATCCCGCTTTCGAGGCGCAGTGGGCTGCCGAGGGCAGGGTTTTGCCGGATTACGTGCGGCGGGAGTTCTTGCAAGCGCATGGAATCCAGCAGCCTGAGATGGCTGTCCTGGCAAAGCCTAGCCAGCAGCCGGGTACCGAGTCTTGCGTGGTGTGAGGTAACGAGCACTGCGAAATGTAGACAGGGAGACTGTAGGCCGAAACGAAAGTGAACGGGAAGACAGCCCCGAAATCGAACGTGGTTGAAGTAGCCGACCTTATTGCTCTATAGGGAAGGCGGGATGACAGGACACGCATTG
>JAHEIO010000158.1 GCA_024639325.1 Gammaproteobacteria bacterium
CACACCTTATGATGAATCGAAGTACCTGGAAACGTTGCGTCGTCGAGGATCACCGCTGCTCAAACAACTTGCCGAAGCGGCTTAGAAAAACTTGACGGACCAGCTCAGGGCGTGAAGCGGTCGCCCATCAAATTCTGAATCAACCGATGGAAGTCACTGACAACCACTCTCGCTCGACGTCGCGAATGATCGCATCAAAGCGACTACTACTACGAATGGAGTCCACCCACTCGTTGTGCTGAGCCCAGAATGGATAGTTGATATTTCCGATTCGGACGGTGTTTTCGAACCAATCGAGCGCCTCATCAGTTTCACCCGCTAGGGCCAGGCTATGTGTGATTTCTCGGGACAGCAATTCGCTGTTCTTGGCTGCCGCACGCAGTTCGCTGGTTATCGCGTCGCGAGTCGCTTCCTGTTCGCCGCAAACCCCGCTGAGAATTGCATCTGCCAATTGCGCCATTGTCGAACCTGGGTGATTGACTCTGAGTTCGCCAATAACTTCTGACGCCTCATCAACTCTGCCATTCCGAAGCAGGACATAGCCTAGAGACCAAGCGGCAAAGGCGTTGTATGGATCCATCTCGAAGAAGTGGCGGTAGGGCGGCAATGCGTCCAAATTACGCCCTTCCATAAGAGCGACGAAACCCGGCATGCAATGGTTGATAGGCGTGAGAGGGTCAATTGCCAGCGCCTCGGCAAAAAGATGTAAGGCCTGTTTGTTTCTGCCGATCAAGGCATACAGGTATCCCAACATACTCAGCGTGTCAGGATCACCAGGGTTAGCGCCGAGTGAGCGCTCGAGTGGTTCTCGTGCCGCGCGAAGCGCGCCAGAGTGGAACTTAACTATACCGAGAAGCGCGTGCCCACGAGACGAGTTCGCGTCCAGTTCAAAGATACTTTTCGCACACTCAGCCGCCTTTACCAATAGCGCTCCGTTCGTGTCAAGGCCGATCTCACTATACCTCGCATAGACATGTCCGAGAGTGGCCAGGAGACGGCTGTTCGGCCCTACGAGGTCCAGGCCGTTTTTTAGATGCCGTTCGGCTTGCTGAAGACCGGCCTGGGAGAACCTCCACATTTGATATCGGGCCCGAAGGTAAGATTCAACAGCCCGGGGCTCCTCGAGCTTTTCCTTGTTTGCCAGCTCGCGCGGAGGGATGTACTGAGCCAGTTCTTTTGCGACGGCCCGCGCGATTTCGTCGTGCATGTCGAAGAGGTCAGCCAGGGTGGCATCGAAGCGTTCGCTCCACTGAGCATCGTCGGAATCAAGTTGGCTCAGTTGGAGGGCGACACGAAGCTTGTCGCCGTTTCTGCGAATTGACCCATCAAGAATGAAATCAACGCCGAGTTCACGCGCGGTGTCCTGTAGAGGCTCACCCATGCCCTTTAGTCGCATGGCGGAAGCGTGAGAGATCACCCGGAAGGATTGAATCTTCGAGAGTTCGATAATGATCTCTTCTGTCAGACCGTCCGCGATGTAGGTACTGTCGCCGTCAAGGCTCTGATCCCTTATTGGTGCCACGAGGATCGACGTTCTTGTGTAAGCTGCAGGCGCTTCTCTTTCAAAAGACGCTTCGAGCATATAGCCGCGGCGCGGAACCGTGAGGATGAGCTTGCGTTCGTGATCGCCAATTGCCGCCCGGACCTCCGTAAGACAGCTCTTGAGCGACCCTTCCGTTACGATCCTGTCGCCCCATACTGCGTCCAGAAGCTCGGCCTTTGTTACAACACGACATGGTCTCTGAAGAAGATAAACGAGTACATCGAAAGATTTGCGACGCAGGGGAACACTATTTCCTGCTCGGCGAATCTCGGCGCGAAGCGTATCAATGGATGTATCGCCAAACCGATAGATCATTTTTATAGGTTGTCAGTAGCCACGATAGACCAGGCTTCGATCACCACGGTCGAAATTCTTTTGGTCTGCTTTGACCAAAATTTAACAGAAATTTGACGACCTTGACTGTCGCCGGAACTAAGTTGGACGGGTAGGAAACCCGATTGTGGCAATCAGGATACCAAAGGAGGGAGAAATGTCGAAATTCAAGTTTTCACTCTTAGTGTTCATGTTGGCGGCTTTCAGCGTGCCTGCATTGGCCGGTGAGAAGGTTGTGAAACGCGTGCCGGCGGGCGCCGTAGCTTTTGATTTCGTGTTCGAGCTGTCGGACCCGTTCGGGCAATCCGAATTTATGGGCTATATTGCGTTCATCGAGGGCGTCGACGGTGATCTTGACGGCAACCTTTTCGCCGATCCGGTCGATGAGCGTCACCTGCCTTTTTCGAAAGACACGGCCTATTTTACCGTCTACCTTAACAAGCCTTTCCCGGGTGGTCCGCTATTCCTGCCCGTCCCGGATACAGCGTTGATCCCGCTAATTTACCCTCCGGGCGCCGAGTTCACAGTCTATTTCAATCGCTACCCCGACGGCCGTGACTGGAATAAACCAGACTCCTTCGCAAGAGGCGTCAAAATTGCCGTGTTCAAGGAGTCCGCGCTCTTTAGTACGGGCGCATCGACCACCGCTTTCAACGTATTCTCAAGCAGGTTAATCAAGAGTAGGCCGATCAAATTTAATGGTCAAAGAATCGACTTCAGGAAACTCGTGCCCAACGGCGTCACGGTCACAAACTTTGGCAACGGCATTAGCTCTCGAGATCCAGAAGAATACGACTATAGTCTTGGCGCTTCTGGCGGCGGGACAGCGATCGCGATCGGCGGGAAACACAGGAAATAGTCTGATAATGACTGACCTTCACTCGCCCGTTTCAATGCTTGGATCTTGAACTAGGGGCTATAACGGCAATACTGCTTCTTCGTCATGGAACATCTCCAGCCGCATTACGCGGACATTGAAAGTGTCCACCAAACCGGGGCAAGGCCTAGAGGCGGACATTGATTGGGTGAACAAGGGCAAGAAGAAAGCCGGCCCCACCTCGGGGACCGGCTTGGTTTCCTGGTAGCGGGGGCGTGATTTGCGCTGTTCCGACACTACCAATACGCATCCGTCTGCAGCAGCAACGCAGGGTCGAAGCAGGCAAAGGCGAAGAGCCGCAGCCAGATCAATCCGGCTCTTCCAACGCAAACACGGCGAGGTAGAGTTCTCCTGCTTTGTGGCAAACGGACGCAGATTCGATCTTGCCGTCACCATCGAAATCGGCTCCCAGCGACGTGAAACCGGTCATATAAAGCGTGCTGCCGTCGGGCGAGAAACCGGCGGCGTTTACAATGTCTTGATGATCGCCGACTACGGTCAGAACCTGCTGCACCTCACCTTGCTCATCGAGAATCATGCTGAAGCCTTCGCGCTGATCGTCGTCGTCGGATTCTCGCTCCGGAATTCCATCGTCATCGACATCCAGGACGCCGGAGTAAGCGCCGCTTAAAAGGATATGGCTGCCATTTGCGGCGACATGTCGGGCTTGTGCCGTATAACGTTGGGACCAGACTTGCTCACCGTCCGGGTTGACCCGCATCAGGAAAATATTCGCGTCTACATCATACTTCCACATACGATCGGCCATGCTCCGGAATTCGAGGTCGGCAATGCCGTCTCCGTCGAAGTCCGGCGGAGCTGTATAACCGCCGAGGACTAGAAGGTCACCGTTTGCGGCAATCGCAAGTGCCCCTACCGCCTGAATCGCAGACCCCGACACCCCTTTGACCCACACGGGCGCGCCATCTTCGCCGAGCCTTGCATAGAAGCCGTTCATTTCATATTTTCCGGGATCTTGCAGGGCAATTACCTCAGCTGAGGTTTCGACTGAAACAGGCAAATCCGGTTCTCCGTCACCGTCGAAATCCGGAGCACCGTTCCGATACCAGCCACCGATATAGATCTCATCATTGGGGCCCGTCGTAACCGACATTCCTCTCGCACTTGCGTCTCCGTTCAATCCCCGAAACCAGCGAATATCGCCGCTTGGAGAATATGAGACGATCAGCGCCTGACCATCTTTATCTGCGTCAACGTCGACATTGCCGTCTTGATTGACGTCGACGGGGCCGCCTACCAGTCCGATCACAATGACGTTACCCTGGCTGTCGCTTGCGACATCCAGGAACTGGTCTTGCCCGATCCCGCCGACTGACCTACCCCACATCAGCACACTATCCTGGCCGTAGCGCGCGAGAAAGCCGTCGCTACCCCCTTCGGAACGCAGTGTCACGGTGTCCGTCATCTGCAGGGAATCCGTAAACATGCCAACAGCGAAAACTCCGCCCTGGCGATCAGATGCGATGCCATCCGCCCGATCCTGTTTGGGGCCGCCCGGGCCACGCGACCAGCCAGTATTTGCGCCCTCGTGCAGCGTAACCTTGGAAATGAATGCGTCCGGTGAACCAAACGTCGGCATGTCGATTTCACCATCGCGATCAAGATCAAGGCTGCCGCGCGATCCGGACACGAGTACGCTTCCGTCTTCATCGACCACAAGGTCTGTGCCCTGATCAGTACAGCAAGGTCCACTGATCAAGCGCACCTCAGAAAACTGAAAAAAAGCTTGCTCTGCAGGGAAAACCGAATTCGGCAAGAGCGTTGCTGCCATGCACAACACGGATGTCCGAAACAACGGAGCCAATCTGGAATGCCGAGAATTTGCCATTGCACTACGCTCACAGGTTTTCCCCATATCACCAATAGTACTCCTGGTCAGGCCAGGGAACTATTGTCTGAGGTTTTGCGATCATGCCCCGTTTTCATGACTCTTGTTCCTGAATCCCAAACGAAAAAGGGTCCCGCAAGGGGACCCCATCCTTTGTTTGGTAGCGGGGGCAGGATTGCCTTCGCCCCTACGGGGCGCAGTTATGTCGGCCGGCCATGCCGACCTCGGCAGGAACCTACGCCGCTCCGCGGCTTACCAGGTTCAAAACTTGCTCATTACCAATAAATAACGCCGGACCCGATAAAGACCAGGCCCAGCGTATTCTATTTGGTAGCGGGGGCGCGCTATGTGAATTATATGCAGATCGAGATTCAGCCGTTTCCGCTAGTTGCCTGATGTCCGGTTTCACCCAAAGCGGACATTCGCTATCGGTTAACGACGTCGAATTCCTATCGCGCACACCTGGCGCATTGCCGTTTCAGGACTTGAAGCCCCTTTTCCTAAGCCCAAAAACCCATCGTGCGCTCGACCACCCAGAACACCGCCACGGTGCCGATGCCATACGCGGGAACTGATCTTGCCCACTCGGGCCACGACCGGCTGCCGGCGAGAATCAGGAGACGCATGACGCCTGCCGCAACGGCGATAAAGAGCAGCTGACCCAACTCGACGCCCACATTGAACAGCAGGAGCGCCAGCGGTATCGCCTGCTGGGGAAGACCCACCTCGCTCAGCGCGCCGGCGAAACCGAGTCCATGCAACAATCCGAACACGAACGCGACGACCCAGGGGTAGCGCCGCGTCATGCTCGGCCGCCCTTGACTAATATGAACGATCTCTCCGGCCACAAACACGATGCTCAGGGCGATCACAGCTTCCACCGGTTGCTGAGGAAAGCGTACAAAGCCCAGGGTCGCCGCCGCGAGCGTGACGCTGTGAGCGATGGTGAACGCAGTGATGGTGAAAACCAGCTTGCGCCAGCCCGCCACGACCAGTAGCAGCGCCGTGACGAATAGAAGATGGTCAATGCCGAGCAGTATGTGCTCTACCCCGATGATCAGGTACGTGGTCGAGATCTCTAACGCTGTCGGTGAATCCTCGACGACGAATGCGGGGTTCGCCGGCGTCAACTGAGTGACCTGCACCGTACCGTCCAGTCGCTCGAATCGCACAAGCACGTTCGTCAACGTCGTAGACAGTCCCTCGATCTCGATCGACTCACCCGTCAGAGTCGTTGCA
>JAHEIO010000012.1:0-15865 GCA_024639325.1 Gammaproteobacteria bacterium
ACAATTGTGCGTATCATTCACATAAAATACACAACAACGCTTCAGGTCTGCAAGTCCGGTGTGCTCCTCCTCCTACGCAGGACGATTCTATCGACAGATCTCGCGTGGACCGCCAATCCGATGATCCGGCGTGTGTACTGATCTATAACGAACAGCACCCGATAATTCGCCGTGGACAGGTTGCTCCTCATCCCACAGTCCCCAATCGTGAAGATCGGCTGCTCAGGATGACGAATCTCTCGCCACAAATCGATGCAACGCTGCTCAAGCCAGGCATTCAATTCACCAAAGCTTGCGAACTTGGGCGCCACTTGCCGGTTCCGCCTTCGGGCGCCCTGTACATTCTTCTCGATCTGGCCCTTCTCCCGCCCAACTGTTGAGCAGGAAGGATTACACGTGGGTCAGTTTTCGTTGCAAATCAACAGTTCCTGGTCGGATTGTAGAAAGATCCAACCGGTCGATGTATTCCAGGATTGGACTACAATTATATGCACGGTCTGTGCCGATTTATCGCAATGTATTTGATTCATGCTCAATCGAGATGTGCGGCAGGAACGGTCACACTCAGTCGAGCACTGATCCCATCGAAAAGATTACCGGGGCTGTCGTTGAATAAAACATCCAAGGATACTCTTGGAATTACCGTGGTGGAGCTGTTGCTGGTCGTAGCCCTGGTGGGATTACTCTCGGCCCTCGCCGCCGGTGGATATATATACGCCTTGGACAAGGCCAATCTGTCCACGGCAATCACCGATATCCGTCAGATCGAGCTCATCATTACTCGTTTCGTGTCCAACGAGAATCGACATCCGAACACGCTCGATGAGACGGTTGCAAAAAACTATCTTGACCCCTGGGGCAACCCTTATGAGTACACCAATCTTGTTGACGCTCCAAAAAACCCGAGCGGCATTCCAATGGTTCCACATCGCAAAGACAAATGGCTGAACCCGCTCAGCACGGACTACGACCTCTACAGTAAGGGCAAAAACGGTCGTAGTGTCAAACCCCTGACCGCTATGCAAAGTCGCGATGACATCGTGCGCGCTAGAAACGGAGCGTTTGTCGATATTGCGGAAAAGTTCTGAGACACCATGGCTCTCGAGCTGACCTTTCTGCGCAGCCGAATCGGACGGCGCGCGTTCTGGTTCTTTGCTTTGCTGCTGGTAATACCCGTTGCGATGACGGCAACACTCGCGGTCGACCACGTCGTTCGTCGAATGACAGAGCAGGCCCGCGCGCAGCTGCACCAGGAGGCAAAGGGATACGGCATGTCGATAATGGAAAGACTATTGATCCTGCAAGATAAGTTACACGATGTCGGTGAGGCGGCAGCCAGAGGCGAGGTATTGACGCCCATTAATCCGGCTCGCCTGGCTGAATTTTTTAACGCCATCGCCGTGGCACACCATTCGAACGAAATCCGCCCGGTGTTCGGCGACCCCGATCGTATTGCGATCCTTATCGACCGAATCGCAAAGGGCACGACCGCGGACGAAAGACGGCTTTTCAGTTTGACCTCCACCGGCTCCGTCTCCCGGTTATTCATGCGGGATACGGTCTGGCGGAAAAATAATCCGGTCGTCATCGCCGAGTTGAACCCCAGCTACCTCTGGGGTCCGGAAGACTACATGCCCGGCGATACCGGCATCTGCGCGTTCGATGACCGGCTCGAGACCCTGTTTTGTTCAAGCCAGAACGCCGCTTCTGCGCTCAAACAGGTTGCCGGGCAAAACGGCGGCACAGGTTCCGGCCCACTGGATTGGGATGAAGCAGGAGAAATCCATGTTGGACACTACTGGACGCTGTTTTCGAGCCCTACCTTCGGTACGAATTGGACTTTTCTGGCAACTAAGTCGATGAATGATATTCTGGCGCCTATAAGTGCGTTCAAGGAATTCTATGTTCCCCTGATCTTGTTCGTGCTGGCAGGGGTATTGCTGCTCATTGTGGTGCGAATTCGAAAACAGCTCAGTCCGTTGGACGAGCTCATGGACGGTACCCGCCGAATTGCCGCGAGGCATTTCGACGAACCGGTCGAGGTCAACAGCAACGATGAGCTCGAGGACCTAGCGGACTCGTTCAATTCGATGGCCGCGCGCCTCGGTAAACAATTCAAGGCGCTGGAGACCCTGGCCGAAGTGGATCAGCTGATTCTATCCGCTCTGGATCTCGAGTCCGTGGTGAGCTTGATGCTCCGGCGCACCTGCGAAATCGTGGACTGTGATGCGGCCAGTATCACCCTCGTCGACCGAGACGCTCCCCGGCGGGCGAGAATCGGATTTCAGGACCGTAACGATCGAGCCGAACCGGCATTCCAGAGAAGCACCCTGGATCGGGAAGATGTTCGGTATCTGCTCGAGCATCGATCCGGTATTGGCCTGAACGCCGTGGGCGGCGTTAAATCCTTTTTGGCGCCGCTGCGGGAACTTGGAGCGAACTCTTACTTCATTCTGCCCATCCTGCTGGAAAATCGATTGTGTGGGATCATTAGTCTGGCGTATCGCCGGGAATGCAGCCTGAATGAGGATGAATTGACATCCATGCGGGACTTCGCCCACCGGGTCGCCGTTGCGATCTCCGCCGCGGAGCGGGAGGAACAACTCTACCAGCAGGCCCACTACGATTCACTTACCGGTCTGCCCAATCGGCATCTATTCAACGATCGGCTGGACCAGGCGCTGGCACACGCCCGACGCGATGACTCCCTGGTGGGACTACTGTTCATTGATCTGGACCGTTTCAAGAACGTGAATGACACAGCCGGCCACCCCGCCGGTGACGTTCTGCTGCAGCAGGCGGCTGAGCGCCTGAACGAGTGCGTCCGTGAATCGGACACGGTGGCCCGCCTGGGGGGGGATGAGTTCACGCTAATCCTGCCGGCGGTCGATCGATCTCAAGACACCGCTCGCGTCGCGAGGGCCATCCTAAGCAGGTTTTCTGAACCCTTCTGCATTTCTGGATGCAATTATTATGTCACCGCGAGTATCGGTATCACGTTGTACCCTTTCGACGGTCGGACCAGTGAGGACCTCCTGAAAAACGCCGATACGGCAATGTACGTGGCCAAAGATAAGGGCCGCAGCCGATTTTCGTTCTACGAAGCCAACATGAATGTGGAAAGCACGAAACGTATCGTCCTCGAAGCGGAGCTGCGCCAGGCGGTGGATCGGGATGAGTTCATCCTCAACTATCAGCCACAGGTCAATATCGAAACGGGGCGGGTTACAGGGGCGGAGGCTTTGCTTCGGTGGCAACACCCTGAGAAAGGAGTGATCGGTCCCGAAGAGTTTATCGCCGTGGCGGAGGACAGTGGATTGATCGACCGTATTGGCTCAATGGTCATGCGCAAGGCTTGCGAGCAGTGCAAGGCGTGGGATGAGATGGGACTCAATCTGGATTATCTGAGTATCAATGTGGCGCCGCGCGAGTTTAGACAAAGCGACTTCGTTGACAATGTGGTCAAGACCCTAGATGAATGGGGCACGCCGCACGTGCGTTTTGGATTGGAAATCACGGAGAGGCTATTAATGGATGAGACGGAAGAAGTCCTAGAAAAGTTGAAAAGTTTGAAAAAACGGGGAGTAAAATTCGCAATCGATGATTTCGGCATCGGATACTCGTCTCTGGGGTACTTAAGGAAATTCCCCATCGATACCTTGAAGATCGATAAATTGTTTCTAGAAGCAATCCCTTCCGTAGGCGGTAGTTCCGACGTTGTCAGAGCGATTCTCGCCATGGCTCGTGCGCTTCAACTCGAGGTGATTGCGGAGGGTGTCGAAAACGAGGCCCAGCTTGCATTTCTGAGGGCCGAACGGTGCCACCAGGGGCAGGGATACTACTTTTCCCGTCCGCTTCCCGCAGCGTCGTTTGCGGAATATTTTCGCCATCGCAACGGCTCGGTCCCATCGAATCGTCAAGCCTCTTGATCTGCTAGGAGCCTGTCCGAGTATTCTGCCCGTAGCGAGAAAGTGGCAGTGCGAGAATAGTTTTTCGAAAGTTCGAGACGACGCGGCGTCCTATTCAGTATTACTACCAACAATCCAAACGAGTATTTTGACCCACGGGCAGACGGGTTTTTTGCGGAGGAGGCCGGACACACCGAAAAATGTCGGATTTGGTAACTATACTAAGCTCATGCGTTTATCTGTGGGGAAGATTCTGGTTGCGGTCGCCTATTTGTCACTAATTGGGTGTGCAGTTTCTACGAAACCACTGACGGACATGGATCGCCAGGATCGGATCGCGGCTGATATGCAGAGGCTTTTTGCCGGCCAGGAGCCGGTCACGCACGCTATTACGCTGGGGGAAGCCATCGCACGTGCGATCAAATACAACATCGATCACCGTGTCAGCATGATGGAATACGCCGTGGCGACACGTTCTTTAGATGTTGCCAAGATGGAACTGCTACCGCAGATGGCTGTGTCCGCGGGCTATACCGATCGAAGTAATCAGCAAGGTGCAAGCAGTTTCTCCCTGTTAACCGGTCAACAGAGCTTGGAACCCTCCACGTCGCAGGAGCGAGAGCGAAATCTGGCCGACTTGACGGTCGCTTGGAATGTTCTGGACTTTGGGGTGAGCTATGTGACTGCGAAACAGCGCCAGGACCAGATTCGTATTACCGAAGAACGCCGGCGTAAGGCAGTGCAGAACATCATGCAGGATGTGATCAAGTCGTACTGGCCCGCCTGGAGTGCGCAGCAGTTACTGCCGGATATGGACAAGCTGCTGCAGGATACCCAGGAGGCCATCGCGCGGTTAAAAAGATCGGTCGAGAACGGCGCCAAAAGAAAAAAGGAAGCCCTGGAATACGAGCGCAATCTGCTGGATACGCACATGAAGCTATGGCGGGTGCGCGAGCTTATGGCGCTTGACAGAATCCGCCTCGCCAGGGTTATGAATTTACGGCCGGGCAGCAATTATCGAATCGCGCCACCAGAGCAGGTCGCGGTGCCCGCATCATTATCGCACCCGATCGGCGAACTCGAAACCAGGGCGCTTCTCGATCGCCCCGAATTGCGGGAGGAGGATTACCAGTTGCGCGTTACGCGGCTCGACGCGCGAAAAGCACTACTGCGGATGTTTCCGGGGATTGAGCTCAATTTCGGCGGGTATTACGACAGCAACGCATTTTTATTCCACAATAGCTGGGCCGATGTTGGCATTCGGCTCTCCTGGAATCTTTTCAATCTTTTTAACGGTGCCGCACACAAGAAGTTCCACGAAGCACGGGCCGAACTGGCGGATGTGCGCCGTTCCGCCCTATCCATAGCGGTCATGACACAGGTCCGGTTGGCGGTGCAACGCTACGAACTGGCGCGGCGCCGATTCCAGACCATGAATGACCTGGCGACGGTCGATGCCTCGCTGTTGCGCATTGCAACCGCTGACCAGCAAACCCAGACCAACCTCGACGTTATTCGCACGCGTACCGTGGCCCTCGAGTCCAGAATGCGCAAAGACGCTGTCTATGCCGAAATGCAGAGCGCGTTAGCGCGGGTGTTCAACTCGCTTGGTGTCGACCCGCTTCCCAGCGAAGTTGATTCTTACGAATTGGAGTCGCTCCGCAGAACCATTGAGAAATACTGGCAACACCTGCTGGATACTTATGTCAGCGGGCCGGCACTGGCATTGTCTGCGGAGTCACCCGATCGGACAGCCACGGCTGAAGCAATCGAACACCTGGCCGACGATGGCATGGAGGTGACCGTATTCCTGGATGAACTGGTAAAAGAACCGCCTAACGACCACGTTTGTTGTATTGGATCAATACGTCATGAATAGTATGAAAAGCGCGCTGACGCACTCTACGATTATAGCGGTGGCTGTCACCGCCGCTTGCCTGTTTCCTCCTGAGAACCTGGCGCAGGACGCGGGCGTGCTGGCTCAATCCTCGGCCGCACAGTTTGATGCGACGATGGCCGACACAGAGGATAGCATTGATGAAGTTCGCGCTCTGTTGGTTCCGCATCGCCAAGCAATGATATCGAGCCAGGTGGCCGAGCGCATCCGGACCATTCATGTGCGGGACGGGGATCGTTTCAGCGAGGGTGACATTCTCGTCTCGTTTACCTGTGACTTGATTGAGGCGAGCCTTCGATCCGCTTTCGCCAAGAAAAAGCAGTATCAAATAACCTATGATGCCAACGTCGAGCTTCGCAAGGACGACGCAGCAAGCAAACTAGACGTCGCTTTATCCGAGGCAAGGCTTGAAGAAGCTAAAGCAAATCTCGCACTCGCCCAAGCTCAGCAGCAGAAATGCAGTGTAATGGCCCCTTACGACGGCAGGGTAGTGAAGGTGACCGTCAACGAACACGAAACTGTCGAGATCGGAACTTCACTGATCGAAATCCTGGATGACACTCAACTCGAAATGACCTTGCATTTACCTTCATCCTGGGTAGCGTCCGTATCGAATGGCACGAAGTTCAAGGTCTCCATCGACGAGACTGGAAAGCTGTACGACGCCAGCGTATTCAGCATTAGCCCCAAGATAGATGCAGCCAGCCGCACCGTCGAGATCAACGCCAGGGTAATCGGTAACCAAGATGACCTGCTGGCGGGGATGAGCGGATATGCTCACTTCGACCTGAGGCAATGACGGGACAATCCGTCAAGAAAACGCTCCCCTTCGGCCCAGCAGATTCAGCTGGGCCGGACCCGACCCTGTCCACACTCGTCGAACTTGAACGTGAAGCTCGTAAAGCGACGTCCGTGGAACAGCTCGCCTTTGTCGCGGTCAACGAAACACACCGTTTGATAGACTATTATCAATGCCTTCTGTGGCGGCTCAGCCCGGCGGGCAAGATCAAGATTCAGTCCATCTCCGGGGTATCGGAAATCGATTATCATTCGGCCGCCGGATTGGCGCTACAGCGCCTGGTAAAGGCAGTTCACGAACGTCAATCTGGCCCCGCCATCAGCCCGATAACTGGTGACGACATCCCGTTCGGGATGAGGCAGGAGTGGGACGAATGGCTGCCCGCCAATGGCTTGTGGTGCCCGTTTCCAAGGCCGGACGGCGAGATACACGCGGGCCTGCTGATAACGCGTGATTCGGTGATCGAGGACGCGGAGATAGAGCTGCTTACTCCGTTGATAGAGGCCTATGCGCACGCTTGGGGTGTCCTGGACGCGGCTGCAAGGCAAACCGGCGCCGGACTGCTCAAGTCGTTGCGGAACCGCAAGCTTCGCATACTACTGTTGGCAGCAATGATCGGAATATTAACGATACCGGTCAGGGAGTCGGCGCTGGCGCCGGCGGAGATCGTTGCCGACCAGGCACTTATCGTAACCGCGCCGGTAAAGGGAGTAATCGGTGAGTTCAATATTCGGCCCAATGAGCTGGTGCGCAGCGGGCAACCCTTGTTCTCAATGGACGATACCGAATTCAAGAGCCGCTACCAGATCGCGGCCAAGGGCCTTGAGGTGGTACGGGCGGAATATCTACGGTCCGCACAAAAATCCTTCAGCGACGCGCAGAGTAAATCGGAAGTGGAGTTACTCCGAGTGCGGGTCGAACAAAAAAAGCTCGAATTGAGCTACGCTCGGATGTTGCTGAACCGGACCATAGTGCGTGCAGAGCGGGCCGGCATCGCCGTATTTGCCGACGCCAATGATTGGATAGGCAGACCCGTCGAGATCGGAGAGCGAATCCTGATGCTGGCGGATCCCGAACGGGCGGAGATACAGGTCTGGCTGGCGGTGGAAGACGGTATTAATCTGGAGCCGGGCTCCGAGGTCCAGATGTTTCTCAATACGGATCCGATTTCTCCCCTCAGCGCCAGGATCCGGCAGACGAGCTACCAACCGAGCAAAACTGCCGATGGAACCCTGGCTTTCCGCCTGAAGGCCGAGCTGGAAACGGCGCAGGAGCGGCCCCGCATCGGTCTGAAGGGCACCGCAAAAGTGTATGGCGGGACGGTCAGCGTCCTCTACCACATCTTACGTCGACCGCTTTCGGCGCTGAGGCAGACACTCGGGATTTAAACGGTCATTTTAACCTCATGTCGAACTCAATCGCACTGGTTGGAATGACGAGACCGTCGGAGGCGGAAGATGACCCGCCTCCGGTACATCGCCTGCGAGAAGATCTCGATTTCTACGAGGGGCCATCAACCCGAAACGGTGAACCCACCTGGACGATACACGACCCGGTACGGAATAAATTTTTCAGCATTGGCTGGCTCGAGTTCGAGCTGCTCAAGCACTGGGCGTTGCGGCACCCTCTGTTGATTGCCAATCGGACCAACAGTCAGACCCCGCTCGACGCTCAGGTCGCCGATATCGAAGTGCTGGACGCCTTTCTACTGCGAAACGAACTGGTTAGTGCGGAAGATGACGAGAGCAGCAATGCATTGTTGCAACGGTTTTTGCGCAAGAAGCGAGGCGGCATCTGGTCATTCGTGATTCATCGTTATCTTTTCTTCCGCATTCCGCTGGTACATCCGGACCGGTTTCTAACCGCGACCCTGCCGCTCGTCAAACCCGTTTTCAGCAGGACGTTTGCCTGGATTCTGGTTTTTGCCGCGGTGCTTGGCATCTATCTGGTCATTCGGGACTGGAATACCTTCACTCATACGTTCCAGTATTTGTTCTCCTTGGAGGGCATGCTTTATTTTGCGCTCGCGCTGATCGTGTCGAAGTGTCTGCACGAAATGGGCCACGCCTATACCTGCAAACGGTACGGCTTGAAAGTGCCGACGATGGGTGTCGCTTTCCTGGTGTTGTGGCCGTTCCTTTACACCGACACGACGGAATCCTGGAAGCTCGCCTCCAGACGGAAACGAATGGCGATCGGTGTAGCAGGAATCGCCGCGGAACTCGGCTTCGCGGTTGTCGCAACCCTGCTATGGAGTTTCCTGCCGGAAGGGGCATTTCGCGGCGCGGTATTCTTCATCGCGACCGCGTCGTGGGTGATCACGTTGGCAATCAACATCAATCCTTTCATGCGCTGGGACGGCTACTACCTGCTGTCGGATCTGCTCGGAGTGCAGAACCTCCAGGCCAGATCGTTTGCACTTGGCAAGTGGCGGTTGCGTGAATTCTTGTTCGGTTTAGGTGATCCACCTCCGGAAACGCTGAGCCCCCGCCTGCGCCGTCTGCTCGTCATTTACGCTTACGGTACGTGGTTGTATCGATTTGTCCTGTTCCTGGGCATAGCCGTATTGGTCTATTACCTGTTCTTCAAGGCCCTGGGCATCGTGCTTATGCTGATTGAACTCGCTTGGTTCATCGGCCGCCCGATCTATGCGGAGATGCGCGCTTGGTACGATCGAAGGACGGTGCTTAAATGGAATAGAAACACCGTCGTGTCCGCCATTCTGCTGGCGCTGCTGGCCGCAGTCTTGATTGTGCCGTGGCAACGGAGCGTCACCGCGCCCGCCGTGCTGCAACCCAGGCTGCACAAGACGTTCTATTCGCCGACGGCCGCGCGTTTGGACAAGATCTACGTGAAGCCGGGTGAAATTGTGGCGACCGGGCAGCAACTGTTCGATCTGCAATCGTCAGAACTGGAGTTCGAGATGCGGCGGGCGGGGAATCAAATAAAGTTGTTACGCGTCAGCCTGGCGCGACTCGGCCGGTCCGACCTGTTGGAAAGTCGAGACATGGTACAACAAAAACTACAGGAAGCCATGACCGCCTACCGTGGATATCTGAGCCAGATGAGGCAGCTCGAGATTCTCGCGCCGTTTGGCGGGGAGATGGTCACGGTGTCGGACAACTTGACTCCGGGTTTATGGGTCCCCAATAAACTGCCCCTGGCCACGCTGGTAGACAAGTCCACCATCAGCGGCTACGCCTATGTTACGGAGCTTCAATTGGCGCGCATCGAAAAGGGGGCGGCCGCCTGGTTCTATCCGGAGAATCCAGCGCTTTCCGCAGTGCGGATGCGCTTAACCGAGATCGACCGCGCCAGCAGCATCTCATTGCACGAGCAACCTGTGCTTGCCTCGACCCTGGGTGGGCCAATTCCCACGCGAGAAACGGATGACGGAGCGCTCGTTCCGGAACACGCCCTGTACCGAATTCGTCTATCCATGGGGCCGCTTCGGGCGGACCTGCAGTCCACGCTTTTGCGCGGCACAGTTCATATCGAGGCACAGTCGACAAGCTGGGCGCAGGATATCTGGCGCCAGGTCACCGTCCTGCTCGTTCGCGAATCCGGCTTCTGAGTTGCGCATCGCTCCAGCAGCAAGTAGAAAAAAAGCAGCATCTGTGCGACCCGCCTACGTTGATCATTGCAGCATTGCGTCTACACTAAATATAGTGTCTGAGATGAACCGGTTGTGGGAAGGCCGGTGATTTTATTGACGTAAATAAAAAGTTAGCTGTCAGCGCAGGGGTGCGCTAGGAGTATCGTGTGGGGACCTGACAAGCCAGTTCCAAATGGCCAATACGCGAGTAGAGGGCGAAGAAAGCGCCGCCGCTCGGCGGGAATGCGCCGGCCCAGTCTACTGATGGCGCTGGAACCACGTATCATGTTCGACGGCGCCGCCATAGCCACGGGAGCCGACGTGGTTGCAGACGCTTCGGCCCCTGACGCATCCGATCAAATTCCCACCACTGACACTAACCAGCACGAGCAGTCCGAGTCATCTTCCTCCACTACAGATTCAACCCAGAACGAATCCGGCTCAGGGCCGACCGACGAAGCCCCGGTCGATACCCCCGTCGCTGCAAGCGGCCGGGAACAGGCGTCGGACGTCCAGGGGGAAACTGAGCCGCCGCAAGGCACTATCGTTACGGAAGATGCCGAAGATGAGCGGGGTGCCGAACAAGTTTCGGCGGACGACATATCGCTCGATCTATCAACCGAATCTCCATTGGACTCACTCGATCCCGCGTCGAGTGACTCGACCGTAACGTCGTCGACTCAGGTTGAGCAGATCGACAACACAATTGAGGATGCGAGCTCCGATTCCGACGCACTTTCCGCTGAAGCCGATATTCCCGTCTCCGAGGCGGATACCGTGGTCGTCGAACAGACAGACACGGGCGGCGAGAACGAAGAGCGCGATTCGGTAGATACAGCATCCGATTCCGAACGCGGCGACACCGGCGGAAACACGACGGAAGAAAGGCGTGACGGTGACGCGGTCGGTAGTCAGGCGGATACTGAGGATATCAAGCCGGCTGAAGACGACCCGGCGGCAGCGGTTGATACGCCGCAGGAAACCGGCATCCGTGAAGTGATAATCATTGATGGCGCGGTATCCAGTCATGACCTCGTGGTGCAAGGCATTATTAGCGAGTCGAGCCCTACAGATTTAAAGGTCGAGTCAGGTTATGAAAGCTACGATTCCAGTAACGCTGGCAATCTTTCCACTGGAGTTTTGATTCCCCAAAACACCTCAGACGATCCGGGCGCCGCCGTTGGCTTGAATGACACCGCTGTTAAGGAAACGGTCTCCCGGTCTACAAGCACTGATTTCGCCGATCTTGCTGAGGTGACCCTGGTACTTGGTGATATTCAGGTATTTCTCTTGGATGGCGACCAGGATGGTATTGAACAAATCACCAATGTCCTGGCCGGCTTCCAGGGCCTGGCCGGCGTCCACATCGTGTCACATGGAACAAATGGCTCGGTGAAAGTGGGTAATACCTCGCTGAGGACGGACAATCTCGATGCCTATACCGACGATATATCTATCTGGCGGCAGGTACTCGCCGAAGGTGGGGTGCTCTCTTTCAGTAGCGACGGCGCGGCAGGTGACGACAACGGCCAGCCGATTGTCGATGCAATGAACGATTTGATCGGGGCGGAATCCGAATCCGGCGACGTGGGGGACGTATCTACGGCAATTGCCGGCCAATACGCTTCCTTGCCCCTGACCTTCGAGGCAAATGTAGGGCAGGCCGATGGCCAAGTCGATTTCCTGGCTCACGGTAGTGGTTATACGGTTTATGTTACAGATGGCGACGCGGTCCTGGCGTTAGATAGCGGGGACAATACCCACGTCGTGCGCCTCGATGTGATCAGCCCTTACACCGATAAAGTCGTCTCCGGCCAGGATGCTCTCGACAGCACCAGCAACTACATTATCGGCAATGATCAAAGCCATTGGCAGACCAACATCGCCAACTACGGATCGGTCCAATACGACAATGTCTACGACGGCATTGATGTTCGGTATTACGGTATGGATCGCCAACTCGAGTACGACTTCATTGTAGCCGAAGGGAGTGACCCCAATGCCATAACGCTGAAATTCGACGGCGTGTACGAACTGGAGGTCACTGACACCGGTGAGCTCAGGCTGGTGTTGAATGAGTCCGGGGACGAAGTCATGTTCAAAGCGCCGGTCAGCTATCAGTCCACCGACCGGGGCGACGCCGAGGTGGTTGACAGCCAGTACACCATACGCGACGACGGCACGGTGGGTTTTATTGTCGGTGAGTACGATGCCACTCGGCAACTCGTAATCGACCCGATTCTCGATTATTCCACTTACCTCGGCGGCACAGGTAACGACCAGGCGAACGGAATCGCAGTCGATTCCGCAGGCAATACCTATATAACCGGCACCACATCGAGCGCCGATTTTCCTGCGACGGTGGGGCCGCATGGTGGGCCGTTCGGCGAAAACGAGATCTTCGTTACCAAGATCGGTGCAGATGGCACAGCAGCGATCTACACTACCTATATTGGCGGCAATGCTAAAGATACTGGTCTTGCCATCGCCGTTGACATAGCGGGTAATGTTTACGTTATTGGGAACACTTCCTCAACCGACTTTCCAACCACCTCTGGCGCCCAAGACACCACACTTAATGATGGCATTAGTGTTTCTAATGATGCATTTGTTATCCGCTTAAATCCAACGGGAGATACGCTTCTCAATGGTACCTACTTCGGGGGCACTGGTTCAGAAACAGCAAATGACATTGCCTTGGATTCGTTGGGTAACGTTTACATCACCGGCCAGACTCAATCGAACGACCTGCCGTTAAAGGTAGAGTACGACACTAAGCTCGATGGTACAGAAGACGCTTATGTCGCAAAAATTACGCTGGCAGGTGACGGCAGTTCGATCCTCGCTTACAGCACGTACTTGGGCGGAAAGGGCAATTACGAATTTGGCAGCGGTATCGCAGTACATGACGCCACCGGCAACATATATGTTACAGGCCGTACTCTATCGGACGATCATCCGGTATCTTCGAATCCGATTCAAAGCAGTTTTCTCGGGCCCGAGGATGCATTTTTGACCGTGCTCGATCCCACCACCGGCACCGACGGACTCGTGTATTCTACTTACCTCGGTGGAACCAGCACATCGCTCCTGGACGAATGGGCGGAAGACGTATACGTCGATACCAGCGGCACCGCCTATGTCGTTGGATATACCAACTCAAGTGACTTTCATACCACACCCGGAGCGTATTCCGAGTCTTATTTTGGTGGGAGCGACGCCTTTGTTCTGAAGATAAATCCTGCCAATACTGGTGTCGGCGACCTGCTTTACGGAACCTTTATCGGCGGTGCCGGCAACGAGTCAGCCAAAGCCGTGACCGTGGACGACAGCGGCATCATTTACATTACGGGCAACGCCACAATTAGCTTTCCCATGGTCAACCCTGTACAGGGAACCCACGGAGGTGGCACGAACGACGCGTTTGTGTTGCAACTCGATCCGGCGGGCAATGGAGCGACTGATCTCCAATTCTCGACTTATCTTGGAGGAACGGGCAACGATTACGGCAAAGCGATCGCGCTCGACAGCGTAGGCAACTTCTACATTGCTGGCTATACAGCCGCAGATTTTCCGACAACTAACGGCGCTTACGACCGGATAGCTAATGGCGGCAACGATGCATTCGTCGCGAAATTTACCTCGTCCATTACCGGTTCGGCCAATACCGGTTCGGCGGTCTGGATACAAAGCGGTTCATCGACTCCTGAGACTGCCGCCTGGGATGGAACATCCTTTGGATCCGAGGGCATAACCACGAACATCGGTGAATTTCGGATAATGCAGGGCGCTGAGTCGCCGACACGTGATGAAAAAATTATCGTCGGCGTCGACGGGAATGGCGACGTCAAGGCAATGCTGTGGGACGGCACGGATTGGAGCGATGTGACTCTTGATCTGTCCCTGCCGGATCCACTCGGCACGGTATCTGAGGATTATTGGTGGGGATTCGACGTAGCCTACGAAACACAAAGCGGTGATGCTGTGCTGGTTTGGAACGACAACAGTAAAACCTCGGGCGATAAATTACGCTACAGCGTGTGGGACGGCAACAACTGGGCAGCACCAGCCAGTGTCTCGGTTTACTCAGGAGCAGAACCCCAGCAGATGCAACTCATTGCCAATCCAACGTCAGATGAATTGATGCTGGTCGTAAACGATAGCAGCGCAGATGATTACGCACTTGTCTGGGATGGATCGAACTGGGGGCATGAGATCAGTCTGGATACATCCGGTACGGCTGAAAACGATCAGACCGCTCTACACGCAGCATACGAAGCACAGAGCGGCAGGGCCCTGGTGGTTTACGGCAAGGATGGCGACCCTGATGCCTACTACAGAGTCTGGAACGGCTCCGGTTGGGAGCCTGTGGAAGGTACGATTTTAGCGCCCAGCACACCGCCGGATACCGTAACGGCGCAAACTGCCTGGTTAACCCTGGCCTCGGATCCCTCCAGTAACAGTATCATACTTGGTGCCCTATCCACCGGGGGCACCTCAGCGGATATTTGGCTCGACGTCTGGGATGGTACGGTGTGGGGCACGGCGTTGCTGGCAGAGACGACAGCGACGGGCTCGACATTCCCCGGTCTTGCCGTGTCTTTCGAAAGCCAATCGGGCGATGGATTGGCAACCTACGGCGAGAACGGACAAACAAACGTCCGTTACCGCACCTGGACAACAGGAGACGGCTGGTCGGACGAACAAGCTGGTCCTAACTTCGGAGACACACCAAACTCTATGACATTAGCTCGCGATCCGACGTCCGATCGGATAATGCTCTCCGTCCAGGACGCAGACAGCGATCTCAACTACGTCCTATGGGACGGCAACGGGTTTGGCGCGCCAAATGAGCAGGAAACTAACACGGGCGAGGTAAAGAATCAGCCGTTCTTGTTTCTGTGGAATCAAGATGGCAACCGGCCTGTCATCAATAACGACATTGTAGCTATCGACGAGAACCTGGCCGACGGTGCGAGCGTCTACAATGTCAACGACGCCAACACCGGCATCGATACCGATCAGTATGGCAACACCTTGTCCTACTCCATTGCCGGCGGCAACACCGACGGCGTATTTGGCATCGACACTAACACGGGACAAATCACCGTCGTCGACAACACCAACCTCGACTACGAGACCACGAGTCAGTACGTGCTCACCGTCGAGGCCAGCAACGGCATACTGATCGATACCGCACTCATCACCATCGACGTCACCGACGTCAACGAGGCACCCACCGCGGTGAGTTTGGCGAACGTGGTGACCAGTCTGCCCGAGGACACGTCGACGGCTGCGGCGGTGAAGATTGCCGACATTCAGATTAGCGACGATGTGCCCGGCACCAACACGCTGACACTGACCGGTGCCGATGCGGTGCACTTCGAGATCGTGGGCATGGAGCTGTTCTTGAAGGCCGGTACCGACCTTGACTTCGAGAGCCCGGTCGATGCTGGCGTCAATCACGTCTTCGACGTCACCGTGCAGGTGGACGATACGGCCGTCGGCAGCACGCCGGATGCGACGGTGGCCACCACGCTGACGATCACCGACGTCAACGAGGCACCCACCGCGGTGAGTTTGGCGAACGTGGTGACCAGTCTGCCCGAGGACACGTCGACGGCTGCGGCGGTGAAGATTGCCGACATTCAGATTAGCGACGATGT
>JAHEIO010000012.1:15965-65151 GCA_024639325.1 Gammaproteobacteria bacterium
GCCCGGTCGATGCTGGCGTCAATCACGTCTTCGACGTCACCGTGCAGGTGGACGATACGGCCGTCGGCAGCACGCCGGATGCGACGGTGGCCACCACGCTGACGATCACCGACGTCAACGATACGAGCGAAACCGAACCACCGCCGACAGGCGATGGTGGAGATACGGGTGAGCAGAGCGGTGGTGCAGGCGATGGTGGGACCGACGGCACCGGTTTCGATGATGCCCCCATCGACACACCCGAAACCGCCGGCGGTGTCTTAGACGGGACCACCGACATTTCCCTAACACCTGACGGTAATGTGCTCGCAAACTTGGACAAATCCGCTGACGACGGTTCAGGCAATTTAGAATTCCCACCGGCAGACGAGCCAGCCAGGGAGGAAGATGAAGAAACCGTAGAGAAGGTTCCTTCGCAGGCTAATTATATCACCACCACCCACTACGGCGAGATAGTCAATCCTAACCAGTCATCGAAAAACCCGTCTGAACACGAAGCCATTGTCAGCCAACTCACGAAAGTCGCCCAGCACTTACGCGAGAGCGTACCGACCAGTTTCAGCAATTTCGACAACATAGCCATCAGAATAGAGGATTTCGCGCAAGGGGCGCCTTTGATGCCCCCGTTAGAGTTGTCCATTAAGCTGCTGGATCTTATTGACCTAATGAAGCAAGAAATGAGTGAAGCTAATCTCTCCGATGAACAAATCCTGATCCTTACAGGCGCAATCGGCATCACAATAACGTTATCAGTGGGCTATGTCGCCTGGTTGTTGCGGGTCGGTTACCTTGCCACCAGCTTGCTGACACTTACCCCAATGTTCATAAGGGATTACGATCCGTTGCTGGTGCTTGCCAAGAAACCTGGCGAGAAATATAAAGAAGACAATACGGATCACGACCAAGTAAGAGGAAACCATGAGGTGCTCGATCGACTGTTCGATGAAAACATCCATCGTAAGACTGGGCACCAACGACTTCCGGAGCCATCATGAATCGACTCGGCGCGGCCTTCAAGATCAGCCTTGCACTTACATTGCTCGCGACCAGCATTCTGGTTGTGGCGGAGCTGATTGGCATTGTACCCAACGAAAATTCTGGAATACTAGAGGGAAGAAAAAAGTTCTCCGAATCGCTTGCTATTCAGCTTTCAGCAGCGGCCACTCACGATGATTTCAAGTTCATTGAGAAAACGTTGGACACTATTGTGCAACGAAATGCCGATGTATTTTCTGCACTCTTGCTCAGCGCTGATAATCGTACACTTTTTTCCGCAGGCAATCATGCTCGCCATTGGATAAAAGTTCCTTTCATGAAATCTACGCCAACTCATGTTCAGGTTCCTATTTTCAAACTTGATAAAATCTGGGGTGTTTTACAGGTAGCATTCTCCCCTCTTGAGAAAAAAACCAGGCCTCTGCCGCTCCTTGACTCTTTTATCGGCTTATTGCTTTTTGTGGGCTTGTCCGTGTTCCTACTTTTTTACCTGCTTATCAAGAAGGTGTTGCGCGAACTCGACCCTGGCTCTGTTGTCCCGGATCGTATTAAATCAGCATTCAATGCGCTGGCCGAAGGCCTGCTAATACTTGACGACAAACAACAGATAATACTTGCCAACGATGCATTCGCAGAGAAGGTGCACGGAGAAGCGGACAATTTGATCGGGCGGAAAGCATCGTCCCTTGCGTGGGTTGTCCGAAATGGTCGACGTAAGACAGACTACCCCTGGCAAATTTGCCTGAGAGAGCGACAACGACAAACCGGACGCGCGCTCAGATTCGAGGCTCCTGATCGCAGGGTAAGAACCTTTATGGTCAACTCTGCTCCGATACTAGACGCAAACGGAATCATACGCGGTGTGCTGGCCACGTTCGACGACTTCACCGATCTGGAAAAAAAACACGAGGAGCTGAAACGGACTATTTCGAAGCTCAGCAAATCGAGGGAACAGCTACGGGACAAGACTCTGGAGCTCGAGTATCTGGCCACTCGCGACCCACTGAGTGGCTGTCTAAATCGGCGGGCTTTTTTGGAGAAATATGAAACTGCCTTCTTTGACGCCAACGAAACGGGATCAGGCCTGGTTTGCCTGATGGCTGATATCGATCATTTCAAAACCATCAATGACCGTTTCGGACATGTGGCGGGTGATAAAGTTATACAGTTCATCGCTGAAGTGTTGCACAGCAACTCACGCCCCGAAGATCTTGTCGGCCGTTACGGCGGAGAAGAATTTTGCCTGGTGCTGCCCGATACTGACATAGAGGAAGGTTTAACGGCCGCCGAACGCATCCGCAATGCCATTCAAAACGACTTCACAGACAGTTTAACCTCTACAAAGCGAATTACCATCAGTATTGGTGTCGCGGAACTCTGCGAGGAAATTACCGAACCCGCTGATCTCATCAATCGTGCAGACAAGGCGCTTTATAACGCCAAAGAAAACGGCCGCGACCGGGTGGCACGCTGGTGTGCAGCGCACGATGACGACGATCACCGCGAAGCAGACCGCGATTCTTTGGACGCCGCAGCGGAAGACGCCGGTCGAGAATCCTACGTAGACCATCCAGAGCAGGCCAGCGACACGAACTCACTCCAACAGCGCGTGTTCGAACTGGAAACGGAGCTGTCGCACAGCAAAGAGGTTAACAGGCAAAGTAACGGAATGGATCAGCTTACGGGGCTGCCCAATCGCCTTTTGTTTGCAGATAGAATGAATCAAGCGTTGGCGCGTAGCAAACGCCAAAATAATATGTCGGCGTTGGTATACCTCGATGTTGACGCCTTCAAGCGTGTAAACGATGCATTGGGCCGCTGGGCCGGTGACCAGTTGTTGAAAACGGTGGCTAAGCGAATTGTGGCGGTGCTGCGTGCGGTTGATACAGTGACAGTGATGGGAACGGAAATTGATCATGCCACGATATCCCGTCTCAGCAACGATGAGTTTGGCATACTCATCAATGATTTGTCGAGCGTGGAGCCGGTAACATGGATAGTCAAAAGAATTATGGACAAAATTACAGATCGGCTTGTGATTGATGGACACGAGATTTTATTAACCTGCAGTGCCGGTGTCAGTATATATCCGCACGACGGCAAAGATGCGGAGACTCTGCTGCGCAATGCGGGAGCAGCTCGAAACGCGGCCAAGCACCGATTTGGTCGCAATAATGTCAGGTTTTTTTCTTCCGATCTTAACAAATCCTCCTACCGTCAGTTGTGGATGGAAGGTCAACTTTATCGCGCCCTGGAAAACAACGAACTTGCCCTCTGCTACCAGCCTAAACTTGATCTCAAAACTGGTGAGGTGAGAGGTATGGAGGCTTTGGTACGATGGCACCACCCGAAGTTGGGTATAATTTCACCGACGGACTTCATTCCCATCGCCGAACACACCGGGTTGATAGAAAATGTGTCTAATTGGGTGTTGCACAGTGCCTGCGAGCAGACCCAGCGATGGGTTGAGCAGGGCTTCACGGACCTTCACGTGGCGGTCAATCTTTCCAACATACAGCTACGCGATAAGAGACTCGCGGACGATGTTTTCAAAATTCTTGACCAGACTAGACTGCTTAGCAGCCATTTGGAACTCGAGATAACGGAAACTACTATGATGGAGAATGTCGTTGTCGCTCTGGACACCATAAACCGCCTGCATGAAGCAGGCATACGCTTTGCGATCGATGATTTCGGCACCGGATATTCGTCCCTGAGCTGCCTGAAGATCTTACCGGTAGATTCGGTAAAGGTCGACCGGTCTTTCTTGAGCGACACCTTCCCGCTGGAACAGGATCAGCTTATTATCGGCGCGATTGTATCCATGGCTCATAGCATGGGCTTGCGGGTAGTCGCAGAGGGTGTCGAAACCCGTGCTCAACTGGGATTATTGCGCAACATGGGATGCGATGAAGTCCAGGGATACCTGTTGGCTAAACCGCTGCCCACGGAGGCGGCAACCCAGTTTTTGCGTCAGCATGACCCTAAGAGCATCAGCTTTGCAGCCTGATTGGCCACCTGTGGTTCCCGAAATATTATCTGAGTATGCTCTTTAATCTGCAATGCGGTGACGACGGAGTTTAAGCTCAAATCGGCTATGCCCACTCCTCAGGTATGGAATTGTGAGTCCTATTCTGGTGGTGTGGTCTGCGGTTTTGAAGGCGAGGCGATCTGTGAAGTGGAAGAGAGAAGCATTCAGGAAACAGAGACCTGTGTGCAATAAGACTCTAGGCCATCTTAGGGATTCAACCCACTACCCGGGTATTCCAAGGCCCACTGGGCTGCCAATGCTTTGAGAAGGCACGACCGTGTATCAACTCTGTTGTTGGAGGCATGAGAAACTTCTCGAGAACTTGGCAAACCTGCTCGAGAGATGGAGAAACAGAAAGAGATAGAAGCATGCCTGTGCGAAGAAACGCATCCCATTGCTGGTTCTTCTGGTGGTCATCGTGGAACTCTGGACTGAGGCCGGACGGTGTTTTCTCGGGTAAGCGAGTTTCGCGACGTGCAAAGGTGTTATTGATCGCCTCGGACAACATGGCTCCGTCGAAGTCAAGCCGCTGAGCCATCACCCAAAGGTCATAGAAATCCTTCATCCGGCTGTTCGCCATGCCCAGGTAGACCAGAGCCTGATACTTTTCCGCAACGACCGTTTCGCGCGGATAGGCAAGCAAAAGCGGCGCCGGAGATCCCAGCAAGGTAGGATATTCAACGCGTTCAGGTTCAGGCGTCACGGCATCGCCGAATCCAATGTCGGCCTGGATGGGTATGCGAGCGCCGGCCAGTTCACCGCGCAGCGTCACGCGCATGCCCCCGTATTCCGTCACATCACGGATGGGGTCAACACGCACGCTGTCAGCGTGCAGCACGAGACCATCATCGGCGACGGCTGTGCTGCACAGGGCGCGAAAGGCATCTCGCACAGCGTCTTCACTACTATCGCCGAATCCGAGGAAGTCCACATCGCGGGTCGCGCGATATGCCTGGTCGTCCCAAAGGGTGAAAAGCATTGCCCCCTTCAGGATGAAGCGATCGCGGTACTCGGATTGGCTCAGCCGGTACAAGAGTCGTTCCAGACCATAGCGTGTCAGGATCAGTTGGAAATCTTCCCCCCGTCGTCTCGCGAGCTCCAGTAGCCGGTCACGTATCGAAGCAGCGATGTTTTTCCTCCGGTTGCTGGTCATATCGCTATCGATTCCAGATAAGGCCGCATGACGTTCTGAACGCGGCAAACCTTGGCGTACTTCCAGAGCTCATCCATGCTGCAGCGCCGCGACCGCCAGCATTCCCTTAGCGCTTCAATGGCAACATCCAGACCGATTTTGTTCCGGTACTTGAAACAGTCGGCGACGGTTTTCGCCGGGGTGAATAAAGGAATGGTCACTCCTTCGAACTGATGTTCCTCGACGCCGGATTTGAGCGCAACCGCAGAGAAACGGACAATCCGAAGGGGAGGGTAGTCCACCTGGGGTCGCCAGGCCTTCTCGCCGATGGCAAGCCAGACTTCGAAGGGCGCCTGTGTGGTGAGTTCGTGAAAGCGAAGGGCGGAAAGGAGACAGACCACGCCTTTGGGCACGCGCTTACAGGCTTCTGCTAGAGAACGGTGTTCCGAAACGCCGCTGTCTGGAAGTACGTAAAGACCCCTGCCAATGCGGTGTAGCTTGCCAGCAGTAAGTAGCCGGCTGAGATACGTTCGGGGAATGCCGTGGGCGTCGAGGTCCCGAGGTCGCAGGACACCTGTTTTCCTTACCAGGTCGAGAATTCTGTCCGTATATGCAGTGGGTGTAGCCATAGACACTGAATGTTACATAACCTAGTAATATAAACACAAATTACAAGTAATAGTAACATGTTTACGTCAGTTCGCGGGCGTCAGCTACACTGCGCGTATGGTCAAAATACTCCAACCTATTGAGTTATAGTGGTTTCACTCTCCCTGTCGTGCGCCACTGAATCTTTGTTCTGCGGCGACTTACCCTTAGAATTCGAATCCCAATTCGGTAACGCTGATACACGGGAGGAAGCTGATGGAATGGGTTCGAATCTTGGCCTACATCACTGGCACGGTCGACCAAGCACTTCTCGTGCGCAACGAGTATCTGGCGGCCGAGAACCGGATCTTGCCGGCGCAGATCAAGGGTCGACTCTTGTTATCGGATGCGTAAAAGTAGACGCTTGCCGACATTGGCTACCGAGTCGGTCGCAAAGCGCTCGGGGACGTGGCGAACAGCGCCAAGCCGGACACGGTCCTGGGCTGGTATCGAAGATTCATCGCGCGGAAGTTCGACGGTTCAAAAGCACTCCGCTACCCTGGTCGACCCCGTGTTGATCGTGAAATCGAAGACCTGGTGGCGCGGATGGCCAAAGAAAATATCGATTGGGGCTACGACCGAATCGTCGGCGAGCTGGCTAATTTGGGCTATACCGTATCGGATGAGACCGTCGGAAACATCCTTCGTCGCTACGGCACTCTCCCGGCCCCGGAACGCAAACGAAACATGACTTGGAGAGATTTCATTAAGGCAAACATGGCAGCGAGTGTTTTTGCCGATTGGCTAATTTGTCGGCTTTACTGTCACCAATATCATGGTCGCTTTCAACTACCTGTCGTTAGCCACCTGTCGTTAGCAGGTATCCCGCCAAGAACATATGGAGATGAAGCGGACGTACTTGAACCTCACTAATTCAACGCTCACTACTTGGCAGCCATGATATTTTTCGGTGTCTTCGGTGATAACGTGGTTGGTTGGATTGAGGGTAGCGAGACCGCCCAGTGGTTCTGGCTTTTCTCGGGCGAGGGAGAAGTGCTCGCTGTCTTCGGCGTTCTTAGCGTGCTCGCGTTGTTCTCGTACTAGGTAAGGCTTGGTCGTGCCCTTAGAGAGTGGGATTGAATTGTGGTTGTATCCGAGCTTCAGACGCCGCACGAGTTTTTTCACCATGGGGGTCCGTAACAAGGGCGAGTGTGAGTAACGTCTATACTACTATTGATTATTTAAATTTATAACTATATGATATATTTGAATATAAATAAAATATTGCAAATTATTCTATAGATATATAGAATCACGTCGCATTCAGACTCAAACAGTGCGACATGCCCCAGATCAACAGCGACAGATATCAGCAGCAACGTAAGCAGGCTATTCGGTCTGCGGCGGCCGTGTTTGCGGAAAAGGGTTTTCACGGCTCAAGTACCAAAGATATCGCCGAGCGGATGGGTATCAAGCAGGGAAGCCTCTACTACTACTTCAAATCGAAGGAAGAGGCGCTGGGTGAGGTCTGCCTGTTCGGCATCGAGGATTACGTGCATCGCATGGACGGCATTGCGAACGGCGACCAGCCCTTCGAAGCCAAGCTGATGGCAACGATCACATCGCACCTGTCGAGTTATCGCGAGAAGAACGAGGCGCTGAAGGTACATAACGACGAACGACTTTATTTGCCGGAAGAAAAGCGATACCGATTACGGCAACTTGGCAGTCACTACCGGCAAAGTCTTGAAGGAATTTTTGAGGAAGGGGTAAAAAGTGGTGCGCTGCGCGATTCGATCGACTGTCATTTTGCGGCACAGGCAGTGATCGGTATATGCAATGCGTGGGGCGACTTGATCGTACGCGATCCGCAACTCGACATCTTTGACATTATTCAGAAGTGCACGGATCTATTGCTCAACGGATTCTGCGAGAGAAGAAAAGAAAAACGAACGTAAACAATCTGCAATCAATTACCGGAAAGGACAGAAAAATGGCAGAACAAAAAGCAACCAACGTAACCTGGCATGACGGCGACGTCACTCGCACGGATCGCTATGAAATCCTGCGGCAGAAAGGCGCAACCGTATGGTTTACCGGACTGTCCGGAAGTGGCAAAAGCACCATTGCCGTAGCCCTGGAAAATGCCCTCTACAATCTGGGCAAACTTTCCTATCGCCTCGATGGCGATAATGTGCGCCTGGGCATCAACAAGAATCTCGGGTTCTCCGAAGAAGATCGCAAAGAGAATATTCGGCGTATCGGCGAAATTGCAAAGCTGTTCGGCGACGCCGGGACAATCGCGTTATCCAGTTTCATCAGCCCGTACAAAGCCGATCGCGACGAAGTTCGCGCTCTGCACGACGCGGCCAATCTGAAGTTTGTTGAGGTGCACGTCGACTGCGCTCTTGACGTTGCGGAACGTCGTGATCCCAAGGGCTTGTACAAAAAAGCGCGTGCTGGAGAGATCAAGAACTTCACCGGTATCGACGACCCTTACGAGGCGCCGGTTGAGCCGGAGATTCAACTGCACACCGATGAAATGACGCTGGAGGAGGAAGTCGACATCATCATCAATTTCCTCATCGATAACAAAATCATAAAGAAAGAATACTATACGCGCGCAAGTGACGCGGCTTAGGGGCAAGGGAATGATAAAAACGGTACTGTCGACTTGTTAACGTGCGCACGAATGTGGTCTGGTTTGGAGACAGATCATCCTGTGTTGTGCACAGGGCACTTGCTGCCATTTGAAAAACGCTCGCGAACGAAACTCACGATAGTGAGTCGCACGGACTAAATGACGACCTAATCTGAACAGGTTTCCGATCACGCCATGAACCGTGAGAAATCGTTGTGCCTGTTCCGCCGTGTTTAACCGACGCATTTGCCGCTCCCGTTGACGAGTAGGTTCTTAGGATACCTCGTCGAGGAACCAGGTATCACCGAAGCGGCCTCGTCCTTTTTTCAGTGCACGTGCGTAAGACAGGCCAAATTTGCCGCACCATTGTCGAATGGATTCGTACGAGACTGTGATCCCGCGCTCAGCGAGCAAATCCTCGACATCTCGAAAATCCAAGCAAAAGCGATGGTAGAGCCAAACTGCGTGGCTGATGATTTCCGGCGGAAAACGGTATCCATGATAAGGTAGTTCTTGCTTTTCGTCCCATCAGTCTGACCGATTCGCCTTTGAGTTGACAGTACGCACTCAAGAGAAGTCAGGACGGAACGCTTGGAAAACGGCGGGGGTCGCAAGCCAGTTTTTTCCGGCGTTCATTATGGTGAGGTTCGGCTCAGAAGGGCTCGGCCAACCGCCTATCTGCTTCCAGGATTTGGACACAAAAATGTTGTCCAAATGTTGCCCAAGTCATGTCTACCTCTGGGCAACAAGAACTTGTAACTTATTGATTTCTATAATATAAATTGGTGGAGGCGGCGGGAATCGAACCCGCGTCCGTAAGCCCTCCGCGCACCGGATCTACATGCTTATTCTGTCTTTTTGTTAACCGGCCGTGCCCTGACAGACAAACGCACTAGCAGGCGAGCCCGCTTTAATTTAACGTGGCGCTAACGGACGCAGCGACACGCGATCCAATGTGATTTGACCCCTCGGATCCCTTTCCATCGGCAAAACGGGTGAGAGGGTTAGCCGGATTAAGCGGCTAACTGGTAGTTGTCGTCGTTGGCAACTATAAGTTTGCGGTTGGATTAGCGAGGAGATCCGCACCTCGGCATGCCCCGATGGTTTCGCGACCCACGTCGAAGCCAGTCGCCCCCATAGGAAACTTCGATATTATATGGGGGCGGCGCCAGAAATCAAAAGTGGCATCTTCAGCGCGTGCCGATTTTGGCCAGCCGATGCTTGTCCCGTTCCCACTCCCGTTCCCTGATTGCCGCGCGCTTGTCATGAAGCTTTTTACCCTTGGCTAGCGCGATTTTCAGCTTGACCCGCCCTTTTTTCCAGTACAGGGACAGCGGCACCACGGTGTATCCACTCCGCTCAACCGATCCGATCAGCCGGTCGATCTCACGCCGGTTGAGCAGCAGTTTGCGGGTACGGGTTGGGTCAGCCACCACGTGCGTTGACGCGGCAGGCAGAGGAGAGAAGTGGGCGCCGAACAGAAACAGTTCGCCGTGGCGGATGATGACGTAGCTCTCCTTGAGTTGCGCACGACCGGCCCTAAGACTCTTGACTTCCCATCCTTCAAGAGCGATACCCGCCTCGAATTCGTCTTCGAGGTGGTAGTCGTGCCGGGCTTTCCTGTTGAGTGCAATGGTGCTCGAAGGGGCCGCGGGTTTTTTCTTTTTTCCCATAATGTCAGTCTCAAGGTCCGTGAGTCCCCACAACCAGTAAAATCCAAGTGGTACGGCCAGGATGAGGCCACTATAACGTATCGATTTGCTACTATAAACCGATTAGAAACCACCACGACTAACAACTTACCTGCGCAATCGATGACCCACACCGTCAGGCGTTCCGCTATTGTTCCATTTGGGGCGGATAAAATGTATCGACTGGTTGCCGATATTCCACGCTATCCCGAGTTTTTGAAGTGGTGCAGCAACGCCAGCGCCGTCGAAAACACAGATGGGGACGTGATTGCGTGTCTTGAGATCAGTTTCAAGGGCCTGAAGAAATCGTTTACCACCCGGAACCGCATGTGCCCCGACGAAAGCATCGAGATGTCGCTGGTCGCGGGCCCGTTCAGCCGCCTCCACGGTATTTGGCAGTTTTCCAGACTGGAAGAGGACGCAAGCAAGATAGAGCTGGATATCGCTTTCGATTTCAATAACATCGTGGTTGCGAAAGTATTCGGCCCGGTGTTTTCCCACATTGCCAACCATCAGGTCGACGCATTCCAGCAGCGCGCGCAGGACCTCTATGGATAATTCAACAACGATCAGGGTCGAGGTAGTCTACGCCCTGCCGTCGCGACAGCGTGTGGAGCGGGTGGCGGCGCCGATTGGCAGCACGGCGAGGGAGGTCATCGAATCATCTGAGCTGTTGAGCCGTTTTCCGGAAATCGACCTCGCCCGAAACAAGATCGGGGTCTACAGCCGGCTCATAGAACTCAACGCCGTGGTCCAGGACGGTGACCGCATCGAAATCTACCGGCCGCTGCGGGCCGATCCCAAATCGGTTCGACGTCAACTGGCGAGAGAAGGCAAAACCATGGGGGGCGGTAAAAGCGAGTAGAGGCGGGGGCCGGCTACTCGTCGTCGTCCCAGATCTTTTCCCAGGTTCTCTTGAAAAACCCCTTGTCTTCCTGCTGGGACTCGGTAATCACCGTGCCGCCTTCGCCGCGTACTATGTTCTTCTCCGTGTTGACGCCGATATCGCCTTCGATACTTTTCATCCGGTCGCTTTCGAATACGACGGTGATGCGCCGCTTGATCTTTACTTTGCCCCGGCGTTCGAGGGAATAGAAATAATCCCATCGGTTCTGATGGAAAGGGTCTACAACGAGTGGTGTTCCGAGTATGTAGCGGACCTCCCGCTTCGTCATCCCCGGCTCGAGTTGCGACACCTCGGTTTCCGTTATCAGGTTTCCCTGCTGTATATCGATTTTATGCGTTTGGCATGCGCCGATCGATACCACCAGCAACAGGACAAGAGAGAGGCGAGCGTGGAGCATAGGAATATCGATTGACTATAAGTCCCAGTGTTTCAATTTACGAATCATACCGGACACGACCATCGTCGTCCAAACCGCCTTGCTTACAAATAACGTAGTACTGCAATTTCGTCGCAATTGTAGAACTTGTAGCACCTTACACAGATACCCCAGACCTTTTCCGGCAAGATTGCTTTGGGAACCGTACGGAAATCGAGCTTGTGAAAAAATTCAGGGACATAGGTCAGCGCCATGAGACGACCCAGGCCCCGATCTCTGGCCTCATCGATCAACAGTGCAACCAGGCGCGTGCCGAGTCCTGAACGCCCGAATTCTTCGTCCACGGCGAGACTCCTGATTTCGCCGAGTTCGTTTGGGAACAATTCCAGAGCGGCGCAGGCCGCAACCCGACCGTGCAGGTCGGCAATCCTGAAATCGACAAGATTAATCTCAATATCCTCGACCGTTCGGGGCAGAAGATTGCCCCTGTCGGAGTACCCTTTGAGCAAATAATGGATAGCGGCGACGTCTTCCTGGCGCGCCGGCCTCAATGTCGGCCCCGGGGACTTGGCAAGCTCATTCATCGAGTTTCAAGGAACGTTGCGCCCGGTGAGCAACGCGGACAAGCATATCTCTCGCGTGGGCCCGGGTCTTGTCCGTTATTTCTATCCCGCCCAGCATTCTGGCGATTTCGTCCTCTCGGGAGGGCCCATCCAGTGGTCTGACCTCAACGAACACGCCGTCTCGTTCTTTTTTATGTATCCGAAGGTGTGCGTAGCCTTGTGATGCAACCTGCGCAAGGTGTGTTATGCACAGTACCTGCCGGGCCTGCCCCAGCAGACGAAGCTTTTGCCCCACGATCTCGGCAACGCCGCCGCCGATACCCACATCCACTTCATCGAACACCAGTGTCGGAACCCGGCCCACGGCCGAGATGATGACCTGCAGCGCGAGGCTGATACGGGAAAGCTCGCCGCCCGAGGCGATCCTGCTGAGCGGCCCCAGCGGTTGTCCGGGGTTGGCGCTGACCTGATATTCGATCCGATCGCAACCGTAGCGCGTCAACTCTTCCTGCAAAGGTTCTGTTTTTACATGGAACCGGCCGCCGGCGATACCCAGTTCCTGCATCTGTTCGGTGACAGCCCCGGATAACCGGTTGCCGGCGTCGCGACGGTGCGCTGTGATTTCTCGGGCACGATCCCGGTACTGGTTTTCCGTGGTCGATAGTTCCGCCGCGAGATCGGCCAGGTTCGCGCCGGCGTTTTCGATCTCCGACAGTTCGGTGTTCAATGCCTGCAGCCGCTGCGGAAGGTATGCCGGTTCGCACCGGTGTTTGCGGGCAAGATCAAGCATTGACTGGATGCGTTGCTCGACCCAGTGCAGGCGTTGAGGATCAAGCTCCTCCCTGGCCAGTTTCTGGTTGAGCTCTATGCCCGCTTCGTCGACCTGCACCAGGGCCTCATCCAGCAACGATTTGATATCCGCAACGTCTGGTGCAAATTCGACGAGGGTGTCGAGGCGCTGGATGCTCCGCGTCAGTAGTAAGCTGGCGGTGTTGTCCTCCGCTTCATGGAGGCTCTGGGCAACAAAGTGCATCCCCTCGATCAGTTCGTTGGCATGGGCCAGTCTACGATGCTCGAGTTCCAGATCTCCGTACTCGTTGACCGACATGCCCAGCGTTTCCAGTTCGCTTATCTGGTATCTGAGTATGTCCACGCGCGCAGCCCGGTCTTCGGCTGCCTGTGACAGGGCATCACGTTTCGCACGCAGCGACTGGAATCGATCGTAGAGCTCCGACAGCTCCTGCACCTGCGCCTGGATTCCGGCATAAGCATCCAGCACGCGACGCTGTGTCTCCCTGCGCAGGAGCGACTGGTGTTCGTGCTGACCATGAATATCGACCAGCAGGTTGCCTAGCTGTTTCAGCATTTGCACGGTTACGGGGCGGCCATTGACGTAAGCCCGCGTCGGTTTGTCGCTGTAGATGATGCGTCTGGTAATGCACGCACCGTCATCGCTCAGCGCCTGTTCGCGCAGCCATACGGCAGCATCATCGCCGGGCTGCAGGTCGAATGATGCCAGTATTTCGGCACCCCCGGCACCATGCCTGATGTTGCCCGCGTCCGCACGGGCGCCAAGGGCGAGGGACAGCGCGTCGATAAGTATCGATTTGCCCGCGCCGGTTTCACCTGTCAGGACCGTGAGCCCGGGACTAAGTTCCAGCTCGAGCTGCCGGACGATTGCAAAGTCCCTTACGAACAGAGAGGTCAGCGGCATGCAGGCTAGACGCGCTCTCCCCAGCCCAGCTTGGACCGCAATGCCGCATAGTGATTATTTTCCAGCGTCCGGATCAATTGCACGGCGTGACGGGATCGACACACCCGGATCTTTTCATCGCCGTCGAGATGGCTCTTGATCTGTCCGTCGAGGGAAATGTGAGCGCTGCCCTTTGCGATATTGATCATTTTGAATTCAACGATATTGCTGGCTTTCAGCGCAATCGGTCGCATGGTCAGGGTATGCGGACAAATGGGCACCAAAATGAGGGCTTCCAGTTGCGGGTGCAAAATGGGCCCCCCGGCGGACAGGGCGTAGGCGGTGGAGCCGGTGGGCGTGGCGACGATGACGCCATCACTGCGAGAGCCCATGACGAATTCACCGTCGATATAGGTCTGGAGTTCGATGAGCTTTTCCGTCTCACCCTTACCGATGACCATGTCGTTGAACGCGGTTTCATCCATGAGCTTTTCATCATTCTGCCATATCTCGACATCCAGCATCATGCGCTCCTCGGACTGGTACTCGCCATCGAGAATTCGCCCGATATCCTCATACATCTCATGCAGGGGAATATCCGTCAGGAATCCTAGCCGCCCCATGTTTATCCCTACCACCGGGATGCCGGTTTTCGCCAACGTGCTGGAGACATGCAGCATGGTGCCATCGCCGCCGATAACGATGCCCAGATCCAACGTTTTTTCGCCACTTGAACTGAATCGCCCGGCAAAGTCGGCGACGATATCGTCGGCGGTGGTCTCACCGATTACGACCTCGATTTCGCGGTAACGCAAATATTCCGCCAAGCCGTTCATCGCCTCATGAACGCTCGAATCCTTGTACTTGCCGAAAAGTCCGATTGTATTGAAAATCTGAGGCATTTCTCTAAGGGCCGGCCCGCCGTGGTTCAACCCGCATATTACACTAGCCCGCATTTCTCAACAGGCGGCTAAGGATGCTTTTTGAGCATTGCAAACGTTGACGTAAATGAATTTGTACAATAACTATTGTGTCTTGAAAACGCCTGTCCTGCGCCATCGCCCGGGATCCTGGTGAGAAATGCGGGCTAGGATCGCCAGTGATGACGGGGCGCCGGGGCAGCTGGAAACTGCCGGTTTCAGGGGCAATCCAGGTTGACAGAAGGGTTGCCGGGTTGATAGCGTCTCCAGGACCGATGGAAAGTGGCGTGAGCGCCCTCCGTTACCGTGGAATATCGATGCTGTGACTGAACTTGGTGAACGTGCTGAGACACTTTTAAAGGCTCTAATCGAACTGTATATCAACGAGGGTCAGCCGGTCGGATCACGCACGCTCGCCAGACATGCCGACCTGTCGTTGAGCCCTGCAACGGTCCGGAATGTCATGTCAGACCTGGAGGAACTGGGTCTCATACATGCCCCTCACACCTCCGCCGGCAGGGTGCCGACCGGACTGGGCTACCGACTGTTTGTCGACTACCTGCTGACCGTGGAACCTCTCAAGGAAGAGGCTGTTGACAGCATGCAGACAAGGCTGGCTTCCGAGTCGGACCCCCGCGTCTTGCTCTCAACGGCATCTGAAATGCTGTCCAATGTGACGCATTTCGCCGGCTTGATTTTGATCCCTGGCCAGGAGAATGCCCGCCTGCGCCAAATTGAATTTCTCAAGCTGCCCTCCAACCGGGTGCTGACCATCCTCGTTACGGACGACGGCCGCGTTCAGAACCGGGTGATACCGACCGATCGAGAATATTCCAGCTCGGAGCTGACCGAGGCGGCTAACTATTTCAACGACGCGTACAGTGGTTCCACACTGGCCAAGGTCCGTCGCATGCTGCTCGGCGAAATGAAGACGGACAGTGACAGAATGCATGACATCACCAAGACGGCGGTGGCTATGGCCGGAAAAATGTTCGATCAGGAAGAACAGGACACGGATGACGTGGTTCTCTCGGGAGAAGAAAACCTGCTTAGTATTCCGGATTTGTGTCAGATCGACACCCTGCAGAAATTATTCGACGCCTTCAAGACCAAGCAGGATCTCCTGGATCTGCTGGATCGGAGTATGCGCGTCAACGGCATCAGCATATTCATCGGGGGAGAATCGGGTTACAAGGCATTGAACGATGTCAGTGTAATTACCGCGCCGTACCAGACCGGCGGAGCCGTGGTGGGGACCATAGGTGTGATCGGTCCGACCCGGATGAACTACGAGCAGGTCATCCCCATTGTCGACGTCACCGCTCGCCTCCTCAGCGGTGCCCTGTCGGGCGCAAAGCTGTCGGAGCATATCGAGGAAGCCGGAACTTAGCCCGCCCTTCGCTCCGGCCCGGCGTTGTCGGCACCTGCCCTGTAGGGGCGGCATCCTGTCGGGAAATCCGCTCCATCGGGACAAATCCCATTGGCGATCCTGCGGGCTTGAATTCCTGGTAAAGAGCCTCATTTCTAGCGCATTGAATCAAAATCCAACGACGGTCAGCACGAATCCATGAGCAAGCAATCGAGTAAAGAGAACAATAATGCGCCGAAATCCGATGACCTGGACGGGTTGAGCGAAGAGGTTAAAGCGCAATCAGCAGATGAAGATCAGGAGCCCACGCCGCTGCTTGGTGGCGAGGAGGACCCGGCACAGCTGCGCGTGGAACTGGATCTGCTCCAGGCCGCGCTAGAAGAACACAAAGAGAAATATCTACGCGCGCAAGCGGAGGTCGAGAACGTCCGCCGTCGCGCCCAGAACGACGTGGCCAATGCCCGGAAATTCGCCGTGGAAGGTTTCGCCGGTGAGGCGCTGCTGGTGCGGGACAGCCTGGAGCTGGCGCGCGCCGTCGAAATCAGCGACGAAGACAGAGGTTTGGTCGAAAAGATGAAGGAGGGCCTCGATCTTACGCTGAAGCAGCTGGATTCCGTATTCGAAAAGTTCGGCATCAAGGTTGTCGAACCTGTGCCCGGCGACAAGCTGAATCCGGAACAGCACCAGGCCATGACCATACAGGAATCTGACGAAATCCAGCCCAATCACATCGTGACCGTGATCCAGAACGGTTATGCCATTCACGACCGCCTGCTGCGGCCCGCGATGGTCGTGGTGGCGAAGGCCGCCAGCAGCAGTAAAGCCGAAACTAAAGCGGAAAATACTTGAAAACGTGGGTGTGGGACCCATTAATCAGATAACCGTTTATTTTGTAACCAAATAGCAATAGTCGAGAACAAATCATGGGGAAAATCATTGGTATAGATCTGGGCACCACGAACTCCTGCGTCGCGTTGATGGAGGGCGACAAGGCCCGCGTGATCGAAAACAGCGAAGGCGATCGAACCACACCTTCGGTTGTCGCGTTTACGGCTGAAGACGAGGTACTGGTCGGCCAGCCGGCAAAGCGCCAGGCGGTGACTAATCCGCACAATACTATGTTTGCCGTAAAACGCCTGATCGGTCGAAAGTTCAGCGAGGACGTCGTACAGAAGGACGTCGGTATCATGCCCTATAAAATCGTCAAGGCAAAAAACGGCGACGCCTGGGTACACGTCAACGGCAAGGATCTGGCACCGCCCGAGATTTCCGCGCGCATCCTGCAGAAAATGAAAAAGACCGCCGAAGATTACCTTGGCGAGGATGTGACTGAGGCGGTGATCACGGTGCCGGCGTATTTCAACGACTCACAGAGGCAGGCTACCAAGGACGCGGGCAAGATTGCCGGGCTGGATGTCAAGCGCATCATAAACGAGCCCACAGCCGCGGCGCTCGCCTATGGCCTGGATAAAAAGACCGGCGACCGCAAGGTCGCGGTTTACGACCTGGGCGGCGGGACCTTTGATATTTCCATCATCGAAATTGCCGAGATCGACGGCGAGCACCAGTTCGAAGTACTTTCCACCAACGGTGACACCTTCCTGGGTGGTGAAGATTTCGATCGCTGCGTCATCGACTACCTGGCCGATGAGTTCAAGAAAGATCAGGGCATGGACTTGAGGGGTGACCCGCTGGCCATGCAGAGGCTCAAGGAAGCCGCTGAAAAAGCCAAGATCGAACTGTCGTCCAGCAACCAGACGGAGGTCAACCTGCCGTACGTCACGGCCGACCAGTCCGGGCCCAAGCACCTCAACATGAAGCTGACACGAGCCAAGCTCGAGGCGCTCACGGATGATCTGGTTCAGCGGACCATCGGTCCGTGCAAGACGGCGCTCAAGGACGCCGGGCTCAACGCAAACGAGATCGAAGACATAATCATGGTCGGCGGCCAGTCCCGAATGCCGAAAGTACAGGAAACCGTCAAGAATTTCTTCGGCAAGGAACCGCGCAAAGACGTCAATCCCGACGAAGCCGTGGCGGTAGGCGCCGCGATACAGGGTGGTGTGCTCGGCGGTGATGTCAAGGACGTCCTGCTGCTGGACGTCACCCCGTTGTCCCTGGGCATCGAGACCCTGGGCGGCGTGATGACCAAACTGATCGAAAAGAACACGACAATTCCGACCAAAACGTCCCAGGTATTTTCGACCGCGGACGACAATCAGCCCGCCGTGACCGTGCATGTCCTGCAGGGCGAACGCGAAATGGCCAAAGACAACAAGACCCTGGGCCGTTTTGACTTGAGTGATATACCACCGTCCCCGCGCGGTGTGCCGCAGATCGAAGTAACCTTCGACATAGATGCCAACGGCATCATGCACGTAACCGCCAAGGACAAGGCTACCAGCAAGGAGAACAAGATCGTAATCAAATCGAGTTCCGGGCTGGACGACTCTGAGATCGAACAAATGGTCAAGGACGCCGAGCTGCATGCGGAAGAAGACAAGCAGGCCCGTGAACTGGTCGACGCGAGGAATCAGGGCGAGGCCATGGTGCACAGCGTCAACAAGTCCCTTCGCGATCTGGCCGACAAGGTCGATGCCGGTGAAAAGGACAAGATCGAGGCCGCCGTGAAGGATCTCGAGGAGGCGATCGAGGGCGAAAACGCGGAAGACATAAAGTCGAAGACCCAGACACTCGCCGAATCGAGCCACAAGCTGGCCGAGGAGATCTACAAGCAGGCATCTGCGGAGCAGGGCGCCGACGCTGCCTCCGGGCAGACCTCGGGTGAGGAGTCGAAAGCGGGCGATGAAAATATCGTCGATGCCGAGTTCGAAGAGGTCAAGGACGAGGACAAAAAATAACTGCCGTTGGACTAAAATAGGGAAATGTGACGGAGCGGGTCCACCTTGTTGGCGCCTGCTCCGTTTCACATAGAGTACTTGCCTGAATAAAAAGAATTTGCGAATCCGTCATGGCCAAGCGTGATTACTATGAGGTGCTGGGTGTCGAGCGAAACGTCTCGGATGGCGAGCTGAAGAAGGCCTATCGCCGCCTGGCCATGAAGCATCATCCCGACCGCAATCCCGACGATGAGGCGGCGGAGCGGAATTTCAAAGAAGCCAAGGAAGCTTACGAGGTCCTGTCGGACGCTCAGAAACGAGCCGCTTACGACCAGTTCGGACACGCGGGGGTCGACCCCTCGGCGGCGGGCGGCGGCTTCCACACCGGGCCCGGCGGTTTTGGCGATATCTTTGGCGACATCTTCGGCGACATCTTCGGCGCTGGCGGCAGACGTTCATCGGGCCGGTCGCGAGGCGCCGACCTGCGGTACAACCTGGAGTTGTCGTTGGAAGAGGCGGTCCGGGGCACGGAAGTCAAGATTCGCATACCTGCCAAGGTTCTTTGTGGCACTTGCGATGGATCCGGCGCTGCACCCGGTACTTCTCCAACCAGCTGCAGCACCTGCAACGGCCAGGGACAGGTACGCATGCAGCAGGGATTTTTCTCCGTGCAGCAAACCTGCCCGCAGTGCCGGGGCAGCGGTCAGTCCATTGAGACGCCATGCTCCCGTTGCCGGGGCGCCGGAACCGTTTCCGAAACCAAGACCTTATCGGTAAAAGTCCCTGCCGGCGTCGACGACGGCGATCAGATTCGTCTCGGTGGGGAAGGCGAAACCGGAGGGCGTGGCGGTGTACCGGGGGATCTCTATGTTCAAATCAACCTGAAACCTCACCCAATTTTCAAACGCGACGGCAGTGATTTGTACTGTGAGCTGCCGGTCAGCTTTGCCACACTGGCGCTCGGCGGAGAGCTGGAGATTCCAACCTTGGGCGGACGTGCAAAACTCAAGATCCCCGCGGAGAGCCAGACAGAGCGCGTCTTCAGATTAAAAGGGAAGGGCGTTAAAAATGTCCGCGGGGGAGCCGTCGGTGACCTGTACTGCAAGATCAGCGTGGAAACGCCTGTGAATCTTACCAAAAAGCAGAAAACGCTGATCGAGGAACTGGAAACCTCGATCCATGAAGGCGGCAACCGCCACAACCCCCGTGAAGGTGGGTGGACCAGCAAGCTCAAATCGTTCTTCGACGATATCGTCGCCTGACCCCTCTAACCCCGTAGGAGCGGCGCCCCCGCCGCGATAGGGCAATCGGTGTTGTAGGAGCGGCGCCCCGCCGCGATAGGGCAATCGGTGTTGTAGGAGCGGCGCCCCGCCGCGATTGAATCGGCCGGAGGCGGGCTTCCCACAAATTCTCTTTATTTCAGCGCGCCGCCGCAGCTCGAGCCGGCGCCCGCGGTACATCCGAAACAATGTGTGCCGACCGCTATCGGGCGGTTGGTCACGTCGTCGGGCTGCAGGTCCCAGAGATAGCGCTCTTTGCTTCCGCCGTAGGGTAGTTCAAGCATCTGGTTGAAATCGCAATCGAACACTCGTCCCTGCCAGTCCACGCTGATCAGATGGCGGCACATCAGGGCACTCACCGTGCTTGCCCTGAAATTTTCAACCAGCAGCTTCAGGTAATCCCGCCGTTGGCCGGTGCGATCCAGATAGTGGGCGAATCGGCTGATCGGCAGGTTGGTAATCGTCAACAAACTGTTGAATACAATGTCAAATTCGTCCAGCAGGCGGAGTTTGTAATGCGCTTCCAGTTTTTGCTGGTCAGGCGGCAGGAACGCGCCCCCCGGGTTGTAAACCAGATCGAGGACCAGCCCTTGATCGCGACCGTACCCAAGTTCGTTCAGAAGCACCAGGGCCTCGATGCTTTTCTGAAACACGCCGTCGCCGCGCTGCGCGTCGACGTTGCTCTTGGTATAGCACGGCAGCGAGCAGACCAGATGAACTCCTCTTTCGGCATACCATTGCGCGGTGTCGGTAAAGCCGGGTTCCAGAAGTATGGACAGGTTGCAGCGGGAAGTTACGTGGATCCCTTTGGCGAGGAAACGGTCCACGATGCCGCGGAATCCGGGATTCATTTCCGGCGCCCCGCCGGTTATGTCCACACGCTCGATCCGTTGATTCTCGGCCCAGCCGATGATTCTGATTGCCGTGTCCCACGTCATGATTTCGGAACGTTTGGGACCGGCATCGACATGGCAGTGATTACATGCCTGATTGCACAACTTTCCCAGATTGATCTGCAATTCGCGCAGTTCCGAGCGACGCAGCGGTGCGAGTCCGCTTGCGCCGAGTACGCGAGTGAATGAGGGATCCAGCATGGCAGGTTGGACCACGTGCATGTAATTCATCGAGTGTTTTCCCCCAAATTCAAATTCCTCGAGCGGTCAATAATCCGTTGATTGAAAGCGAGACTGCTATGGCAATGTGTCTTCCATATATTTCTTTCTGATCAAATGGTCAATGGATATTTTACCCGGTCCGAAGAATATCGGTATCAGGAGCATGAGGCCCCAAAGCTGGTGCTGGTACACGCCAACCGGGTTCAATGTGGGGTAGGAAATGACGGCAATGATATTGAAGACAAACAGCGACACGGCAGCAAATCGGCCGCCGAGTCCGATGGCCAGCATGGCCGGAAACAATAATTCGGCGCCCGTTCCCAAATAGGCGGCAACCTTCGGGCTGAGTAGCGGAACCTGATATTCATGCTCGAACAGGAACAGGGTCGAATCCCAGCTCTGGAACTTGTTGACACCGGACTTCCAGAAATCCCAGGCTATCGACAACCGGATGCCGAGAAGCGCGATGGGCTGGAAAAACTCGAGCAGCTTGATGATGGGTCGTGCCAGACTCGTAAGCGTCGTTGTCACAGCCATTAACTGCACCTCAGCAAGGTTAAGGGTGGTAGTCCGCCGCGCCTGAAAATCAGCAAGCGGTAAAGTCGATCAGGGCTCGATTGCCAACGAAGCGGGACAGAAATCCGGTCAGATCGAATGCCGCATCGATGCGCTGTGCCGCGCCCAGGCAATCACCAAGCTGGTCGCCCCGGGCGAACATCGCGAGCATCGCGTAGTCACCGGCATCGAGAGGGTGCAGTTCAATCTCCTCGCCTTGCCTGAGCAAGAGGACATTCACGGCTCCGGCATCCAGGTCCACGGTCTGGTCTCCACTATAGCCTTCCTGATTGACGCGCCAGATTTCGATGACCGGAAAAACCGATTGCATGAGTCGGCAGGCCGGATTCAGTCTGAATTGCAATCGTTCATATTGATCGGGGGCAATCAGCTGCAGCGCGTCGACGTCCATGGCATCGGCATCGGCTTCGTGGTAAACCTCGTGGTAGTTCCACTCCAGCTGCGCGACATCGGGCAGGTAAGACAATTTCTTCGCGGGCTCGAAGGTCGCGAGAAACGAACCGAATCCGCTACCGAAGGCGTGCAGGTCGCCGCTGGTGGACGGATTGCGTTTTATGAACTCATTGCTTGCATAGAGAAAAAATCCTTCACCAACCAGCTTTTCGACAACCGGATAAACAGCGCGCAGTGCATCCGTCAGTCCGGTAAATACGTTGTTACGATATACCTGAAGCCTCAGGCGTGGCTCGAATGCGCCGGCTTTGACGTCCGCGGCAATCCCCACCGCATCGGCGTCCAGGACGTTCGCGCTGAACCGTTCCTGGACCTCACGCAACCCGGGCATGATCGGTCTCCTGCATGACGCTCTGCGCAATATTCGCCTCATCCACGAGCACGTCGAGTTCGGGCAAATCGGAATCCCATTCGATCAGGGTGGGTTTTGGCCCGTACATTGCGATGGCTTCACGATACAACGCCCAGACCTGGGGGCACACACGGTGGTCATGGGTGTCTATTATTATCGTACCCTGGTCATAGTGCTTGATGGTGTGGCCTGCGAGGTGGATCTCCCGGACCCGGGAGCCGGGTACCCGATGCAGGAAATCACCGGCGCTGAAGCCGTGGTTGTGCGCGTTGACGTAGATGTTATTGATGTCGAGCAGAAGGTCACAGTCGGCACTCTCCGCCACCGAGGCCACGAATTCCCATTCGCTCAGGTGGGAGTGTTCGAACTCCAGATAGCACGATACGTTCTCCACCATGATGGGTCGTTCGAGAATATCCTGTACCTGATGGATTCGCTCCACCAGATGGTTGACCACTTCCTCGGTATAGGGCAGGGGGAGAAGGTCGTTCAGATACCGTCCGCCAAATGATCCCCAGGAAAGGTGCTCTGACACGAAATCGGGCTGGTAGGCATCGATTAATTGCCCGAGCCGGCGCAAATGATCTCTATCGAGCGGATCGGTCGACCCCAAAGACAATCCGACCCCGTGAAAACTCAACGGGTAGTCGCGCCGAATGCGTTCCAGGTAAGCGTGAGGGACGCCGCCCCTGCCGAAGTAATTTTCACTGTGTACTTCCAGGAAGCCAACCTTCGGACTGGATTCAACGACCTCCCTATAATGCGGGCCCCGCAACCCGATCCCGGCGGAAGCCGGGATCGGATCACAGGTGAAAAATTCCCGATCAGGCACTTTCCAGGTTGCCGCCGACCAACTTTTCGCAGGATCCTGTCGGAACCAGGACAAATGCGTCTTTCTGTCCATCCGCCTTGGAGGTGCCGGCACAGGAAGAATTAGCGGTCTGACAGTCGTTCTTACCCGCCTTGGCGACGCCGTAGCATTTTTCCATTTCGGCTGCGCTGGCATTCATCGCGACGCCGCTTACGCCCAATGCGATGAGACCGGAAATTGCACTGTTGATCAAAGTTCTGCGTTTCATTTTGGCTCCTAGTTTTCTATTGGTTTGGTTTCGTTTGATTAAAACAGACACCGATGTCGCTATGCATCCCGCACAAGACGGTTGACGCTATCGGATACTCGGTGTCCCCGTGCAGCGGCAGCATTGCAGGCTGCTCGATTGAGTAGACCCGGGGGGTCTCAAATAGCTTACAACGGATATTGCGTCCGCTCAATTCTTCACGCGTTGTGACAGCGAAAAGCCGCCAGAACGGTGCTGTACTGGTGCAAATGGCTATATTCGCCGATGGGCGCAATCTCGCCGTTGCCGTAAAAACCGATCAGGGGCGTGCCGGGAAATATCTCGCGGGTCATGGCCATGTCCTTGTCGGTTCCCCCGAAGAAAAGCGGACCGCGGCTCAGGCAGGGAAACATGATCGCAAAATCCGGTACACCGCCCAGAGACCGGCGGCAGCTCAGAGCCGCATCACGCATGGTGCGTTCCGCCGTCAGTCGGTCGCGGATGGCCCAGAACAACCTCTCGCCCGGGCGCAGTGGGTGCGACAGGGTAATGGAACGATCTTCGGGATTCGCAGATACGATGTGATCCAACCGAAAGCGTCCCTCGTCTATGGCGGTTTCAGGCTCACCAAACGTGACGCCGCACATGACCATGTGCAGGGGAAGCTGCTCGCGCTTTCTGACCTCATCGGGCAGCGCATTAATCAGAACGTGCAGCGCGGGATAACTGGCAATACGGCGAATATCGTACCCCGTGGCCTCGTCGACCTCCATGGGCGCCGTAAGCACCTGTATGCCCCTGGCCGCGGCAACCTCCGAGCTGACGCCGTTAATGGCCACCTCCATGAATCCGTCCTTCACCAGGGCACCTGATTGCCATATGGCGAACGGGCCGTGTCCGAACTCGTCGCTCGTAATTGCGCCAAAGCGCCTGACCGGCTCGTCAAGCCAGCTTGCGGAGACGGCATTTGGAGTGCACAAACAGAGCCTGAGCTGATTGGGGTCAGACTGCTGACTCAAACCCAGATGGACTTGTTCGGTGAACACCATGGCGGCTGCGCCGGAGCTGTCGATGACCCATTCTTCCTCGGTCAACAGACCCATTCCGGTTGCCCCGGTTACCTGGGTGCAGCTGGCGGCGCGGGCGGCGGCCCTCACCGCCGGCAACGGGTCGTGAGCATAGTCTCCGGTGAGAAACAACAAAACGGCATTGGCACGCGTGGCCTCCGCTTTGTCGAGTGCGCGATGTACGGCACGACTGACGTGCCCCAATCTGTCGGGTCGCCCATGGCTGAGACCGGTTGCGACGGGGTTGTGCTGCATCACTGGTTTGCGTTCGATTGCATGGAAACTGTGAATGTTGGTATCTGCAGTTTAAATCATACAGGCAGTCTTCTCGGGATACTCGCACACATCGCGAATCACGCATTCAGTACATTTCGGCGAGCGCGCGGTGCAGGTATACCTGCCGTGCAGAATCAGCCAGTGGTGGGCGTCTTGCTTGAAGCGATCCGGGACCGCCCGCAGCAGGTGTTCTTCCACGGCAAGCGGAGTCTTGCCGGGTGCCAGGCCGGTGCGGTTCGCGACCCTGAAAATATGCGTGTCCACCGCAATCGTGGGCTGCCCGAATGCCGTGTTCAACACGACGTTCGCGGTCTTTCTGCCGACGCCGGGCAGGGCCTCCAGACCCCGTCGATCCCTGGGTACCTCGCCCTCATGTTTTTCCGCCAGGATGCGGGCGGTAGCTACGATGTTCCTCGCCTTGCTGTTGAACAGCCCAATGCTCCTGATGTAGGGCGTCAGTCCCTCAACGCCGAGTTTTGCCATGGCCCGCGGCGTGTCGGCAACGCGGAACAGCGTTTTCGTTGCCTTGTTCACGCTGATATCGGTAGCCTGTGCCGACAGCATTACCGCCACCAGCAGTTCGAATTCGGAGTCATATTCCAGTTCGGTAGTGGGGGCAGGCATACTCCGCTTGAGGCGGGTGAACAGCCTTGTACACGCTTTTTTGTCCATGCCAGGCCCGGATTCAGCGAAGTGTTCCGCGGCGTGACCGGACTCTGGCGACGGCAGCCGATATCTCTGTTTTCATACGCTGTTTCGAGTCGGCCCGTTTGAGCGCGAGATGCTTTTTTCTGAGAGCCTCGTCTCGCTCTTGTTTGCGCAGCCGGTCTATTCTGGTCCGGGTCTGCTCTCTGGCCCGGTGAACTTGTGCGGGAGAATACTCCCTCCACCGCCAGTGCGATTCGGCCACCGAGGCGCCCGCCGGAATGAGATCGATACAGTCCACGGGACATGGGGGCAGGCAGAGTTCGCAGCCGGTGCAATCGTCCGATATCACGGTGTGCATCAGTTTCGGGCCGCCGACGATGGCGTCCACCGGACAGGCCTGAATGCACAAGGTACATCCGATGCACAGGCTTTCATCGATCACCGCCATCACTTTCGGTTTTGTCCGGCCGAACTCCGGATTCAGGGGTTTGCCGACGGTGTTCAGCAGCAGCGAGAGACCGGTGATCGTCTCGGTCCCGCCGGGCGGACACTGATTGATGTCCGCCCGGCCGTCACGGATTGCACGCGCGTATGCCACGCAGCGAGGGTAGCCGCACTGGGTGCACTGGGTCTGCGGCAGCCACTCGTCGATTTCCTCCACGGACGGCTTCGACGACTCGGCAAGGTCTCTGGCAATCACTGTGGTTTGCCGGGACACGATTCCACCCGGTCGGTCGTCAGGTTACCTTCATCCCCGGGCTGGCGCCTTCATCGGGTGACAGCAGCCAGATGTCCCGTCCCCCGCCTCCGGCGGCAAGTACCATGCCTTCGGAAACGCCAAAACGCATCTTACGGGGCGCCAGATTCGCCACCACCACGACCATTTTTCCTGTCAGGTCCTGCGGTTCGTAAGCGCCCTTGATGCCTGCAAAAACCGTGCGCTGGTGGTCGCCCACATCCAGGCTGAGTTTGAGAAGTTTGTCGGCGCCCTCGACGTGGGCCGCGTCGAGGATTCGCGCGATGCGCAAATCGACTTTGGCAAATTCGTCGATACCGATGTGCTTGCCGTCTTCGTCTACCGAGTCGTTCGGTGCCGGTGGGGTATTCACTTCTGGCTCGTTCATGCTGCTCTCGATCATATTCTGAATGCTTTTGCTTTCGACCCTTTTCATTAAATGCTGGTAAGGTTCAATGGGGTGGCCGACCAGGGGGCTGGCCAGCTTCGTCCACGCACCGGGGGCGGACACGGGACAGTTCAGCAGGGATTCGACCCGGCCCGCCGTCACGGGAAGTACCGGGCTGAGGTAGGTCATCAGGACCCGGAACAGGTTGATCGCGAGGCTGCAGGTGTCGTGCAGATAGGCGCCCTGATCGGGGTCCCTGGCGATTTCCCAGGGTTTGTGCCGGGCGATGAACTGGTTCGCCTGGTCCGCCAACGCCATGATCTCGCGCATGGCGCGGCTGAATTCCCGCCGCTCGTAGTGATCGGCAATGCGCTCGCCGGCGGCAACGAACCGATCGTACATCTCCGGATCGAAAACATCGTCTGAAAGACGGCCTTCGAATCGCTTCTTGATGAATCCCGCGGTCCGGCTGGCGATGTTTACGACTTTGCCGACCAGATCGGAGTTTACCCGAGCGAGGAAGTCCTCCAAATTGAGATCCAGATCCTCGACCTGGCTGTTGAGCTTGCCGGCGAAGTAGTAGCGCAGATACTCGGGATTCAGGTGGTCGAGATAGGTGCGCGCCGTAATGAACGTGCCCCGGGACTTGGACATCTTCTGACCGTTGACGGTAAGGAATCCGTGTGCGTACACGGCGCTCGGCTTTCGGAACCCGGCGCCGTCCAGCATGGCGGGCCAGAACAAGGCGTGAAAGTAGAGGATGTCCTTGCCGATGAAATGCACCAGCTCATTGGGGGAATCCCTGCCCCAGAAGTCGTCGAAATCCAGTTCGCTTTTCGAGCACAGGTTGCTGAAGCTCGCCTGATATCCGATCGGGGCGTCCAGCCACACGTAGAAGTACTTGTCCTTCTCCCCGGGGATCCGAAATCCGAAATAGGGTGCGTCACGCGATATGTCCCAGTCCCGAAGACCCGCGTCGAACCATTCTTTGAGTTTGTTGCGGACCTGGCTCTGCACGTGGTCGCCCTGGGTCCAAATTCTCAGCATTTCCTCGAAATCGCCCAGTCTGAAGAAAAAGTGCTCCGACTCCCTCTCCACCGGGGTCGCGCCCGACACAGCCGATACCGGGTTCTTGAGATCGGTGGCGCTGTAGGTCGAGCCGCAGTTTTCACAGCTGTCGCCGTACTGATCCGCCGTGCCGCAAACCGGGCATTCCCCGCGAATGTAGCGGTCCGGAAGGAACATCGCCTTGACCGGATCGTATGCCTGCTTGATGACCCGGCGTACGATGTGGTTCCCCGCGTTCAGCCGGTTGTAAATATTCTCGGCGCACTCGCGGTTTTCCTCGGAGTGGGTGGTGTAGAAGTTGTCCAGGCTGATGTGAAATTCGTCGAAATCGGATCGATGTTCCACCGCGATCCTTGCGATCAGCTCTTCCGGGGTGACGCCATCGGCCTCGGCTTTCAGCATGATAGGCGTGCCGTGCGCGTCGTCCGCGCAGACGTAAATGCACTCGTGACCTTGTAGCCGCTGGAATCGGACCCATATATCGGTCTGAATGTACTCCAGCATGTGTCCGATGTGTATCGGACCGTTGGCGTAAGGCAGAGCACTGGTTACCAGGATGCGGCGCTTGGTCGGGCTCAAGACTGTTCCTTAGTTATTGCCGTGTTGCGGGATATGCGGGAAGCCGGCTGTGCCTAAGGTATCAGCTATGACACCTTTCGCCAATATGCGCAGCGGTTGTCGAGTGTATTCAGCAGGCGCGATATTGTGGAATAATGACCGCTTGAATTCAGATCAACAGGCTTCGCGGTCGCTGCGAGCGTAGCCAACCGAGATAAACATGACCCTGACTCAAGAGAATACGAAAGACATCCTGCGGGAGATCATCGACCCAAACACCGATATCGATCTGATAACCGGCAAGGTCGTAAAGGACATCAGCATTGATCAAAGCGCGGTAACCGTGGAACTGAGCCTGGGTTACCCGGCAAAGAGCTGGGCGGGCGAACTCGCCGCCAGCGTGGAGCAGAAACTGCTCGCACTGGAAGGCGTCGACAAGGCTACGGTGAACGTTGGGTGGGAGATCGTGTCCCATACCGTGCAGAAGGGCGTCAAACCCCTGGAAGGGGTGAGGAACATGATAGCGGTGGCTTCCGGCAAGGGCGGCGTCGGCAAATCCACGGTTTCCGTCAACCTTGCTCTGGCCCTTTCCGCCGAGGGTGCCCGGGTGGGCATCCTCGATGCCGACATCTACGGTCCGAGCCAGCCGCGCATGCTGGGAGTGACCGGTAAACCCGAATCCAAAGACGGAAAGAGCATGGAGCCGCTCACCAGCTATCATATTCAGGCCATGTCGATTGGGTTCCTCATAGACGAGGAGACTCCGATGATATGGCGCGGTCCGATGGTGACCCAGGCGCTCGAACAACTGCTCAAGGACACGCATTGGGACGATCTGGACTATCTGATCATCGACCTGCCGCCGGGTACGGGGGACACGCAGTTGACGCTGGCCCAGCGTGTACCGGTAAGCGGCGCCGTCATCGTTACGACGCCCCAGGATATCGCGCTGTTGGACGCCCGCCGCGCCTACAAGATGTTCGAAAAGGTGGAGATCCCAATTCTCGGCGTCGTGGAAAACATGAGCATGCACAAGTGCAGCAAATGCGGCCACGAAGAGCATATTTTCGGCGAAGGCGGCGGGCAGCGGATCGCCGAGGAATATGGACTGCCTTACCTCGGCGGCATCCCCCTCGATATACGGATCCGCACCGACGTCGACGGAGGGCGCCCCACCGTGGTGGCCGACCCCGACGGTGCTATTGCGGAGGTGTACCGCGGCATTGCACGCCGGACCTCGGCCAGGCTGGCTTCCCAGAAGCAGGACTATAGCGCCAAGTTCCCGTCGATCGTAATACAAAACTCCTGACCGCTAATGCGGCCGGTTGCAGCCTCCGGGCAGGAGTACAAGAATCTCGTCGATGAAGCGATCTGTGAAATGCGGCAACTGCCGCGCTGCGCGGCGGATAATATCGATGACGAACTGTCACACACAGGAGAGGATTAGTCGTTTCGAACTAGTCCTTGGCTTGCTCGCCTGGAGCAGCATTCAAATTTATCCACCGGTATCAATCTGATACCATCGTTACATGTCCGGAAATGCGTTCGGAAAACTGTTTACCCTGACCAGCTTCGGTGAAAGCCATGGTCCGGCGCTCGGCGGGATCTTGGACGGCTGCCCGCCGGGGGTTTTGCTTGAAGAGGCGGACATTCAGCGGGATCTCGATCGCCGCAAACCGGGGCAATCGAAATACACTACCCAGCGCAGAGAATCCGATCAGGTCCATATCATGTCGGGAGTGTTCGAAGGCAGGACCCTCGGCACTCCAATCGGGTTGCTGATCCACAACGAGGACCAGAGATCGCGAGACTACGCGCGAATCAAGGATACCTACCGCCCGGGCCACGCCGATTACGTCTACGAACAAAAGTATGGATTGAGGGACTACCGCGGTGGAGGCAGGTCTTCGGCGCGGGAGACGGCGATCCGGGTGGCCGCGGGAGCGGTTGCAAAAAAGTGCCTCAAAGAGTCCGCGGGGGTCGTCGTGCGCGGCTGCGTGTCTCAGATCGGATCCGTCCGAATGGAAAATTTTGACTGGGACGAGGTGGAGAACAATCCGTTTTTCTTTCCGGATGCAAACAAAACCGCGGAGCTGGCCAACCTGATCGACGCAACACGCAAGCGCGGTGATTCCGTCGGGGCGAGAGTCGATGTGGTAGCGCATGGTCTTCCGGCTGGATGGGGCGAACCGGTTTTCGACCGGCTCGATGCGGACATAGCCAAGGCAATGATGAGCATCAACGCGGTGAAGGGCGTAGAGATCGGATCCGGATTCGGCAGCATCCTGCAGCGAGGTTCGGAGCACCGTGACGAAATGACGCAGCGAGGATTCGTCTCGAACAATGCCGGCGGCATACTCGGAGGCATCTCCACGGGGCAGGACATCCGGGTCAGCATCGCCCTCAAACCCACGTCCAGCATACAGGTGCCCGGCAGATCCATCGACCGCGAAGGCGATGACAACAAAGTCGTCACCACGGGCAGGCATGACCCGTGCGTCGGAATACGTGCGACGCCCATTGCCGAGGCGATGCTGGCGCTGGTTCTCATGGACCATTTCCTGAGACACCGGGGGCAGAACGCCGACGTCACTCCGGCCGCACCGATGATCGGTTAGACAACCGTTATTTCGGATATGCCTTACTGGCGGCTGTCCGGGTTTTATTTTTTCTTCTTTGCATCACTGGGCGCCCTGACGCCCTACTGGCCTTTGTACCTGCAGTCGCTGGGTTTCGATCCGCTGCAGATCGGCGAGATCATGGCCATTCTCCTGGCTACCAAGATCGTATCTCCTAATTTGTGGGCGTGGATGGCGGATCACGGCAGGGGCGCGCTGCCCGTGGCCCGGGTGGCCGCCATGCTGGCGTTGATCTGTTTCCTTGGCTTGTACTGGAGCGATAAATTCTGGTCGGTGGCGCTGGTCATGTGTGGGTTCAGTTTTTTCTGGCACGCCGTTCTGCCGCAGGTGGAGACGGCCACGTTCAACCATCTGGGGAACACGGAGCGGTACTACGGCAGGGTCAGGCTGTGGGGATCCTTAGGCTTCATTCTGTTCGTGCTTCTGCTGGGTCCACTGGTCGAACGGTACGGCGCGGCCATCTCACTGCCCGCGGTTGCGTTCGCGTTGTTCTGCGTTTGGTTTGCGACCCTGTTGATCCCGGAACCGGGGCGATTCTCATCGGAGGTGCGCAGTCTGCCATTCAGAGGCCTGTTCAGGAATCCAGAGGTTCCGGCGGTTCTGTTTTGTTGCTTGTTGATGCAAGCCAGTCATGCGCCCTACTACGCATTCTTCTCTATATTCCTGAGTGCGCATGGGTACTCGACGAGCCTGATCGGCGGGTTGTGGGCGTTCGGCACCTTGTGCGAGGTCGGTATATTCTATTTCATGCACCGACTGCACAATCGTTTTTCCGCGATCGGGCTGTTCATGTTCAGCTTTGTCGTGACCGCACTGCGCTGGGTGCTCCTTGCGTTGTACCCGGAATGGCTCGTGCTTGTGGTGTTTACACAATCACTGCATGCGGTCACGTTCGGGGTATACCACGCGGCCGCCCTCCAGCTCGTTCGAGGTCAGTTCAAGGGAAGCCACCAGCATCGGGGCGTCGCGCTCTACGGCAGCGTGAGCTTCGGCATCGGAGGCGCTCTGGGCAGCTTGTACAGCGGCTATTTGTGGTCCGAGGCGGGGCCCGGTACTGCATTCGGAGTTGCGGCTGCGGTGGCTGCCTGCGGAGCCGCACTTGCCATGGCCATCGCGACCAGTCAAAAGTCGTCAGGAGCCTGTCAATAAATAAGGTTCTTGACTCAGCTGCTGGCCCTCATGTCATGGTCAACAGCATTTGCATCCACTGATTCGCGAATCGTACCGGACACGCCGGGCTCGTCTTGCGGCGGTCCGAAATACTGCCTCGTGTACCACCCGATATTGTCGAGCAGGTCAATTTGATCGATATCCGATCGCATCGATTTGAGAAGTTTTTCCCGCACGCGCCCGAGCGCGGTAAAAGTGTCCTCCAGGGTGATCGCTGCGTTCAGGTGCCCGCAGCGATTGAGGCAATAGACCTTGCGTACAATTTCCTGTATCAGTTCGTGGTGAACCGCATCTGGCGAAAGCAGGTCGTTGATGTCGTCGAATTTGTCCCGCAGCGGCACCTGATGCCGGCCCAGGCGGTCGGCCCACCAGACAATCAGCTCCCTGAACCGGGCGGTCCGACCGGGTCGGATAGTCGAGTTTTCCATCTGCTGATTCACTATTACGGACATCTATTGTGCTAACATATTCCAGTTTTGAATCCCAGTTAGGTATACGAACCCATCTGCACTAGATATCAACTATGGCCGGAAAAACATTATATGACAAGCTCTGGGAGGGGCACGTCATCCGCACCGAGGCGGATGGAATCAGTCTGTTGTATATCGACAGACACCTGGTTCACGAGGTGACATCGCCGCAGGCTTTCGAGGGACTGCGTCTAGCCAACAGGAAACCGTGGCGGGTGCATGCGAACCTCGCAGTGGCGGATCACAACATCCCGACAGTGAACCGGGGGTCCGGCATCTCCGATCCCGTGTCGCGGCTTCAGGTCGAGACACTGTCGGCAAATTGCCGGGAATTCGGAATTACCGAGTACCCCATCGAGGACATCAGGCAGGGAATCGTTCACGTCATCGGGCCCGAACAAGGTGCAACGCTGCCGGGAATGACCGTGGTTTGCGGGGATTCTCACACGGCTACTCATGGGGCATTTGCCGCGCTGGCATTTGGAATAGGCACTTCCGAAGTCGAGCATGTTCTGGCCACCCAGTGCCTGCTGCAGAGCAAATCGAAAAACATGCGTGTCAATATCGATGGTGAGCTGGGGCGGGGCGTAGCCGCCAAGGACGTCATACTGGCGATCATCGGCCGCATTGGAACTGCGGGTGGCACCGGCTATGTCGTCGAGTACACCGGCTCGGCTATCCGTGACATGGGAATGGAAGGCAGGATGACCGTGTGCAACATGACTATCGAAGCCGGAGCGCGGGCAGGCATCATTGCCTGTGATGACAAAACCCTGGACTACGTCAACGGCCGTCCTTATGCCCCAACCGGAGAATTGTGGGATAAAGCCCGTGACCTCTGGTCGGATCTGCACAGCGATTCGGACGCCTCGTTCGACCTGGACGTCGAATTGGACGCCGGACAGATTGCGCCCCAGGTAAGCTGGGGCACTTCACCGGAAATGGTTTGCGCCGTGGACGGGAAGGTGCCGGATCCGGCGGACGAAAAAGATCCTGCGCGAAAGGAAGGAATCGGGCACGCACTGCAGTACATGGGTCTTGAGGCGGGAATGCTCATTACGGATATCCGCTTGGACAAGGTGTTCATCGGCTCGTGCACCAATGCGCGTATAGAAGATCTTCGGGCCGCCGCAAGCATCGTGCGCGGGAAGAGGGTGGCGAGCAACATTGATTTGGCCATGGTGGTCCCCGGGTCCGGGCTGGTCAAGCAGCAGGCCGAGGCCGAGGGGCTGGCCGATACGTTTGTCGAGGCCGGGTTTGAATGGCGTGATCCGGGTTGCTCGATGTGCCTCGCGATGAACGCCGATCGTTTGAATCCCGGCGAACGCTGTGCCTCGACCTCCAACCGCAATTTCGAGGGACGGCAGGGCAGGGGCGGCCGAACTCACCTGGTGTCGCCGGCCATGGCGGCGGCCGCGGCGGTGAGCGGGCATTTCGTTGATGTGAGGAACTGGTAATCGTGGAAGCATTCTCGAGCATTGAAGGTATCGTCGTCCCCATCGACCGGGCAAACGTGGATACGGATCAGATCATCCCGAAGCAGTATCTCAAATCGATCAATCGTACGGGCTTTGGTCCCAATCTGTTCGACGACTGGCGTTACCTCGATCCAGGGGAACCAGGCGACGATCACAGCAAGCGGCGATTGAATCCGGATTTCGAACTCAATCAGGACCGTTACCGGGGCGCGCGGATTCTGCTGGCGCGGAAGAATTTTGGCTGCGGCTCATCTCGTGAGCATGCACCCTGGGCTCTGCTCGACTTCGGCATACGGGTGATTCTTGCGCCAAGTTACGCTGACATTTTTCATAATAACTGCCTCAAGAACGGCATACTGCCAGTCACACTTGCGGAAGATGAGATTGATGATTTATTTCGGAAAGTGACCGCAACGCCAGGTTTCACCCTGGGAGTTGACCTTGTCAGGCAGACCGTGAGCGCGAGCCCGGACCAGATCTTCAACTTTGAGCTGGACGCCGGATTGAAACGGCGATTTCTAGACGGTCTGGACGATATCGGTATTACCCTGGAGCACGCGGCCGAGATTCGGGCATATGAGGAACAGCGGCGGCGCGAAGCGCCATGGTTGTTCGACGAGCTGACTTGAACGCTGTTTCGGGCTGCTTCGACGCATGCCGGGGCAATTTCAGTATTTCAGGGTTACGTTACTTTTCGATACTATTTGGTCATGACTAGCAAAGTGTTGATATTGAGCGGTGACGGTATTGGTGCCGAAGTTACCGCGCAGGCAGAAAAGCTGATCAACAACCTCGCAGATCGGTATGGAATGCAGGTTGCACTGGAATCGGGGCTCGTGGGTGGCGCTGCCTATGACGCGACCGGGACTCCGCTACCCGAGGAAACCCTCGACAAGGCGAACAATTCGGACGCAATTCTGCTCGGAGCGGTCGGCGGCCCGGCGTGGGAGCAACTACCCTTCGAGAAACGCCCCGAACGCGGACTTTTGGGCCTGCGGTCAGAATTGGCCCTGTTTGCCAATCTCAGACCCGCCATTACCTACGCACAACTGGCGGACGCGTCCAGCCTGAAATCTGAACTGGTATCCGGGCTGGATATCATGATCGTCAGGGAACTCACCGGCGGGATCTACTTCGGCCAGCCCAGGGGCGTACGCGAAGCGGTCGGCGGCGAGCGGGAGGGATTCAACACCCTGGTATACAAAGAATCCGAGATCAGCCGCATCGCGCACGCGGCGTTCGCGGTTGCTCGAAAACGCAGCAAAAGACTTTGCTCGGTAGACAAGGCTAATGTCCTGGAGTGTACGGAGCTTTGGCGCGAGGTGGTCACCGAAGTCGGCAAGGAATATCCCGACTGCGAATTGACCCATATGTACGTCGACAACGCCGCGATGCAACTGGTGCGTCAGCCCAAGCAGTTCGACGTTATCGTTACCACAAACATGTTTGGGGATATCCTGTCGGATATTGCTGCAATGCTTACGGGGTCCATCGGCATGCTGCCCTCCGCTTCGTTGGACGATAGAGGCAAGGGAATGTATGAACCGGTACACGGTTCCGCACCGGACATCGCCGGCTCGGACAAGGCGAATCCTCTGGCTGCGCTGCTGTCGGTGGAAATGATGCTGCGCTACTCCCTGGGGCAGCCACAGTTGGCGGACAAAGTTGGAAGCGCGGTGAAATCGGTCCTGGACAAGGGGCTGCGTACGATAGATTTGTATAGAGGTGAAGGTGTTGTCGTCGGTACGGAGGAAATGGGCGATGCGGTCATTGCCGAACTGGAATAACGGGGCGCAATATTTTAGTAATGAGTAAGTCGTATAACGTTGCCGTTGTCGGCGCGACCGGGGCAGTCGGCGGTGTCATGCTGGAGATTCTCGAAGCGCGCGAGTTCCCGGTCGAACGGGTGTTTCCGCTAGCCAGTGAGAGATCGGCGGGTGCAACGGTATCTTTCAAAGGCAGGGCATTGAAAGTCGGCAATCTGGCGGAATTCGATTTTTCGAATGCGGACATTGGATTGTTCTCGGCGGGTGCCTCGGTATCGAAAATATATGCTCCGAAAGCCGCGGACGCCGGTTGCGTGGTAATCGACAACACGTCCCAGTTCAGGTACGACGACGATATACCTCTGGTCGTGCCGGAGGTGAACGCGACGGCAATCGCGGGTTATGAGTCGCGCGGCATCATCGCCAATCCGAATTGTTCCACCATCCAGATGGTGGTGGCCTTGAAGCCGGTCTATGACGAGGCGGGCATAGAGCGTATAAACGTCTGCACGTACCAGGCGGTTTCCGGCTCGGGAAAGAGCGCGATCGAGGAACTGGCCTCCCAGACCGCCGCTTTAATGAATGGAAAAGAGGCTGAAATAAAGGTTTATCCCAAACAAATTGCCTTTAATGCGCTTCCTCACATAGACGTTTTCCAGAATAACGGCTATACCAAAGAAGAGATGAAACTAGTTTGGGAGACCCGTAAGATTATCGGAGACGATTCGATTAGGGTGAACGCCACTACCGTTCGAATTCCGGTGTTCTATGGGCACTCAGAAGCAGTTCATTTGGAAACCCGGCAGAAAATTACCGCCGGCAGGGTTCGCGAACTGCTGCGGAATGCCCCGGGAGTGGAGGTGCTGGACGAAGCGAAAGACGGCGGCTATCCGACCGCGGTGACCGAGGGAGCGCACCGGGACGCAGTATTCGTCGGCAGAATAAGAGACGACATATCACATGAACGCGGCATTGACATGTGGATTGTTGCCGACAATGTGCGCAAAGGGGCCGCCCTGAACAGTGTACAGATAGCCGAACATCTGGTAGAAAACCATATGTAATTATGAAGTTACTTAGACTTTGTGAGTAATTTATCTAAAATAGTAAGATAACTATAGGTAAACAAGCCGTTTTATTTTTTAACTACTATTCGGCCAAATTCGAGTGGACACCACTATGACATCGCACGATTCCCGCTACTTCAGTCTCGCCAGCATTCTGCTGGGCCTGACGGCACTGCTGTTTATCGGTCCGGTCCACGCACTCGGCCTGGGCAAATTAAGTGTACTCTCCGCCCTCGACGAGCCCCTGGTCGCCGAAATCGAACTCACTTCAGTGGAGGACGGCGTGCTGGATTCCCTCGAACTAAAACTGGGATCCGCGGAGGATTTTGAACAGGCCGGTGTTCTGCGGGAAACTTTCCTGAAAACCTTTGAATTCACGGTAGTCAAGGGCGGCGTGCCTAAAGTAAGGATCAATACAGATTTTCCAGCCAAGGAGCCGTTCCTGCATTTCCTGATCCGCGCCACGTGGGATGATGGGAACTTGTTGCGCGAGTACACCGCGCTGCTGGATCCTCCCCTGTATGCGGAGAAACAACCCACGGCTGTAAGCTCTCCGGGCGTGCTCCAGGAGGTCGAGCAGCTGTCCTCCGATGATTCAGGCGTTAGTCCCGCGAGCGAATCTTCTGCGGAATCCGTCGCTGCCGAATCAATGGCTTCCGGACAGCCGGCCAGCGGCGCGTTCACGGGCGCAGAGTACGGGCCGACTGAGGCGGGGGACACCCTGTGGGGCATCGCTTCACGTTTTGATGCCCGTGACGTTGACATTAACGTCTACCAGATAATGATCGCCCTGCTACGGGAAAACCCGGACGCCTTCATAGACAACAATATCAACCGCCTGAAGAAGGGACAGATACTCCGGCTGACCAATCCAGATGCCGTGGGCAGGGATGAGGCAAGCCAGGCCTATCAGACACAGCTTGAGGAATGGGAGTCGTTCAGGATCGCCGCTGCCGGGTCTACCGACGTTGTCAAGGTTCCATCGGACGAGTCTCCCGCCGCCGTCGAGACCGAGCCTTCATCGAGTTCCGCGGAAAGCCCGGCTGAGGAAAGCGCGGCCGCCGGGCAGGATTTGTTGAAGATCGTCCAGGCCAGCCTGGAAGAAGAGGGCGGCGGCACCGGAACCGAGTCAGCACAGGCAAATACCGCTGCCCAGGCCGAGAAAGAGATTGGCATGCTGCAGGAGAAGATCTCCACCCTCGAAGAGTCGCTGGTATCCGCCGAACTCCAGAACAAAGAATTGCAAGAACGCGTGACCATGCTCGAGGAACAGGTCATCAATGCGCAAAGACTGGTAGAACTGGAAAGCCAGGAACTCGCGCTGGCGCAGGACCAGGCGGCAAGGCAACAGGAGGAGAAACAGCTCCTCGAACAGCAGATAGCGGAACAACAGCTGCAGGCGGAACAGGCCGAGCTGCAAGCGGAACAGGCAAAGCTGCAGGCGGAACAGGCCGAGCTGGAGGCGGAACAGGCCCGGCTGGAGGCTCAAACCGCGGAGTTGGAAGCGCAGGCCCGGCTGGAGGCTCAAACCGCGGAGTTGGAAGAGCAGGCCCGGCTGGAGGCTCAAACCGCGGAGTTGGAAGAGCAGGCCCGGCTGGAGGCTCAAACCGCGGAGTTGGAAGAGCAGGCCCGGCTGGAGGCTCAAACCACTGAGTTAGAAGAGAGTGCCGAACCTGGTGAAGCTGACGAAACGATGTCCGAGCAGCCTCAGGCCGCTGATGCCGGGCTCGCTGAACCGGAGGCGATGGCAACGGTACCGCAAGCACCCGCGGCTGAAGTCGATATGCCCGCCGACCAGGCTGAAGCCGAATCGGTCGTGGAAGAGCAGTCGGCCGCGCAGTTAGATGAGACCCGAATCGATTCGAGTCAGGATACCGCGACCGCCACCGTGCCGATGCCGGCTAAACCCCAACCCAAAGCCTGGTGGGAGAGCACTGTCGATTACATCATGGGCAGTTCGATGAGTGTCATCGCCGCCGGCGCGGGTGCCTTGTTGCTACTGGCCGGGGGCATCATGTTTGCTCGTAGACGGAGATCGCTTGCCGAATTCGAGGAAAGTATCCTCTCCGGTAGCGGTCTCGAAGGCCAGTCGGATACGACGGACAGGGCGGCCAATAAAAACACCGATACGTCGTTCTTGAGTGACTTCGGCATGGCCGGCATGGGCAGCATGCAGGCGGATGAAGTTGATCCTCTGGCCGAGGCCGAGGTGTACATGGCCTATGGTCGGGACGAGCAGGCCGAGGAAGTGCTCAAGGAAGCGGCGACACGCAGCCCACAACGGCACGAACTCAAGCTCAAACTGCTCGAGATCTACCAGCAACGGGAAGATATCAAATCGTTCGAAACACTCGCGGAAGAACTCTACCCGGCAGGAGGGCAGGGTGATCCGGAGACCTGGAGCAAGGTGGTTAAAATGGGCGCAAAAATGAACCCCAATAATCCGCTCTTCTCCCAGCATGTCGAGGATACGCAGCCGTCCACGGTGGACCCCGGGGGCCTGCTGGATGCCGCGGACGAACCGAAACTGCCTGAACAGGCAGCATCGCAGATGAACGAGACCGATCTACCTGATGAAATTGTCACCCAGGCATCGGGGGCCGTTGATCCAGCAATGCATCCGTTCCCGCCACCGGATGAGAGTGTGGGTATAGACGAGGAGTTCGATCGAATCAAAGAGCAAATAGACATGCCCAACCTGTCCGAGACCGAGCCCGTCGTTGAAGGTTCGGCTGGTTTGTCGGAAGACGATTCGGAAATGCTGGATTTTGCAAGTAATGAACGATCCGATCTGGAATTCGATATCGATCTCAATGATGCGGACAAGCCGGAAAAAGACGAACTAACGAATGAGGAACTGTTAAAAACCGCGCAGAAGGAAGAAGCGAAAACCCGGTCCACCAATGACGACTTCGCATCAGAGGTGAACGAAATCGATATTGCCGATCTCGACTTGGCGGAAATAGACGAGCCCACGCTGCAAACCAACGCGCTGTCGTCGGACAGCGATATGGAGAGCATCGATATGCCCGATGTGGGCTCGGATAATTTGCCGACCGGTGAATCCGGCAGCCGCGAACCCGCGGAAGAATCTGCCAGGGACGTGAGCAGAAATTTCGGTGTCGTTAAGGGCGGGGCCAATGCTGTGGATGAGTCCGAGGCCGGGTCCGAAAAGTGGGACGAAGCTGCAACCAAACTCGACCTTGCCCAGGCCTACCTCAACATGGGCGACAAGGCCGGTGCACGCAGCATTATCGACGAGGTAATGAAGGAGGGAAGTCCGGCCCAGAAAGACCAGGCGGCCGTGCTCCAGGCGCGAATAGGTTAGCCTCGGATCATGGATCGCCCAGCGGCAGGTCGCCGCCCTGGTGGGTGATATGTAAGAGGTATGGGTCGTATTGCGGCGGGCGTTGAGTATGACGGCTCCGGATTCGCTGGCTGGCAATACCAGAATGGTCAGCGCACCGTTCAGGATAGCCTGCAAGCCGCTCTATCGTCGATTGCGAACCATCCTGTAGGCGTCATCACCGCCGGCCGCACCGACGCCGGCGTGCATGCCGCGTGCCAGGTGGTGCACTTCGACGTCGATGCCGACCGCAAGCCGTACCAATGGCTGCGCGGAACCAACACCCTGCTGCCGGACGATATTTCCCTGCTCTGGCTCAAGGAAACAGCAGAGGATTTTCACGCACGGTTCACTGCGATCAATAGGTCCTATCGGTATATCGTTCTCAACAGAACGACGCCTCCCGCCCTTCACCGCGGCAAAGTAGGCTGGTACCGCCGTTCGCTGGATGAAGTTACAATGCGCGCCGCCTGTGCGCCTCTGATCGGCGTCCACGATTTTTCATCTTTTCGCGCTTCGGGCTGCCAGGCAAAGAGTCCAGTTAGGAACCTCGAACGAATAAGCATTGGAAGATATGCAAATTGGATTTGGTTTGATATGGTGGCCAACGCTTTTCTGCAACACATGGTCCGAAACATCGTCGGCACGCTGATCGCGGTCGGCGCTGGGGAAAGATCCGTTCAGTGGCCCGAAGAAGTGCTCGGAGCACGTGATCGGAGACTGGCGGGTGTAACGGCGCCGCCCGACGGCCTGTACCTGACTTCGATCAGTTACCCGGAAAGATACCGCCTGCCTGCCGATGTTGCTGAAATTCGATACTGGTGACGATGCCTGGCCTGGCGCGATGTGCAGGACGAAATTTGAATACATGCTTTGAAAACGTTGATCAAGATCTGTGGGATAACGAGTCTGGCTGATGCGCGCATGGCTGTGGCGGCAGGCGCTCGTGCGCTCGGTTTCGTGTTTTACGAACCGAGTTCCCGCTTCGTAGCAACGGATCAGGCGAGGGAAATCGTCAATGAAATGCCACCGTTCATTACAACCGTGGCGGTGCTGGTCAACCAGTCGACGCTGGAGGTGTCCCGTTTATTGGAAGCGGTGCCCGTAAACATCCTACAATTGCACGGCGACGAGACCCCGGACCTATGCGATTCCTACAGGTATCCATACATCAAGGCAATCAGGGCGCGTTCCGTTGTTGACGCCAGCCATGAGACCGTAAACTATCCGTCTGCCAGGGCTTTCCTGTTCGATACACTGGTCCAGGATCAATACGGCGGTACCGGGGAGCCCTTCGCCTGGCAACGACTGCCGGATTCCGTACAAAAACCCGTGATCTTGGCGGGTGGGCTGTCTGCGGCAAACGTGGCAAACGCGATACGAACCGTGCGACCCTATGCTGTGGACGTAAGCAGCGGCGTTGAATTCAGCAAAGGGAGCAAGGACGCTGCCAGAGTGCAGCACTTTGTTGAAGCGGTGCGATGTGCCGACACCGACTAACCTGAACTGCGGGACGAGATCTGAAAATGAGTGTGGTTGAACCAATATTGAACTATGAATACCCCGACGAAAAGGGCCACTTTGGTCCTTATGGCGGAATATTCGTCGCTGAAACACTGATGCATGCTCTGGATGAGCTGAATCGGACCTACCAGCGCTTCAAGTGCGACCCCGATTTTCTGGACAGGTTCGACCAGGATCTGAAGCACTACGTCGGGCGTCCGTCTCCTCTGTATTTTGCACAAAGACTGACCGCGCACTGCAAAGGGGCAAGAATTTTTCTCAAACGTGAAGATCTCAACCATACCGGAGCGCATAAAATCAACAACACCGTCGGCCAGGCGCTGCTGGCACAGCACCTCGGAAAACCCAGGATCATCGCGGAGACCGGAGCCGGACAGCACGGCGTTGCGTCTGCCACTGTCGCCGCGCGGCTGGGCCTGGAGTGCGTCGTTTACATGGGTTCTGAAGACATCATACGCCAGTCCAGCAACGTATATCGAATGAAGCTGTTGGGCGCGGAAGTGGTGCCGGTGACGTCCGGATCGAAAACTCTGAAGGATGCCCTGAACGAAGCTCTCAGGGACTGGGTAGCGAACGTCGATTCGACATTTTACATCATAGGCACCGTTGCCGGTCCGCACCCTTACCCGGAAATGGTGCGTGATTTCAATTCGGTTATCGGACGTGAGGCGCGGCAGCAGATACTGGAACAGGCCGGCCGGCTGCCGGATGTCCTGGTTGCGTGTGTGGGCGGAGGGTCAAACGCGATGGGCCTGTTTTACCCGTTCATCACGGATGAAAGCGTTCTTTTGCACGGTGTCGAGGCCGCCGGCGAGGGACTGGACACGGGCAGACACGCGGCGCCGCTGAATGCCGGAAAGGTGGGCGTCCTGCACGGGCAGCGCACCTACCTCATGGAGGATGAGAATGGTCAAATCATCCAGACCCATTCAGTATCGGCGGGCCTGGATTATCCCGGCGTTGGGCCGGAGCACGCGTGGCTCAAAGATATCGGCCGCGCGCAGTACAGCGCGGCCACCGACATTGAAGCCCTGGAAGCCTTCCACTTGCTGACGCGACTTGAGGGGATCATTCCCGCTCTAGAGTCGAGTCATGCGCTGGCTCACGCGCTGAAGCTCGCGCCGACCATGGCGGAGGATCAGATCATCATAGTCAATCTCTCCGGCCGCGGGGACAAGGATATTCACACCGTGGCACGAATCGAGGGAATAGACGTCTGATGTCTCGACTCGAAATGAAATTTTCCGAACTCAGGGGCCTGAACAAAGCGGCACTGGTCACGTTCATCACAGCCGGCGACCCGAGTCCGGACATTACGGTACCTCTGATGCACGCCCTGGTAGATGCGGGGTCCGACGTCATAGAACTGGGGGTTCCCTTTTCCGACCCTATGGCCGACGGTCCCGTGATCCAGGCGGCGAGCGAGCGCGCATTGGCAGCCGGGGTTACCACCACGGACGTGATCGAACTGATACGCGGCTTCAGAGAAAACGACAAATCGACGCCGATCGTGCTGATGGGTTATCTCAATCCCATAGAAATCATGGGGTACGAGGATTTTGCATCCTCCATAGCCGATGCCGGTGCCGATGGAATCATCGTTGTGGACATGCCACCGGAAGAAGGCGTTGAGCTGGGCGGTGTGTTGAAGGCTCAGGGGATCGACAACGTACATCTGTTGGCGCCGACAAGCACAGCCGATAGGATAAGGCTTGTTTGCGATGACGCCAGCGGATTCATCTATTACGTTTCGCTGCGAGGCGTAACCGGCGCCGCCACCCTGGATCTCGGGGAAGTCAGGTCGCGTCTTGCTGCTATCAGAGTCCATACCAATTTGCCTTTGGGCGTGGGTTTCGGAATCGACAGTCCCGCTGCCGCCGCGGAAGCGGCCGAATTCGCCGACGCGGTAATCGTGGGTACCGCACTCGTACGCATCGTGGCGGAGAACTCGGATAGTCCGGAAACTTTGATACGTAAGGCATCGGCATTCATCGAAAGCATGAGCAGCGCGATGGATCTGGCAGCTCGGAACGAGGCAGCCGCGGAGTGAACTGGTTCGAAAAAATCCTACCCCCCAAAATCAAGTCCGGGGCGGGAAGCGGCAAGCGCGGCGTACCCGAAGGCCTTTGGACGAAGTGCCCTGATTGCGGTGCGGTGTTGTATCGTGCGGAACTCGAAAGGGGCCAGGCGGTGTGCCCGAAGTGCGATCAGCACATGCGGATTTCGGCAAAAGCAAGGCTGACTCACTTTTTAGACGATGACGATTGGGAGGAGATCGCATCTGATCTCAAGCCCGTGGACACACTGAAGTTCAAAGACAGGCGCAGGTACAAGGATCGCCTGAATGAGGCGCAGAAGGCCACTGGGCAGACGGATGCGCTGATCACGGTTCGGGGTACGATCGAGCGCAGACCTCTGGTTGTCGCCGCTTTTGAGTTCGAGTTCATGGGCGGGTCGATGGGCTCAGTGGTCGGCGAGCGATTCGTTCAGGGGGTCGATCGCTGCATCGACGAGGGTATTCCATTCGTTTGCTTCAGCGCATCCGGCGGAGCGCGCATGCAGGAAGCACTCGTCTCACTGATGCAAATGGCCAAAACCAGTACCGCGCTAACGCGCCTGTCGCGGCGGAGGTTGCCCTATATATCCGTGCTCACCGATCCTACCATGGGAGGCGTGTCGGCAAGCCTGGCGATGCTCGGGGACGTGATCGTTGCGGAGCCGAAAGCGCTCATAGGTTTCGCGGGACCCAGGGTCATAGAGCAGACCGTGCGGGAAACCTTGCCGGAAGGCTTCCAGCGCGCCGAATTCCTCCTTGAACATGGTGCAATCGACATGATTGTGCGCCGACACGAAATGCGCGGCACGATCCACAGCCTGTTGACCACCCTCATGCCTGAATGGAAAGCGGCACCACCAGAACCCGCCGGTGGTGAGTAGCCGTTGTCTTGCAGCCCATAGACCATGACCCTGGAGCGGTGGCTTCGCTACATCGAGTCCGTGCATTTCAGGTCAATCGACCTCGCGCTCGATCGGGTAAGCACAGTAATGCTCAGGGTGCTGCCGAACGGCCCGGGATTTTGCTCGATCAGTGTAGCCGGCACCAACGGCAAGGGTTCCGCCGTCGAAGTTCTTACCAGTATCTTGCGCCAGACCGGGGTGCGTGTGGGCACATACACATCTCCACATTTGGTCAACTATACCGAGCGCATACGAATCGACGGACACGAAGTCGATGAGAAGGAGTTGTGCGCGGCATTCGCCCGGATCGAGGAAGAGAGGCGGGAGACTCCTCTAACCTATTTCGAGTTCGGAACCCTGGCGGCGCTTGTTATCTTCGAGGAGCGGGGAATCGATGTTGCCGTACTGGAAGTCGGTATGGGAGGTCGACTGGATGCCGTGAATGCCGTGGATGCCGGCGCCGCCCTGATTACCAGCATATCGATCGATCATGAGCATTGGCTCGGCAAAGATCGGCACAGCATTGCGATCGAGAAAGCCGCTATTTTCAGGCCCAACAAACCCGCGGTATGTGCCGACCCCGATCCGCCAGCCGCCATCCGCGAGCATGCAAACTCGATCGGAGCTGATTTCTATCAATTGGGGCGGGATTACGACATGATAGAAAGCGGCAGCGGATGGCAATGGTCAGGCCCGAAGGGGCGGTTCGGATCGCTTCGATTGCCGATGGAGGGCAAATTTCAGGCCAACAACGTGGCGGGTGCGCTGATGGTGCTGACGTGCATCGACCAAATCGTTCAGATCAACCAGGAGCAGATCTGCAAGGGACTGTCGTCACTCCGCTTGAGAGGTCGGTTTGAGATCATGGAGGGTCCACCGCAAATCGTCCTGGATGTCGCCCACAATATGGCCGCAATCCGGGTGCTATATGAAAATTTGAAAAAACATGTGTGTCCTGGTCGAACATTCGCTGTGTGCGGAATGCTGAAAGACAAACCTGCAAGAGCGATAGGTGAATTACTGAATCCGTTAATAGACGAGTGGCATGTTGGCACCATCCATGATCCGCGGGGTCGTTCCGCCGAGGAGCTCGCGGTGGAAATCAGCGCAACGAGTTCAAGCCCGGTGTCGTCCCACGACTCGGTCCTGTCGGCGTTCAGGGCTGCACGATGCGCCGCAAATTCTACAGATCGAGTGCTCGTTTTTGGTTCATTCCATACCGTGGGTGATATAATCCGCGCCCTGGAGGGTGACGGTGTATTGTATTGATGGCGAAATCAGCTGTTGAGTCAGAATTTGATTTGAAAAAACGACTTGTCGGAGCCTTTGTCCTGATCGGGTTTGGCGTAATTATTCTGCCCGCGCTGCTGGGGGGCAAAGGCCCCCAATTTGGCGAAGAGGGTGCGCCGGTTACTCCCAGGCTGGAATCAAAGGTATTCGTGTCAAAGATCACTCCCATCGGGGGCGAGACACCTCAGCCAATATCTGGCACGGTACGAACGAAGAAACCCGAAACGATTGCTGAGGCGGCGACGCCGGTTCCGGCCATGGTTTCTCCGTCGAATACCGGCAACTCCGGGAAATCGATTGCCAAGACCGAGCCGGCAGCACGGCAGAAGCTGAAGCCCAAATCCAAACCAGTTGCCAACAGCAATGAACCTGGGTGGGTGGTTCGCGTCGGCACCTTTGCGAAGCAAGACAATGTGGAACGCGTCGTAAAAAGGCTGCAGCAGGCGGGATTCGAAGCGTCCACCACCAGTGTCAAGACAGACAGGGGTTCCGTCACGCGAGTGTGGATCGGGCCCTATACGAAACGCGTGGAAGCTGCTCGCATGCGGACGCGGGTGCGGCAGGTCACCGGTGGAGAGGGTTACATAGCCGCATATCCATGAATTGGTTCGATCTGGCGATTCTTGGCGTGGTTCTGGTGTTCGCGATCATCGGGATAGTGCGGGGATTTATCAAGGAGGTGTTGTCCCTGGCATCCTGGATACTTTCGTTCTGGGTGGCATTCACATTCGCCGAAGCGGCAAGCTACGCGTTCGAAGCTTATATCGACGCGCCGCTGCTTAGGCTGGTGGCCGCGTTTGCAGCCTTGTTCGTATTTACATTGTTGCTGCTGACCATTATCAGCTATCTGCTTCACAAATTGCTTTCCGTGAGCGGGATCAAGGGAACCGATCGAGCCCTGGGCGGCATATTCGGTGCGGTCAAAGGGCTGGTCATCATTGCGGTACTTATCTTGTTCGCGCAGGAAACCGCGATACCCCAGGAAGACTGGTGGAGATCTTCCGAGCTTGCCAGACATTTCCACCCGCTTGTCGTGGTCATCAGGGATCTGCTTCCAATAGAAATGACCGGTCCACCGCAGCAGGCCGGGTAATGACCGGCCCGTATATTGCTAATCTGCGTGTTGCATCACGGCGCCGGAATTCGACGGCATTTGCGGCTTGACCCCGTCGCAGATTGGTTCATACTTCTTGCTCGAACATGACCATATTGGCGATGTAACTCTTCTATGTGCGGCGTCATTGGAATTCTGGCACAGGGCCCGGTCAATCAGGCGATATACGACGGGCTGACACTGGTTCAGCACCGTGGGCAGGATGCGGCTGGGATTATCACCAGTGACAACACAAAGGTCTATCTCCGCAAGGACAACGGACTTATAAGGGACGTGTTCCATACCCGTCACATGCGACATTTGGCTGGAAACATGGGCATCGGTCATTGCCGATATCCCACTGCCGGGTCCAGCTCGCCTGCCGAGGCGCAACCTTTCTACGTCAACTCGCCGTTCGGACTGGCCCTTGGACACAACGGCAATCTTACCAATGCGGCGGAACTGAGGGATAGTCTTTACCGCGAGGATCTGCGGCATCTCAATACCAACTCCGACTCGGAGATCCTGCTCAACGTTCTGGCGCACGAACTGCACGCGGTTCTCGGGGGGCGGCGAGATCAGCAGCTGAATTCCGGTGATGTATTCCAGGCGGTTGAAGGTGTTTACAGACGGGTTCGGGGTGCATTCGCAATTGTCGCCATGATCGTCGGTGGTGGGCTGCTTGCTTTCAGGGATGCCTACGGCATTAGACCGCTGGTCTATGGAGCCAAGAGGAACGCGAACGGGCTATCGCACATGTTCGCGTCCGAAAGCGTGGCTCTGGATGTGCTTGGATTCGAACTGGACTGCGACCTCAGGCCGGGAGAGGCAATATACGTCAACTACCGCGGGGAGGTGGACCGACGGGTCTGCGTATCCAATGGGCAGCAGGCACCCTGTATCTTCGAGCACGTTTATCTGGCCAGGCCCGATTCCATCATCGATGGCATAGCGGTTCACAAAACGCGTTTGCGCATGGGCGAAAAGCTTGCACACAAGCTGCAGCGGGAGTGGCAAGACAAGGATATCGATGTCGTCATCCCCATACCTGATACTAGCCGTACGGCCGCGCTGCAAATGTCCTATGAACTGGGTTTGAAGTATCGTGAGGGCTTCATAAAGAACCGTTACATTGGCCGTACGTTCATAATGCCCGGTCAGGAGCAACGGCAGAACTCGGTCCGTCAGAAACTCAATCCCATCGAGCTGGAATTCAAAGGGAAAAATGTCCTGCTTGTGGATGATTCGATAGTTCGTGGCAATACCTCCACCAAGATAATCCAGATGGCGCGCGATGTGGGGGCGAAAAAAGTATATTTCGCATCCGCCGCTCCGCCGGTCCGATTCCCAAATGTGTATGGGATAGACATGCCGGATGGCGATGAACTCGTTGCCTGTGGCAGGAGCGAAGAAGAAATCTGTCGCGAGATTGGCGCCGATCGGCTGATATTTCAGGACCTGGAAGATTTGATCGATGCCGCCCAAGAGGGTAATCCCTCGATCACTCAGTTCGAAACCTCGTGTTTCGACGGCAGCTACATCACCGGGGATGTCAGCGAGGATTATCTCTACAACCTGAGAAAAGTTCGCAGCGACGACGCCAAGTCACGCTCATCGAAGACGCTGGAGCTGAATGACGTAAACAGTTACAGCTATTCCTGACCGATTCGATCCGACGCCAAACCATGATTTTTTGGATTGGCGGGAGCGGCGCCCCGCCGCGATCGCTCTCAGATTCCCTGGATTCATGATGCTTCAGTTTTCGTTCAGACTTGTACCGGCGGGAAATCCGAGCCGCGCGCGGAAAGCCGAAAGATGCCCGATTCGTAGCGAAGCACGCTGTTTTGCCCATTCCAGTCTCCCAGAACAATACGGGTGGATCGCCGCCCGTCAACGGTGACGGGATGGATGCCCGGACGGTGCGTATGGCCGTGGATCAGGAACTGCACATCATGCTTCGCTATTTCACTCTCTACCGCGTCCTGATTGACATCCATGATATCCATGCTCGTCATTGACGTGTGCAGAGCACTCTGGGATCGGGCACTGAGCGCGAGTTCAAT
>JAHEIO010000159.1 GCA_024639325.1 Gammaproteobacteria bacterium
CGGCAATCATATTCCAGGTCCAGTCTAATAGGCCAGCATCGCTGTTGCCCAAGCTCGACTGGCGGCTGTCCCCGCCATAGCAGACCGCGCAAACAGGTGCCGGGTGCGTACATTCCGCAGCACCTCATCTGACGGGACCCGGCCAATAGCGGAAGTTCAACGACCAGAGAATCGTGGAATTTTGCTTCCGCTGAATACTCATTATGGTCCTTCTATCCTCTCTCAGTGATACTTAGAAACAACTGGTGGGTATCTGCTAGTGAGAGCGGGGCATGCACCAGCGGGTTACGAATCATACTCAAACATGAGATGTTTACCGGATTGACTTCGAAGCCGCAGGTGCGCTTGAGTTTGTTAACGAATACTCAGGGCAAGCCGCATCACCGGCGGCAAAAAGCTGAGCGAGGAACGAGCAATGCTTTTTGATGTCCGAGTGAATTGACGTGTTAGGCCTGTACCCCTGTACCCAGATTATTTTTCGGCTACGTGACCCGGGAATTTCCAGGTACCGTCTATAACCTCCTTCCCTGGAAGGTACATCCGAACAATATAATTCCAGCCTTTGGAGATGTGCAAATAGTTCTCCTGGTGCGGGTCGCCGCCAAAGTGCAAGCTGAAGCTTCCGTCCGCATTCGGCTTTGCCGTGAGATTGTTCAGGGAGTAGCCGCCGTGGGGGTTTTTCTCAAAAAAGCCGTCGGCATTGTAAACGCTGATGGACCAGAATCCATCGACCGGGACATCCTTGACGGTTAGGGAATATGGAGTTTTTCCGTCGTTTTTTTCCGGGTAGATTACAAGGAACATGACGGCTCCAGGCGGTCCTCCTCCCCAGCCGCCGGCTGTTCCGATGAGGTGCCTGACCGGGTCCACTTCCGCCCTGGAACCAAACATTCTCCTGCTGTCCGGCACAAACGGCCCCAGGCCAAGAATGGCCTTGCGCAGTTCGGCCAGGCGGTCCTGATCCCAGTCAGGCACGTCGAGGACTCCGGGACTTTCCTGCGAGACAGTGACCTTGTCCTGCAGTGCGGTTGCAGCCTTTATGTCTGCAGGATCATCCGGGTTCACCAGAGTGCGCACATTCACATGGACATATCGCGTTCCAACGTTTTCCATGCTCAGGCGGTATTCGCCCGGCTTGGTCGTATCGTAGATGATGTAGTGGTCCTGATTGATGACGCGGATCGACTGGAACCGGTCGCCGTGTACAGGCAGCATAATGGTCATGGGGGAAGTGAGGTCAAAGACGCCGTAGGAATACAGCGTATCGCGGTTGGCCCTGACAACAGGCTGCTGATCGATGTTCACCGGTTCGCGCAGGTGCGTCAGTTTCCCGAAATAACCCGCGCCTTTTCGTTTCGTCAGATAGTAATCGGTTTCAGCTCGGACAAAGTTATCCACGGTGATGGGCTCGGCCGCAAAAAGTTGAGTCGGTGCGACTGCGAAAGCCCCGAGGACTATTAAGTGAATTGCCATGCGTGATTTCATTTGAATTGCTCGCGTGAATTTTCTCATTTCACCGGCTGGGCTTCCGGAAACACCCAATTCCCGTCGATGATCCCCTTTCGAGGGCGGTACTGGCGCGCGGAATAGTTCCAGCCGGCCGGCGTAAGCAGGCAGTTCGGCGTGTCCTTCCTGCAGCCGCCGAATTGGATCGTGTACGAACCGTCCGCGCGCGGCTTGGCAGTGACGCTGTTGATCGAGTACGAGTTGCGCGGGTTCTTCTCGAAGTAACCCTTAGCGTTGTAGACGCTGATCGACCAGAATCCGTCAACCGGCACGTCCTTCACTGTGAGCTTATGCACGGTCTTGCCGTCGTTGGCCTCGGGAAACACGACTTTGTAGACCGCCGCTTCCGGCGGGTTGAGGCCCCAGCTCGTGGCCGTGGCCATCAGGTGGAAGACCGGATCGACGTCGTTCCTGTTCGCGCCCATCCGCCGCTCCGTGGTCCAGCCGCTCATCGCCGCCAGGGCTGCGAGGTGATCGCGGATATTGCCCAGCGAGACCGGATCCCAGTTCGGCACTTCGAACGTGCCGATGCTCGCCTGCTTGACCGCGATCCTGTCCTGCAGCACGTTGGCGGCCTTGAGATCCGTTGGGTCGTCGGAATCGGCGAACGTGCGGATCGCGACCAGGATGTAGCGCGTGCCCGCCTGCGTCCTATCGAACGTGGCGGTGACCGGCGCGTAGGCCACCGGCGGCACGTAGTGGTCCTCGGTGATGACCATCAACGACATGAAACGCTTACCGGTGTCGGGCAGCGCGATCGTGACCGGACCGGCATCCAGGTCGAACACACCCCCGGAGTACAGCGTGTCGCGGTTCATGCGCACGATCACCTGCTTCTCGATTGGCGCCGGCGCACGGTAGTGGTAGAGCTTGCCGAACCCGCCGAGCTTGACCGTGTCGCCGAAGTACCGGTCGGACTCGGCGCGCGCGAAGTTCTTGACAGTGACCGGCACGGTCTTCTTGCCCGCTGCGGACTCGCTCGACGCGTCTTGTTGCGCGCACAGCGGAGACGCAGCCATGGCGAGCACAAACGTTAGGGCGAGAAGCCTGGTCGTGAAAATCGAATTCATGAGGTCCCTGCTATTGTCTTCTCACTTGGTGTCGCCGTTCAAACACATCGGCATTGACCCAAGTCAACTACTGACGTCGCTTTGGAAGTGATCACTCTCCGAATTGCGAAACATTTGTGTCGCTCAGTTCATCTTGAGCATGCAGCAAAGATAATTGACCGCGTAAAACAAGCGCAGTCAATAACCCAACTGAACCGGCACAATACACGTCCGTCGTTCTAAGCATGGCCTATCAGATCGGAGTCGGCGCGGGAAATTTCCATTTTCCGTCGATAATTTCCTGACGCGGTTCGTACTGGCGGATTATGTAGTTCCAGCCTTTGGTGATAGGAATACAATTAATACGACCATCGCCGCAGGCGCCGAAATGGATCGTAAAACTGCCGTCTGCATTAGCCTTTGCTGTTTTGTCATTGAACGCATAGACGCCAAGATCATTTTTGGGCATGAACCCGTCGCCATCGTAAACAGTGATTGACCAAAAGGCATCGACAGGGACGTCTTTCACTGTAACCTTATAGGGTGTTTTTCCGTCATTGTTTGGCGCGGCCACATTGTTGTAAACAGCGTTCGCCTTCGGTTGGCCTCCCCAGCCCATTGCCGATCCCAGAAGATGGCCAATCTGTGTGGTCTGTTCGGGCGTACCAAAGAACCGCGAGATATCCGAGGTGGTGCTTGCCAGAACGAGAAGAGCACTACGGAACTTGGCTGCGGTATCCACATCCCAGTTTGGTATCTGCAGTGGCTCCGTACCGCCACCTTCTATCACGATCTGGTCCTGAAGGGCGTTCGCGACCTTGATGTCCTTATCATTTGATGCATCCACGAAAATGCGAACGATTGCATAGGCATATCGTGTGCCGACATCTTTCTCGGTCAGTTCATAGGTCCCCGGCTCCATGAAAATCGTTGTGTAATGGTCCTGATTAATGATTTGTAAACCCATATAGCGATCACCTGAATCCGGCATCGTGATTTTGGCCGGTGTACTGAGATCCAGGACAGCGCGCGAATAGATCGTGTCACGGTTCATCCGGATTATGGGTTGTTTGTCTATTGGGGTCGGAAGCCGATTATGCGTAAAGGTGCTGAGGCCAACCTGGTCATAGACCTTCTTGATTGCGAGGTCGGTCTCAACCCGCGGAAAGTTTTCGGCGGTTACGATTTGATCCTCTCCAGCAATTGCGTCGATTGCGAAGCTGAGGACACAAAGCATCACTGCAGCACTGACTGTATGGTTGATACGCGATGTCATATTCAAATCTCCGTAAATCGATTTCATAGTAGTACCTCCAAAAGTGAGCACTCCGCTTGTAGTCACACTACTTAATGTATTATGAAAAGTCCGTCACTTTGTTGACGGTTTGGAACTTGTACTCGTCCTTATAAGGAATAAACGTATCTCCAATCAAGCGCTGAGTCTATTGGAACTAAGTCCAATGGATAATCTACTGTTCGGTTGTATGAACATACATAAGAGAGTGTGAGATATCATTGACGTGGATCAAATACAAACGCGCCTATTGCAATTCGCTGTCTACTAATTCAGTTTAATGGTAGGGTCGAGGACTGGCGCGGTAACCCGTGAGGCGAACTCTTGTCTGTATCCGGAGTTTCCTCCTTCGTGCCCGGGTAGAGTGCACCGTGATCCCGTTTCCAGCCCCCGCCGCATCGAACGCAGCATGCGGTTTGCCCGCACTACGCTCTCCTGTTTGCTTCGTGCCACGGTTTATGGGGCCTATCCTGCCGAGAGTGCTTTCCGCAGATCGGCACGTACCCGGTAGCCATTGAACAGCCCCAGGGTGTCATGCAGCCACTGCGTACTCCACCGCTCCCAGCCGAAGCCCCGACGTTTCCGGGCTCGCATCAAGTGACGCCGTATCTTCTTTTCCACCCAGCGATTGACGAATCCGAAGCACCGGCCAGAGTGACCAATGGCGAAGTAGTTCACCCAACCCCGCAAAATCGGATTGATCTTCTCAATCACCTCGTTCACGGGCCGGGATCGGTGTCGCCGGAAGATCTCCCTAAGTTTGTGCAGTAACACCGTGCGCTTGCTCAGCTTGGGCGTATACTGCGGCCGCCATTTCCCTTGTAAACTCCGGACTCGACGAAAGTCGAATCCCAGAAACCCAAAGCTCTCGCCCCGGGCCAGGTCGACAGTTCGGCTCTTCGCTTCGTTGAGCTGGACGTGTAACTTGGCGAGTTCCTCCCGCAATCGCTTGTCCACCGCCTTCAGCAGCCAGCCATAGCGCGGATGGGCGCTGATCAAGATCACCACATCGTCAGCATACCTCGCATATTCGATGCCCGTGTACTTGCCATAACGCGTGACGGCCTTCGCCCGCTCCAGCATCCGGTCCACCTCGTTGAGGTAGAGGTTGCTGAGCACGGGCGAAATCACACCGCCTTGCGGTACACCCTTCTTCCCGTTCGCCTTCAGCATGATCTTCAACAGGTGCAGCACGTCGTCGTCATTGACCCGCTCGGCCACTTTCGAAAGCAGCAAATCATGCCGCACACCGTCGAAATAGGCCTTCAAATCAATGTCAATTACCTGTGTCTTACCCACCATGATCGCTTCGGCAACGCGAATCACCGCTTGATGAGCTGTCCGCTTCGGACGATAGCCAAACGACCCCGCTTGGAAGTCCGCCTCGAAGACCGGCTCCACTATCAGCTTCAGCGCACCCTGTACCACGCGGTCACGGATACAGGGAATCGAAAGCCGGCGCACCTGGGTGCCCCCCGCCTTCGGTATCTCCTTTCTCCGCGCCCGCAACGGCACGTAAGTACGCTTGATCAGTTCGTCCCGGATCTGCTCCAAGAAACCCTCCACGCCCTGCTCCTCAATGGCCTCGAAGGTGACTCCATCACTACCCGGAGCCCCGTCATTTTCTTTGGCCATCGCATACGCAGCGCGCAGTGTCTCCATCTTGCAGACGTGAACGTACAATCCCCAAAAACGCCAGCGCGGTTCAGCCTTCGCCTTGGCGTATAGCTTCCTCCTCAGTTCCTGCAAACCAATGGGCGTCTTTGTCATCTCGCCCTTGCCTCCCATATTGTCAGAAGCATTACAAACAGCAGGGCCCCT
>JAHEIO010000063.1 GCA_024639325.1 Gammaproteobacteria bacterium
CCCAGGGTCAAACCATGCCGCATGGGCACCGCAGCAACCCCCACGAAACTCTCGTGGCCCGACCGCAAGGTCAGGCCGTCCACCGGCCGGCCCGCGGGATTCGGTCGATCCAGGATCCAAATCGATTTACCGGCCTTGGTGCAGTCCTCGATTAGGTAGATCAGGGTTGCTAGATAGGTATATATGCGGCAACCCACGTCCTGAAGATCCACCAACAGAACGTCGAACTGACCCAGCATGTCCCGGGTCGGGCGCCGAACGTCGCCATACAGGCTGTATACAGGGATGCCGAAGACCGGGTCGACCTCGTCCGCGCTTTCCACCATATTGTCCTGCTTGTCTCCACGCATGCCGTGCTGCGGGCCAAACAATGCGGTGATACGGATCGAGGTATCCATCAGTGCATCAACGGTGTAATCCAGATCGCGCGTCACGGACGCGGGGTGTCCCAGGAGAGCGACGCGACTGCCGGCAAGAATGTGACGCAGGTTGCGGTCCGTCAGAAGGCGGTCTATGCCGAATCCGAAACACCTGCCAGTTTTCGTCATACCCCAAGGTATCTCGTCTTTAGGGACGGGTCCGCCCTGAGCTGATCGGAACCGCCGTTCCAGACGATCCTGCCTTTTTCGATTATGTAATGATGATCCGCGAGCTGGATCAGCGCCTCGAGGTTCTTGTCGATGACCAGAATTGACTGGCCTTCGTCCTTCAAATTGCCCAGTCTCGACCAGATCTCCTCGCGCACGAGCGGTGCCAGTCCCTCGGTGGCCTCGTCCAGGATCAGAAGCCTGGGATTGATCATCAGCGCACGGCCGATAGCCAGCATCTGCTGCTCTCCCCCCGACAGCTGGCTGCCCGGGTTGTCCAGCCTCTGCTTTAGGCCGGGAAAGAACTCCAGCACCTTTTCCAGGATCCAGGGGTCATCACTGCCCGCGATGTTTGCCGCCGTGGCAATCAGGTTTTCACGCACGCTGAGACTCGGGAACACCTGCCTGCCTTCAGGCACGAGCCCGATACCCGCGGTGGCAATTTTGAACGACGGTAAACCGTTTATCCGCTGATGGTTGAACCAGATCTCGCCCTTGCGCACGGGAATAATGCCCATAATCGAGTTGACGGTGGTCGTCTTGCCCATCCCGTTGCGTCCGATAAGCGTCGCGACCTGCCCCTGTTCGATGCTCAGGGTTACCCCGAAAAGCGCCTGACTCCCGGCATAGAATGTGTCGATTTTTCTAACTTCCAGCACGATCCCAGTATCGTTGAGTTTACGACTCCCCGAGATAAGCCTGCTGCACTTCCGGATTGGCGCGGATCTCGTCTTTGCCGCCGGTTGCAATGATCTTTCCGTACACCAGCACCGAGATCTGATCCGCCAGCGAGAATACCGCGTCCATGTCGTGTTCGATGAGCAGTATGGTCTTGTGTTTTTTGATCTCGTTCAGCACCGCTACGAGTTCCATGGATTCTTCCTGGCCCATGCCCGCCATGGGCTCATCCAGCAGCAGCAGCCGCGGCTCCATGGCTATGGCCATCGCGATTTCGAGCTGCCTGTGTTCACCGTGAGACACCTCTTTCGCCACCCGGTTCGCGCGGTTGGATAAGCCAACCGCATCGAGGGCCATGACGGCTTCGTCGATCAGCTCCCGGTCGTTCGCCGCGGCGTGCCAGAACCTGAATGAATGCCCCTTGCGGCTCTGCACCGCCATGGACACGTTCTCCAGCAGGGTCATGGGCAGCATGACGCTGGTGATCTGGAACGAGCGTGCCAGTCCTTTGCGCGCCCGCTGGGCGGGCCGCATAAAAGTGATATCTCTGCCCATGAATCGTATCTGTCCGGCATCAGGCATCAACTCCCCCGCAACCTGAGAGATCAGGGTCGTCTTGCCCGCGCCGTTGGGTCCGATGATGGCGTGGATTTCATGCTCCTTGACGTGCAGATTAACGTTGTCTACCGCTTTGATTCCGCCGAACTGCTTCTCCAGATTGAGGATATCGAGCATGGGCTAAGGTCTTTTTTTACGGGTCAGCAGTCCGTGGATACCGCCCCGGCCGAAAAGCACCACGGCGATCAGCGTTACCCCGAAGATCAGGTGCCACAGTTCATGCGGCAGCTTCGCACCGAGTCCGAGACCATTGATAAAGGTAATGATCTGAGGCAACCAGACCTCCAACAGGATGAATACCCCGGCCCCGACGACGGGTCCAAACAGAACGCCGGTGCCGCCCAGGATTACCATGAAAATGAGTTCGCCCGAGCGGGTCCAGTCCATCATCTCCGGGCTGATGAAGCTGGTGAAGTTGCCCAGGAACAGGCCTGCAATCCCGCACATGATGCCGGAGATGACGTAACAGACGAGTCGGTATCGATAGGTCTCGAATCCGAGGGATTGCATCCTGCGTTCGTTGAATTTGCTGCCCAGTATCACGCGCCCGAAGCGGGCGTGCACCAAGCGGTGCACGAAGAACAGGCTCAGTAACAACACGCCGAAAATGGTGTAATACAGCGCGATGTTGTCCTCCAGGTCGAGCCAACTGCCGAACTCGCTGCGCAGTTCGATGACCAGCCCGTCATCACCGCCGTATTCCTCCAGGCTGACGAATGTGAAATACACCATCTGCGCGAACGCCAGGGTGATCATGATGAAATAGACGCCCTTGGTGCGCAGGCTGATGGCACCGGTGACCAGTGCGAATACCCCGCAGGCGACGATCGCAAGTGCCAGGTGGATCCATCCGTTGTAGATCTCGTAGTAGACCGGAATACCCACGCAATAGGCGCCGATTCCGAGAAAAGCGGCATGGCCCAGGCTGATCATACCGCCGTATCCAATCAACAGGTTCAGGCTCAGTGCCGCAATGGCCAGGATCATGATGCGGCTGAATATGTCCAGATAAAAAATCTGTCCCGAAAGCTGGACAAATACCGGCATCAGCGCGAGCACCACGATTACGCCGGTGTAGACGATACCGCTCAGCGTTCTGGGCAGACAGCTGTTCATCCGGGACGTGTATCAGGCCGCACCGGCGGGCGGGAACAAACCCTGCGGCCGGACTGCCAGGATCAGCGCCATCAGGATGTAAATCAGCATCGCCGAAATCGCCGGTGCCGCCGTTTCCGCATTTTGCACGGACATAAACAATTTGAGCAGACTATCAAGGTAGGATCGACCCATGGTGTCGATCAATCCGACGATCAGTGCGGCATAGAACGCGCCCTTGATAGACCCGATGCCGCCAATGATGATGACGACAAAGGCCAGGATAATGATTCCGTTGCCCATGCCGATATTGGTCTCGGTGATGGGTGCAATCAACAGGCCTGACAAACCTGCCAGCGCCGCGCCGAGGGCGAACACCAGCATGAACAGGCGATTGATGTTTACGCCCAGTGCCGAGACCATATCGCGGTTGGACGCCCCGGCCCGGATCAGCATGCCCAGCCGGGTCTTCATCACCAGCACGTACAAGCCCGCCGCGACCAGCAGTCCGCTGACGATGATGAGCAACCGGTAGCTCGGGAATACCATTGAACCGACCTCGAATTGTCCGTCGAGCACGGCAGGAAGGGGAATGACCATGCCTTCCGGGCCCCAGATCATCTGCACCAGCGTGTCGAATACCAGGATCAGCCCGAACGTCACCAGCACTTGATCCAGGTGATCGGAGCGGTACAGCCGCTTGACTATCGTAGTTTCGACTATGACGCCAACGATAAACACACCGCCAACTGCGATCAGCGCCGCCAGCACGAACGAACCGGTGAGAAAGGTGAGGGTGGCACAGAAATACGCACCGACCATATAGAAGGAACCATGGGCGAGGTTGATGAAATCCATGATGCCGAAAATCAGGGTCAACCCGGAGGCGAGCAGGAACAGCAGGATGCCGAGCTGCAGCCCGTTGATAAACTGAATGACGAACAGATTCCAGTCCATCGGGCAGCGGGGTCTATACGCAAAGAGTCTGCAAAGGCGTACGGCGGGACCTGCCCGCCGCGCGTTTCAGTATGCGATCGAACGCCTACATCTTGCAGTCTTTTGCGTAGGAATCCTGGTGGTTCTCGTACACCGTGCTCACGATCTTGGTTGTCCACACCCCGTCGTCGTCCTCAGCCACCTCGCGCAGATAGAAGTTTTGGATGGGCATGTGGTTGTTGCCATAGCTGAACTTGCCACGCACGGAGGGAAAATCCGCCTTCTCCATCGCGGCGCGCATGCCGTCCATGTCGTCCAGGTTGCCGTTGACGGCTTCCACCGCGCTCTTGATCAGAAAGATCGTGTCATAGGACTGCGCGGCGTAGGACGTCGGGTAGCGTCCGTACTTCTGCTTGAACCCGGAGACGAACTTCTTGTTCTGCGGCGTATCGAGATCGGGTGACCAGAACATGGTCATGCGCGAACCCTTTACGCCAGTCAGGTTCCCTTGCTGAAATTTAGGCAGCGAAATGGAGTCTACGGTAAACACGGAGTAGAGGGGAATCTGGCCCTGCAAACCGGCCTGTTGGTACTGCTTGATGAACGCGGCGCCCGGTGGGCCCGGATAGAATATAAATACACCTTCGGCGCCGCTGGCCTTGGCCTTGGCCAGCTCGGCCGCAAACTCGACCTGCTTGACTTTGCCCCAACCGGTCATGTCCTTACCGAGTATCTCACCCTTGAAGGTGCGCTCCACCCCGGCCACCATGTTCTTGCCGGCGGCGTAGTTGGGCGCGATGATGTAGAGGGATTTCACACCCTGCTGGTTCAGCACCTCGCCCATGGCCATTGGGGTCTGGTCGTTCTGCCAGGAGGTGGAGAAAAAGTTCTTGTGACAGAGTTTGCCGGCGAGTTGCGATGGTCCGGCGTTGGAGCTGATCAGGAACTTGCCCGCGTCCAGCACCGATTTGCGGGATGCGAGCAGCACATGAGACCAGATATAGCCGGCCACGAAATCCACGTCGTCCTGCTTGACCAGCTTGTCGGTGCTCTGCTTGCCGACGTCCGGCTTGAATCCATCGTCTTCGACGATGAGCTCCACGTCCAGGGTGCCCATCTTGCCGCCGATGTCCTCTATCGCGAGATTGACCGCATCGACCATGTCCTGGCCGATGACTCCGGCCGGGGTGGTCAAGGTGGTCACAAACCCAATCTTGACGCTGTCAGCACCCGCCGCGGCGGCGAACCCGAGAAACCCAAGCAGCGACACCGCAGCGGTTAAACCCTTTTTAATCGTATTCACGACTTTCCTCCTGTTGGAAACTTGGCGAAACTTTTTACTTGTATCGATTCATCCTTTACATCTTAACCTTTTACAGCGGTTTCATGCACACGTCAAAGTCGACGTCTCATTGATAGAAATCCCGGCCGATCACGCCCTTCCTTCTCAATAATTGCGAAACCCTGTACCTGTCCTCACCGTAGCTTCGCCGAATATTTTCGAGGGATTTCACTACGTATGCGAGCCCGATGCGATCGGCCCAGACCAGCGGCCCCATCGGGTAGCCGGCGCCGTAGCGCATGGCCAGATCGACCGCTTTCACGCTGCAAATCCCTTGATTCACCGCATCGGCGCCCTCGTTTGCGAGCATGCAAACCGTTCTCATTACGATCATCCCGGGCGCATCGTCGATCGCCGATACCGACTTGCCGATTGCTTGAAACAGGCCGGCCGCGCGCTGCAGCGGCACCTGCCCGCAACGATCTGCGGTGGCTATCGCGATGCGCTCACTGGTCGTGTAGTCCAGAGCCAGATCGAACAGCACCAACCTGTCCCGATTTTCGTTCGAGGCTCTCTCTGCCGCGGTTCTGCCGTCCGTCATGGCAAGGGTAATACCGTCGAACTCGATGCGCCCGTCTCCGTCGATCTGCTCGACCGTGATCCCGGCCTCGATGAACAGGGTTTTCAGCGAACTGGCGACACCGAGCCCACCACCGATCACCACCCGGTCAGGAGCCGGCTGCGGAACGAGCTGCTCGGGCATTGGTCTCACGGCTTCTCGAGAGTATTCGTAAAAACCTCGCCCGCTCTTGCGTCCAAGACGTCCGGCGTCGATCAGCTCCTTCTGCACCAGGCTGGGCTTGAATCTCGGATCCTGAAAATGAGCACCGAACACCGAGTTCGCCACCGCGTAGTTGTCGTCGTGGCCGATCAGATCCATGAGTTCCAGCGGTCCCATTTTGAATCCGCCGCTTTCGCGCATGATTGCGTCGAGCGTTGCCGGCTCGACAACCCGCTCTTCCAGCAGGCGCAGTGCTTCGGCGTAGAAGGGTCTGGCCACACGGTTGACTATGAAGCCGGGAGTGGATCGGGTGTGAACGTAGTGTTTACCCCAGGTTCCCGCCAGATATCCCATCCTGCGGGCGGTTTCTGCGCTGGTTGCCCGGCCGCTCACGACTTCCACCAGCATCGTGTCCGGCGCGGGGCAGAAGAAATGAAACCCCAGAAAACGTGCCGGATCGCGTAAAACGGACGCAAGCTTGGTGATGGACAGGGAAGAGGTATTGGAGGCAAATACGGTTCCAGGCGCACAAATCTCCTCCAGCTTTCGGAACAGTTCGTGTTTGGCCTCGAGGTTTTCCGGGATGGCTTCTATCACGATGTGCGCGCGCGCCGCACCATCCAACGACTGGCTCGGTTGCAAACGGGAAAGGACGGCAACGCGCTCGGTTTCGGTCATCAAACCGCGGTCGAGGCGTCTGCGGAGGCCGGACCGGATTGTCCGGACGGCACGATCCATGGCGTCAGGGTCAGGGTCGAAGAATATGACATCGTGACCGGCGCAGGAAGCGACCTGAGCGATCCCCGTGCCCATGGTCCCGACGCCGATGACCGCGATGATTTCCGTCCCGGCGGTGATCACACCGGCCCGCTACTCCGCCAGCCCAGGACATCGTGTGCATGTTCCATTAGTTCTTCCAGGCAGCCGTCGACCGTTCTGCCGGTTGTGTCCAGCACCCGGTGGGCCAATCTGTATTCCGGCTCCCTCTCGCGCAGAATACGCTTTAAATCTTCCATGGCGTCACCATGGCCCTGCATTGGACGAAAATCACCTTGAGCCATTACTCGCGCCATGTGCTCCTCGGGCGACGCGTTTATCCAGATCGTAAAGTAGTGCTGCAAAAGAAACTGATATGTTTCGGTCCGGGTCACCAGGCTGCCACCCGCTTCCACCACGGCGCGCGGTGTGCTTTCGGCCACCTTGTCTAGCGCCTGGCGCTCGTAACGCCGATAGGCTTTCTGCCCGCCAAGCGAGAAAAGTTCGCCGATGTCCATGCCCGAGACGTCTTCGACGACCTCGACCAGGTTGATATATTGAACTCCGGTTCGCCGCGACAGGGCTCTACCGAGTTCGCTCTTGCCGGCTCCGCGCAGACCGATCAAGGCCATGCCGTGCAATTTTTCGGAATCGGTAAAAAATTCGCGCTCCAGCAATCGGCCTGCATCGGCGAGCTGCACCGGATCGAGTTTCTCGAGGATCCCGAACAAAGGCGCCGGGACCTGTCCGCAATTCCGACAATCCGGCAGCAGTTCCTGGACCTCGACATCCATGGCATGGGCAACGCGCCAGAGCAGAGCCACCGAGATGTTGGCCTGGCCCGACTCGATCTGGGACAGGTAGCGTTCGGATATCTCCGAATGTACGGACAAGAGTTTGCGGGTCATGCCGCGCCGAATGCGAATGGACTTGATGCGGTCCGCGATGCGTGCAATGTAGGCGCCGGCGGCGCTCTCCGCCGGGGTCTGGCCGGGCCCGCCGGCCCCGCCCCCTTCACCCGGCTGCGGGCAGTTCACGCGCTGTCCACCATCGATGGCTGATTGTCCGCGCAAGCCGACATGTAGTCTTCGATGCGTTTGCGCAAATCGTCCGGAATGCTGATGGATCGCATGGTGGATTTCTTCACCATCGAGCACACGAACATCGATTCGAAGCTGGTTTGATCGCCGTTACGCACACCGACGACCTTGAACGAAAGCGATGAACGACCCAATCGATCCACCAGGACACGCACCTCGAGTTCGTCGTGGGGCGTCAATGGCGACTTGATATCCATCTCGATTTTCACGAACGGGGTACCCATGTCGAGTTCCGTATTCATCCGAAACCAGTCGACCCGCAGCACGTCCCTGAACCAGCCCTCGAGCGCATCCATTGCGTAGTCCACGAACCGGGTCGTGTATATGATCTGGGCGCTGTCGGTTTCGCTCCACTTCGGCACGCGCTTCTGGGCATAAGGGATCATGATCAGTACGTCTCGACGTGTAAACGCCCCTCGTCGCGCATGACGTTCCTGAGCGCCCGCCAGTCGAGGCCGTGCCCCGAACACACCTCCTCGAGCGCTGTCTCCACGCCCTCTTCCATACCTTTCAGGCCGCACACGTAGATGTGCGTCTGGCCGCTTTCCAGCAACGCGGCCACCTGATCCGAGCACTTGTGTATCCTGTCCTGTACGTATTCTTTCGGTCTGCCGGGTTCACGGGAAAAAACGAGTTCGCGCTGTATCAGGCTGTCCGGCAGTTTCATCAGGGGTCCGAAATAGGGCAGCTCCCCGGGTGTTCTGGCACCGAAAAAGAGCAGCAGCTTTCCCGGTGCGTTGGGCATGGTCCTGCGTCTGCGCTCGGTCATCGCCCTGAACGGCGCTGATCCGGTGCCCGTGCAGACCATGATGATATTTGCCTCGGGATTGTCCGGCATCAGAAAAGTGTTGCCGTAGGGACCCGTCAACTCGATCCTGTCTCCCCGGCTGAGGTCGCACATATAGTTCGAGGCAATCCCCCTGAACACGCCATCATCGCGTTGTTCCACAACCCTTTTTACCGTGAAGGCGATGTTGTTGTGATTGGGCCGCTCGCCGTCCCTGGGGCTGCACACCGAGTACAGCCTCATGTGGTGCTTTCGGCCCTGGCCGTCGGCGCCGGGTGGAACCACGCCAAGACTCTGGCCCTCCAAGACGGGCAGCGCATTGCCGCCGAGATCGAGAATGATGTGGCGAACATCGGACTCGGCGTCAGCGTCCGTGATGCGATAGTTGCCCTGCACCTCGGCGACGACGGGGGAGGCGCGTGTGTACAGGTTGACCCGCGGCTGCGACGACGTCACCGGCCGCCGGCTGGCGCCGCCGGCGCCGGCGTGCGCCACCTCGAGCATTTTACTGACCTCGTCTTCCATCGCCTCGGCTTCGTCGTCAGCCGGCTCCGCGCCCACATCGGCCGGCAGTTCATCCCAGTCGAACTGTTGTTCCAACGAATACGGTTTTTCCACCATGACCCAGTTGTCTATGGCTCCGGTGGGACAGGGTGCGATGCAGTCCATGGAGTAGGTGCACTTATTGAAATCCACGACGACGTTGACTCCGTCGTAGCTGATCGCATCCCGAGTGCACATCTCCGCGCAGGTCTCGCAGCGGATGCAGATTTCGGGGTCGATGAGATGTTGTCGAACGAGATCAGGCATTGTTCAGATTCGCACGTACTCGAAATCACCGGGCTGCTTGTCGATGCCGACCTTGGGGATGGAGATCCATGACGCGTATTTCCCCGGCTCGGTGACCGGTTTCATCAGGTCGACCAGGTACTTGAGGTCCGAACCGGACGGCAGCCAGTCTTCCTTGCGGCTGTTCCAGGTCTGTTCGTCCATCGCCTCGCCGTCGGGCGATACGTTGGCATCGGCGAATTCGCCGATGCGTCGGTTGAATGCTTTGTGCGGCTGCCGGATGGTGAAGTCGATGCCGGCTTTTTCGATGACCTTGTTCCAGCGATTTATACCGCCCTGGCAATCCGTAATGTAGTCATCGAGCAGGCGGGCATTTATCGCACTCAACGCGGGCACATCCTCCTCGACGAACCGACCGTCCCTGAATCGCATCACCTTGTAGGTGTCGTTTTCCAGCTGATGATCATCGTCGATCTTGACTTCCTGAAAGCGTCCCTTGAGTCCCGCATTGAACGAGTTGGCCGCATTCGTCGATACCTCCGCACCGAACAGGTCCCGCGTCACCGACATGTGGAAATTGGCTTTGCGCTGAATGGTCGGCAGATCGATCACACCCAGCGCCCGCACCGCGCCCGTATCATCCGGGTCTTTGATGCCCGCCTCATTCATCTTGATGCAGGTCTGTTCGATGGTGCGGGAAACGCCGCTTTCACCCACGAACATGTGGAAGGCCTCTTCCATGAGCATGAAGCGACAGGTCCGGGACAGCGGATCGAAGCCCGATTGGGCCAGTGATTCTAGCTGCATCTTGCCGTCCCGATCGGTGAAATTGGTAAACATGAAGAATGACAGCCAGTCCGGCGTCTTTTCGTTGAAAGCACCCAGGATCCTGGGTTTATCTTCGTTGCCGGAACGGCGCTGCAGCAGCTCTTCAGCCTCCTCTCTGCCGTCCCTTCCGAAGTACTTCTGCAGCAGGTAGACCATGGCCCAAAGATGTCGCCCCTCCTCGACATTGACCTGAAAAAGATTTCTCAGGTCGTACAGCGAGGGCGCGGTCTTGCCCAAAAAACGCTGCTGTTCCACGGAGGCCGGTTCCGTATCGCCCTGAATCACGACAAGGCGTCTCAGCATGGCCCGGTACTCGCCCGGGACTTCCTGCCAGGCGGGTTCGCCCTTGTGCTTGCCGAACGGGATGGTTCGGCCCTCTTCCCGGGGCGCGAGCAGAATGCCCCAACGGTATTCGGGCATCTTGACATAGCCGAACTTGGCCCAACCGGCCTTGTCCACACCGACGGCCGTGCGCAGATAAACGTCACTTTCCTGGAAGCCGTCCGGCCCCATTTCCTTCCACCAATCGATGTATTCCGGCTGCCAACGCTCCAGTGCGCGCCGCAGCGCGCGATCGGAGTTGAGCTCGACGTTGTTGGGTATGAGTTCCGAGTAGTCGACCTGGACAACGGGCGCGCTCGTCATGTTTTCTGGGGTGGTACTCATGATTGATATCTCCAATGCGTAAAGCTTTGTTTAAACTCTTTGCGGATTGTATTCGGGTCGAATGCCGCTGCCGTATCGCTGCAGCGCGCCGTGCTCGCTGACCGCGTTGGGACGCTGAAAGATCCAGTTCTGCCACGCGCTAAGTCGGCCGAATATCTTGGTCTCGATGGTTTCAGGCCCGGCAAAACGCAGGTTGGCTTCCAGGCCCGTCAATGAGTCGGCGGAAAAGCTCGCTCGCTCCTCCAGCAGCAGCCGAATCTCGTCCTCCCAGTCGATGTCATCGGGGGCATAGGTAACCAGCCCGGCCTCCAGCGCGCCCGCTGCATCGAGTTCCCGACCGATCAGTTTCCGGGCGCGCTCCACCGCCTCCGGCTCACCGATAAAACGTGTCTGCAAACGTGTGATGCCATTGGCCATTGGAAGCGAATGAAAATTGAACGCGGACAACGACATCACGGCAATTTCTCCGGGCCGGTCCTCGAAATCGCCGTCCAGCATATAAGACCGATCGGCGGCGAAAACGAGTTCTGCCAGAAACCCGGTGAAGCAGCTGCCGGGCTCCACCAGCGTCACTATTGACTTGGACGTCACGTCCAACCGTTTGAGAGTCCGCTTCCAGTAATGAATGATCTCCCGTATGAGCCAGTGCCCGGAATTTTCGAGCAGCAGGCTCTCAAACTGCCCTACCCGCTCCCCAGCGCCCGCGCTTTTGATAACCAGCGTACCGGTGTCGGCCTCGTTCAGGCGCAGATGGAGAACCGCATCGTCAAATTCCCGAGCGAGTCTCAACGGCCAGAAATCGGCGCCGGCCGCGACGACGTCATCAACGCTGGAAGGTGCATCCGCGTCGGGTGCATGAATGGTGATTTCGGCGATCCGGCCGGCGCGGTTCAGTTTGATGGAAAGCGACGAGTATTCCACCTCGTCGCCCGCGAATTTCCTGCTGAGTTCGGTCAGTTCGATGCCCGCCGCGCGGGCCGGCCGATCGGATTCCTGTGCAAATTCGCGCGCACGTTGGTCGACCGTTTCGCTGAACTTCGAGGTCGGTACCAATTCGTCGACCAGCCGCCACTCGACCGCTCGTTTTCCTTTGATCCCCTCCTCCATGGTGCAGAATACGTCCGCGAAGTCCCGACGAACCTTCCTCTTGTCCACCACGCGCGTGAGTCCGCCGGTACCAGGCAGCACCGCGAGCAGCGGAACTTCCGGCAGTGACACCGACGCATTGCCGTCATCTACCAGAATGATGTAATCCGTGCACAACGCGAGTTCGTATCCGCCGCCGGCGGCGGTGCCGTTCACAGCGGCGATATATCGCTGGCCGGAGTGCTCGCCGGCGTCCTCGATCGAGTTCCGGGTTTCATTGGTGAACTTGCAGAAATTGACCTTGTGCGCATGCGATGAGCTTCCCAGCATCTTGATGTTTGCGCCTGCACAGAACACTCTGTCCAGCGCCGAGTTCACCACCACCGCCCCGACTTCCGGATGCTCGAAACGGAGGCGCTGAACCGCGTCGTAGAGTTCGATGTCCACGCCAAGATCATAGGAATTGAGCTTGAGCTCGTAACCTTCGGCGAGGCCGCCATCGACGTCGACGTCCAGGGTGAGATAAGCCACCCGATCCGAATATGAGATCTGCCAATGCCGGTAGCGGTCCGGATGGGTTTGAAAGTCAATCATGGGATTCGTGATTACCGGAGTGTAATGCGAGGATAAGAAATATATTTCCTATTACTCGGTTCTGTCAACAGGATGCTTGTACTATAGTTCCACTTTCCAGCGCCGTGCTCGTAAACGGGTGCCGATCATCCGCCGCGATGACACAAAGAGGTTGTTGACAGCCCGTAAATGCAGGGTTTTACTGCGCCACGATGTATCAGCGCGCCGAGTTCGTGACACAACCAAAATCGAAACCATCCGGCATCTCCGAAAAACGCTATCGATTCGGTGCGCACCTGCTGGTCGAACCCGCCCAGACACTCGCCACGGTCATGCCGTTCATGCCGGCGATGGGCATCACTCGTATTGCCAATGTTACCGGCCTGGACCGGATCGGTATTCCCGTAGTCATGGTATGCCGTCCCAATTCCCGCTCGATTGCCGTCTCGCAGGGCAAGGGAGTCACACTGGAGGCGGCGAAAGCATCCGGATTGATGGAGTCGATCGAATCTTGGCACGCCGAGCGCATCGAGTTGCCGCTAAAACTGGCCGGCCGCAATGATTTATCAGTCAACCATCGTTTGATCGATATTGACCGCTTGCCGGAAATGCGTGGCAGTCATTACCAAGATGCGCTGCCGATTCTGTGGATCGAAGGCACAAACCTGATCGACGGCAACGCGACCTGGCTGCCTTACGAATTGGTGCACACGCTCTACACACATCCGGCGCCAGCCGGCAGCGGGTGTTTTGCGCAAAGCAGCAACGGTTTGGCATCCGGTAATCACTTGCTGGAAGCGATTTCCCACGCGATATGTGAAATAGTCGAGCGCGATGCGACCAGCCTGTGGCAGCAAAGAGACCAGGCGGGGCGGGACGCCACCAGGATTGATCTGGACAGTATCGACGATGTTGTCTGTCTGGATCTAATTGCGCGAATACGCGCGGCACGTCTGTCGGTGACGGTATGGAACACGACCAGTGACACCGGCATACCGTGTTTCGACTGCATGGTGTTGGATGAGCGCCGGACCACCGCGCATCCCGGACTGGGCGCGGGTTGCCACCCAAGCAAATCGATTGCGCTGGCGCGTGCGCTCGTAGAAGCCGTCCAGGTGCGTACCACCTACATTGCCGGTTCCCGTGATGATTTGACCCACGCGGAGTTTACCCACGACATGGTCGTGGATAAAAACCGCGTGTTCAGACGAATGATCGGTGAGAACGCTGGTGCCGTCGACTACGGCGAGATCGGGGACCGGAACTTTTCCACATTTCAGCAAGACGTGGACTGGATCCTGGCACGGTTGCGCGCTGTCGATATCGACGAGGTGATCTGCGTCGATCTGAGCAAGGCGGCGTTCCAAATCCCCGTTGTGCGAGCCGTCATCCCCGGTCTCGAAGGCCCTCACGATGAAGACGACTATGTTCCCGGGCCCCGGGCGCGTGCCGTTGTCGAGGGTGTGCTGTGAAGGCGATAGTCTTCTCCGGCCCCAGCGTTTCGCGCGAGGCGGTGACGGCATTGAAAGGGGTGGCGTGGCGGCCACCGGTTTCGCAGGGGGACGTATACCGCGCCGCAAAAACATCCCCGCGTGCAATCGCCATCATCGACGGTTTTTTCGACAGCGTGCCCTCGGTCTGGCATAAGGAGATATTGTGGGCGATGTCCCGCGGTATTCGCATGTTTGGCGCCAGCAGCATGGGGGCGCTGCGCGCCGCCGAGCTGCATCAATTCGGTATGCGCGGCGTGGGTGAAATCTTTGAAAAATACCGTGACGGCACGCTTGAGGATGACGATGAAGTCGCTGTACTCCACGGCCCGGCCGAGCTGGGCTACACGCCGCTATCCGTGCCCATGGTCAACGCGCGTTCGACCATCGAAAACGCGGTCGAAGATGCGGTAATCGGCGAGCCGGCCGGAGGCAAACTCACCGCCGCGGCCAAATCCATATTCTTTCAGGATCGCCAATGGGCGGCGGTCGTTCATCGCGCGCATTTGGCAGGGGTTGACGCTGCCGAGTTGACGGCTTTCGAGCAGTGGTTGCCCGGTGGAGAGCGCGATCTAAAGCGGCAGGATGCCGAAGCGCTGCTCGCCGAATTGAGCACTTTTCTGGCATCGGAAATGAAAGAGATGCGCTGCGACTTCGACTTCGAATGGACCGTAATGTGGGACACCGTGGCGGCAGGATCTGGCGGAGGCCCGCCGCGGGATGATAAAGGGTGCGAAATCGGCATCGATCAGCTCATAATCGATGAGCTCAGATTGTCTCCAAGGCGATTCGAGCAGTTCAGTTCGCGCGCGCGTTTAAAACAAATGGCGCTGCGTGAAGCAGGACGCGCACGCATCGGCATCGAATCCGCAAAAATACGCAAGCAGCTGCATCGACTGCGCGAATCACTTAATTTGTACTCGCGGGCGCAGCTCGAAGCGTGGCTCGATAAAAACGACTGGACACCGGAAAGGTTAGAGCAGGCGCTTGAAGACGAGCAGCGCTACCGATCCGTTACGGCAAGACTTGATGATATCGATGACCAGGTTCTGCTGGATGAATTGCGTTTCGATGGCGCCTACGAAGCGTTGAAAGAAAGCGCGCAAACGAAACAAGCCGTCATGAGTGCACATCCAACCCAATTCGTCAACACACCGGCACAGCTCGTTGCCTGGTATTTCGAAAAGCATCTGGGCGAGCCTATACCGGTCGATATCGATGGTTACCTGTTGGAAATTGGCATTCGCGAACGAAAATACTTTTACCGCATGATCGAGCGGCAGTATCGGTTTGAGTTTGCAACGAACAGCGAAAGTCAGTACAACTCGAGCGAGTGACGAGACAACATCACCGCAAACCAGCCCGAGCGTGAACACTCAAGTTCGACGGAGAGGCATGTCCGGAACCCGATTTCTTCTGTACCCGCAGGCCCCCATTCTGAATCCCGGCCGGGAGCCCGAGGTTGTGGTCGTATCCTGCCCGGCCGGCACCATCGGTCCCGGCCCGGAAGACGATCGCATGTATGCAGTCAATCCCGTGGCCAAGTGGCCGCCCTATGGAATGCAAACCAGGCGCAATGGAGTACGCTATTTGTACCTGCCCCCGTGGAACGGAAATATTCATCCACCGGCACTGCCCGATGCCCAGGGACACTTCGATCACCTGGATGTCGACTCGCATGAGTTCCAGGCCGCACATCTATTCGGTTGTGTGCGCTTCGTACTGGACATATGGGAGGACTACTTTGGCCAACGAATAGAATGGCACTTCGGCGATGCGTTCGAAAAGATGGAACTGGTCAATCTTCCCGAGTACGACAACGGACACATCGGCTATGGTTTCCTCGAGGTCGGTTCGAACCTTACGGAAAGCGGTGTTTATACACTGGACTGCACGAACTTCGATGTTATTGCGCATGAAGTCGGACACGGCATTATTTACAGCGTCGTGGGCGTTCCCGATCCCGACAAAGAAACGGGTGAATACAACGGATTTCACGAATCGGCGGCGGATCTGGTTGCGATGGTTTCATGCCTGCATTTCGAATCCGTAATGGATGATTTGCTGGAGAACACACACGGCAACCTTTACATGCTGAACCGTCTCAACCGGATCGCGGAACTCGCCCGAAACGAGCAGATTCGTATCGCGTCGAATTCATTGACGATGGCGGCGTTCGTCAACGGCTGGCGCAAGGAGCACAAGCTCTCGCAACCGCTCACCGGCGCAATATTCGACATATTTGTCGATATTTTTCACGAGCAGCTGCTCGACCAGGAGCTGATAAGTCCGGAGGTCGAGGATCTCGCGGACCAGTATGAATACGACCAGCAATCCCAGGTCCTCGTTCAGGAAATGTTCGACAATTCCTATGCAGGCAATGAATCAGGATTCAAGGGGGCGCTCGAAGAATCGCGCGACATCATGGGTGGTTATCTCGCTGAAACGTGGCGACGACTACCGCCGGATCATTTGACCTATCAAATCGTAGGTGACATATTGAGCGACGTCGACGAGGACTACGGCGGTGGCAAGTATCTCAGAATCATTGCCAACAACTTCGAGTTCCGGGAAATAGGCCGGGTTACGGTGGGACCGCAATTGGCAAAACTGCCAAAGGAGAATCATATGGATTCGTCACGCCGGCTGACGCCCGGCAGCACGGAACTGACGCATGGAAAAACGCCGGCCTATTGCGAACGCATGCGCCTCGCCAGGCGTTCACGCCGTAGCCCGCAATACGCAGGCTCCTCGAAGCCATCCGGTCGATGAGTCGATCGCCTGGCGTTTTGTGAACGATAGTTATCTAAGAACGAGATGAGAGGATTACACGATGGATAGTCTACTGGGTCAATCCAGGGTTCTTATTTACGGTCGCGTGATACAGGGTCTGAAGATTTCGGTCAGCGACCTCGACGACGACGGGCTGGGGTACAACAAATTGTTGCGCAACCAGTTCGGGGATAAGAAGGCGTCCGACGAGAGCAAGCCGAAGCTTGCGGCGGTATATGGATTCGAATTCGAAGGCCACTACTATGATCTATCGGCACCCACCATACTGCTGGTGCATGGTTCGGGAGTCACACCCCAGGAAGCTGGCGCGGTGGTCGGGTCTGATCCGAAATTGGCGGAAGACGTAAAAGCCTGGCCATACGACAAGGCCGATTTTTCAATGCGGCTCGATGTAGAATCCGGACCTCTGGAGGCGATCCTGCTCGAAGATGCCCTGGCAAGTGCCGAATTGGCCGCTGAAACAAGTGGCAAACGCGTCAGCGGAAAACGCGTTAGTGGCAAAAGGGTCAGCGGCAAGCGAATGAGCGGCGATTAGCCCGTATACTAGTGAGAAATGCGGGCCAGAAATCAGGTCAACCCGGCTTTGCGCAGCCCTTCAACGAAATGCTCGGAGTCGTGGGCAAACTTGTCCGGCATCATCGTTTTCCATTGATCGAGTGAGAAATCCGGATGCGCCTCCAACGTTTTTCGTGCGTAGATTCCGGCTTTTTCCACTTCACCCAATTGCCCGTAGCTGGCAGCCAGTATGCGGCTTCCCTCGGTGGGATTGTTCATCTGCTCCACAGCCTTGATTGCATTCTCGTAGTCGTTCAGCACGTAGTACGCACCGCCGAGATTCCAAAGGTATTCATCCGGGTAGAACGGGTTCAGGTGCATGGCCTTTTTCAACAATTCGACGGCCTCGACAGCGCGGCCGGCGTGCGCGTAGGTATCTCCAAGTTCCGATATGACGTCGGCGTCGTTGGGGTTCAACTGCAATGCTCGCTGATAGGCATTGATCGAAGCGTCGTGGTTCTTTTGATACAGCGATACGAACCCAACCCCGGCGTGGCCGCGCGCATCACTCTCGTCGATTGAAACCGCATCCTTGGCGATGCTCAGTGCGAGATCGAGAGTGTCCTCGGATTCGTCGGACCACGAAAACAACCACTCGAAATTGAGCGTTTGCGCAATCGAAGCGAGCGCACGCGCATATCTAGGGTCCAGTTTTACGGCCGCTTCGTACAGTTTTCTTGCCTGCAGCATGTCTTCCCGGGTGTATCGAAAGACCCGATGCTGCCCCTTGAGCACATTGTCGTAGGCCTGGAGATCGTTTGGCAGCAGCCGCTTCAAACGCGTGGACTCCTCTGCGCTGATTTTTACCGAAGTGGCATTGCAGATGATGGCGGAGATCTCGTCCTGGACTTCGAATATATCGTCGAGGTTCCTGTCGTAGTGCTCAGTCCAAAGTGTCTGATCCTTGCTGCTATCCACGAGCTGAACCGAAATTCGCACGCGATTACCCGCTTTGCGCACGCTGCCGTCGGCGATGTAGCGAACACCGAGCTCGGTTCCAATCTGCCTTGCGGGCGTCTGCTTGCTTTTGTAGGTAAACGAAGAACTGCGCGAGATGACGAAAATATTATGAAACTTGGACAGGTTATTGATGATGTCTTCGGTAATACCGTCCGAGAAATAATCGAATTCCGGATCACCGTTGATGTTCTTGAACGGCAGCACGGCGACTGAAGGCCGCACCGACGACTCATCGCTTGCCGCAGCGGTGGGTTCCGCGACGAGCGGCTTCCTCGGACTGGCGGCGCGCAAGGCCGTATTGGTATCTTTCGTGATGCGAAATACTTCGACAGCCTCCTTGATGTTTTTCAACCGCTGTGGCCCGAGATTTTCGAATCCAAATTTGACCGTATTCTTGACTTGTTGATAGACAGCGCTGGAAATGCAAATTCCGCCCGTATCTGCCAATCCCTCGATACGGGCGGCGATATTGACGCTGTCACCGTAATGAAATTTTTCATCCTGTAAAACATCACCGAGGTGAATGCCGATTCGAAAGCGAATCTTCCGGTTTTCCGCGAACTTTCTGTTGCGAGCCTCGACGGCGTCCTGCATTTTATCCGCAAAGCGGACCGAGTTCGCCGCGCTGGTGAATATGGCGAACACGCCATCTCCTCGTATCTGGAGAATTTCACCGTCGAATTCCTCGCAACCTTTCTCGAACAGTTCGACGACTTCGGTGATACCTTTGTGGGTGTCCTCCTCGTCGTCCTGCATCAGGCGGGTATAGCCAACCACATCCGCAAACAGTATGGATTTCAGTTCGCGCCGATTCTTGCCGTTGCCACTGTCAGCCACTAATCATGTCCTCTCGGCTGGGTGATAGCGAGTTGATCGTCGGGGCCCCTGTCTACCTGAGGGGCCAGGCCCACCTGCCATCGGCGTTACTTCCGAACGCGACGACTACGCTGTTGTCGAGGGCATCGCTCAATGCGCCTCTGGACGTACCCCATTCTTTCGAAAGCAGACCGACGATTTTAACATCTCCATATTCGCCATCGAAGAAATACCCTTCCCGCATACACCCTTCATCAGTGAATCCGAGGCGCTTGATAAGGCCGGTCGACGGGACGTTGTCGGTGTGGACGTAAGTGGTCACTCGGTGCAGCCGTAACTGGAGGAATGCCAGATCGAGCATCAACGCCATGGTTCTCAAAGCGACGCCACGGCGTCGACTGTCCTTTGTTACATAGATGAACACCACGCCGTTTCCATGGGCATGATTGATGTCCTGCAGTCCGGTGTGCCCAAGCGCCCCACCGTTCTCGTCGCGAATGGAGAACAGATAGCTGGTGCGGGGTTCCGTTTGCACCAGATCGTTTTGCCATGATTTCTCCAGCGCTTGAACGTTCAACGGCACGGGCAATCTACTTTCGATCAGAGACAGGTCGTCGATATCCTCATACCACAAGGCAATGTGCTCAAGGTCGCCCACGGTGAGCGGTTTCAGATAGAAGTGCTGGCCATTATTGTCACTCTGCTGGTTCATCACAAAACCCCGGCGCCCCAAAGCGGTAATCAGATTGAAGGCACAATAGCATACACCCTGCTTTCATTTGCCGGCATCATCATGGTCATCGAATTGGCGCCTTTGGCTCCCGGACGGCATCCAGAAAGCGCCCGATACTTTCCAGTACCGCTTGGGGTTGGTCGATGTAGGGGGAATGCCCGCAATCGTGGAGCAACTCGCACCGCACGGGGGCGTTGATCTGCCGTTGTATTGCTTCGATCTGCTTCGCCGTTCCGTACTGGTCCTGTTTACCCTGAATCAATAACGTGGGTACGGTCACGGAGGACAGGTACTTTTCGATGTTCCAGTCAAGGAAGCCCGGGTCGAGCCAGGCCCTGTTCCAGCCCCAGAATGCGTGATCCACATTAGTACCGTGATACAAATTGAGCCGGCTCCTAAGATCCGTTTCCTGGTATGCCTTCCGGGCAAGTTCGATGCTTTGGACGCAAACCGGCTCATTGAATACGTGCGGCGCCATCAGGATAAGCCCACGGGCCGAATGGTCTTCCACACCCCCAGCATAGATCAGTGCGATAGACGCGCCGTCGCTGTGCCCCACCAGGATCACATCATCCAGACCGGCCGCTGCAAGTACGCGGGGCAGGATTTCGAGAGCCTCTTCGTGCATGTAGTCCAGTGACCACGGCGCCGGTTTAGGGTCTGACCGTCCGTACCCC
>JAHEIO010000160.1 GCA_024639325.1 Gammaproteobacteria bacterium
GATCGAATGAAGCCCAAGTACATCGGGGCCTGGACCAGCCAGCGCCGGGATAGGCGTTTCCAAGACACACTGTTTCTTGGACAAATCCATAGACCTCAATGTTTGCCATGCTTGACGAGATGCTATAGCCGCCTGGTGAGAAATGCGGGCTAGTCCGCATTACCCAGGATCCAGAGCAGCGGCGCACCAGGCCATCCGGCCAATTCCTGATCCACGTCAACGTTGGCGAGACACAATTACCTGTGGTTCAGCACCGCCTGGGCAGCGGCAAGACGCGCTACCGGCACCCGGAATGGACTGCAGCTCACATAATCCAGGCCCACCAAATGGCAGAACTCGATGCTGTTCGGTTCGCCGCCATGCTCTCCGCAGATGCCGCAGGACATGCCCGGGCGGGTGCTTCGGCCCAGCCGAACCGCCATCTCCACCAGCTTGCCCACGCCACCACGATCGAGCTCCTGGAACGGGTTGGTCGGCAACACGCCCGTTTTTACGTAGTCTATTAGAAACTTGGCCTCGGCATCGTCCCGGCTCATACCGAACGTGGTCTGCGTCAGGTCGTTGGTGCCGAAACTGAAGAACTCCGCTTCCCTGGCCATCTCGTCGGCAGTCAACGCGGCACGAGGCAGTTCGATCATGGTGCCGTACAGAAATTTGACTGTGGTACCGGTCTCGGAAAAAACTTTCCGCGCAACCTCATCCACGACCTTCTTCAGCACGGTGAGCTCATTGACGTGGCTGGAGAGCGGAATCATGATCTCCGGTTTGACATCGAGCCCCTCTTTGCTCACCGCCACGGCGGCCTCCAGGATTGCCCTGGCCTGCATCTCCGTGATCTCCGGCATCATGATGCCGAGGCGATCGCCGCGCAGGCCGAGCATCGGGTTGCTCTCTGCAAGGGATTCGACGCGCTCCAGAATATCTTCTTTCTCCCGAACCTGGGCGAGCGCGTTGTCTATTTCGCTCATGGAGCGAAAGTGCTGGAGCTGCACCTTGAGGTCCGCCAATTCCTGAACCAGCGCATGCTGTGAAGGCAGGAACTCATGCAACGGCGGATCGAGCAGACGGATGATGACCGGGCACCCGTCCATGGCGCGGAACAGTCCCTCGAAGTCGCCGCGCTGCATCGGCAGCAGCTGATCCAGCGCCGCCTTCCGATGTGCACCGGTTTCAGCAGTGATCATCTGCTGCATTATGGGCAGGCGCTCTTCCTGAAAAAACATGTGCTCCGTGCGGCACAGGCCGATGCCTTCGGCGCCGTAGCGCCGCGCGCGCTCGGCGTCGGCCGGGTAGTCGGCATTAGTGCGCACGCCAAGCCGGCGAATTTCGTCAGCCCAGGCAAGCAGCGTAATGAGTTCGGCCTCGTGTTCGAAGTCGGGGTCCCGTGTCTCCAGCTGCCCGCGGAAGACCTCCCCGGAACCGCCGTCGATACTCAGCCACTCGCCTTCCCGGACCTCGACGGTATTGCCCGCCACGGCGGCGATGAACAGGCGATGGCCAACTTCGATAATCAGATTCTCGGCACCGCAAACAGCCGGCGTTCCGAACTGGCGGGCGACCACGGCGGCGTGGCTGGTAGCGCCGCCTTTGCTGGTCAGAATACCCTTGGCGGCGATCATGCCGTGGACGTCATCGGGACGGGTTTCGGGGCGAACCATGATGACGTCCTTACCCTCGTTGCCCCACCTCTCCGCCGTGTCGGCGTCGAACGCGGCAACGCCTACGGCCGCGCCCGGGCTGGCGTTGACCGCCTTCTCGACCAGGCGCCTGCCGGCTTGCGTGGCCTCGGCCTTGGTGTCGCCACCAAATTGCGGATGGAGGAGCATGTCCACCTGTTCGGGTGTAACCCGCATGATCGCCTCGTCCCGGGTGATCATTTTTTCGTCGGCCAGGTCCACCGCGATTTTGATGGCGGCCCGGGCCGTACGCTTGCCGTTGCGGGTCTGCAGCATCCATAGTTTGCCGCGTTCGATGGTGAACTCGACGTCCTGCATATCCTTGTAAAAACTTTCGAGCTTGCCGCAGATTTCCACGAACTCGCCAAAGACCCCGGGCATCTCCGCCTTGAGCTGGGCAATGGGCCTGGTATTGCGTATGCCCGCAACCACATCCTCTCCCTGGGCGTTGAGAAGGTAATCGCCGTAGATTTCCCGGGTGCCGTCGACGGGATTGCGCGTAAAGGCGACACCGGTGCCGCTGGCATCGCCCATGTTGCCGAAGACGACGGTCTGGATATTGACGGCGGTTCCCAGGTCGTGGCTGATGTTGGTGGCATTGCGATAGTCCACGGCGCGCTTGCCGAACCAGCTGTTGAACACGGCGCGAGTGGCCAGCTCCAGCTGCTTGTAGGGATCCTGCGGAAATTCCGAGTCCGTGAAGGAACGAATGAGCCCCTTGAAACGCTCGGTCAGTTCCTTCCACTCAGCTGCGGTCAGCTCGGTGTCATCGTGAACACCGCGCACCGACTTGGCCTGTTCGATGGCCTCCTCGAAGGGCTCGTCCGGCACGCCGAGTACGACGGAAGCAAACATTTGAACCAGGCGTCGGTAAGAGTCATATACGAAGCGCGCATCACCCGTGATCTCGACCATACCCCTGGCGGTGTCGTCGTTCAGGCCAATATTGAGCACGGTATCCATCATGCCCGGCATCGAGAACTTGCCGCCGGAGCGGCACGAGACGAGCAGCGGTTTGGTCGAGTCGCCGAATTTCTTGCCGGTTATCCCTTCCAGTGCGCCCATGGCCTCGACTTCCTGCTGCCACATGTTTGGGGGAAAGTTCCGGTCGTAGTCCATGTAGGCGTTGCAGGCTTCAGTCGTCACCGTAAAGCCGGCAGGTACCGGAACGTCGAGGCTGGTCATCCTGGCCAGGTTGGCGCCCTTGCCGCCGAGCAACGACTGTACGTCCTCCCAATCAGCGGGTTTGGCAATCTCGTAGACCCTGTCAAGTTCCTTGAACAGGTAAACCCATACCGTCTCCGAGTGTTCACTACCCTGCGGAGCAGTGCGATTTTCGACCGTCATCTTGTTCTTCTCTCCCCTGTTGAACGGCATGAATGGTAGAAGCATCATTATCTCATGAAGCTGACGAGGATCAATTTACCGGCATTTCGTGCCGCATCGGCCTGTCTATCCACACAGCGCGCAAAAAATAGCCTCTGACACCGTGATGGCTATGGGGCCGCTCACACTTGATCCCAGCGCCGTCGTGACAGGCCGGCTTGGTGGGCCGATAGGGAAATCATTTATTTGATAGACTTGTGTCACTTCATCGAAGCGGCTCTCGTATTGCAAGATCGAAACATCATCGAAGACCTCTCCAAGGGAATGCTGTTCAGACGGCTTTCTGAAGCACAGTTGCTGCGGGTCGCGGGGAAAGCCGAGCGCGTACGCAAGAACGAGGGTGAATTCCTTTTTGAGCAGGAAGATTCGGCAAAGCGTTTCTACCTGCTCATATCCGGACAGATCAAACTGTTCCGTTTGTCCAGTGACGGTGACGAAAAAGTCATCGAAGTGATCAAACCGGGCGCCACCTTTGCCGAGGCGCTCATGTTTCTCGAGAAACCGACCTACCCGGTCGGTGCGCAGGCTCTCATCCCCTCCGAGGTCATCAGCATTGACGCACACGACTTCGTCTCCATGCTCAGAGAGTCAGTCGATACCTGCCTTTTACTGGCTTCCGATTTGAGCCAGAGACTCCATGGCCTGATACGCGAAATCAACGATCTCAGCCTGCATACCGGCACACGCCGGGTCGCGGTCTATTTGATCCAGCATGCACCTGAGGGCGAGAATGAATGCGTACTGGACCTGCCGAAGCAGGTGCTCGCATCTAGACTTTCCATCAAACCTGAAACTCTTTCCAGGATCTTCCGCAGACTGATCAATGCCGACTTGATTTCCATTCAAGGTACCCGCGTCACCATTCTCGACCGTATGCATCTCTCCGATGTAGCGCAGCTGTCCTCGGAACATGATCAATCGCTCCTTGCCACATTCCATTTCCCGCCACAAGACAGCAACGACGCAGGTGGATGAGATCGACCTGAGCGTGTTTACGCTGGCCTCGTTCGCAGCTATTCAATCAAAATGGACACGGCAATACTGAATTGACAAAAGTCATTCCGGTCCGCAAAACCCTTTACTAGACTTCAGTGTTTGTCAACGGCGTCGCGGACTGGGGCTTTTGAATTCTACCAACGCAATATGGCAACCCGGACACCGAATCGCCCTCTTTGAACTGGGCTTCCGACCGTTTTTCCTATTTGCGGCGCTGTACTCTATTTTCATTACGGCGGTCTGGTTTGCAGTCTATATTCTTAACCTAAAACCGCCGCTGTCCGGCACGCCGGTGCTGGCTTGGCACGCCCACGAAATGATCTTCGGCTATGGCGCGGCGGTGGCGGCGGGTTTTCTGCTGACAGCCACCCAGAACTGGACCGGATTGAAAACACTGCATTCATGGCCGCTAGCGTTACTTCTCGTGGCGTGGCTGATCCCCAGGATTACTCCGTTCGCATGGCCGTCCATAACACCGGTTTTGCCGGGAACGTTCGACATCGCTTTCATCACCGGTCTGATGGGCGCGACCGGCCGGGTTATCCTGAAAAGCGGCAGCAAAAAACAGCTCATCATCGTTTTGCTGCTGGCACTCTTGCTCCTGAGCAACACAGCGTACTACCTTGGCCAGGCCGGGATACTTCCCGGGGGCATGCGTGCAGGCAACTACTCGGGACTGTATGTATTGCTGGGCCTGATCTTCATCCTCGCCCGCCGCGTTTTTCCGTTCTTTACCGAAAAAGGCGTGGGCTACCCGATACAACTCACCAACCATGCCTGGGTCGACAAAATCAGCCTTGCGGCCTTCGCGCTGTTCTGGATTGCGGAGGTCACTCAAGCCGGCGACTTGCCGCGCGCGTTCCTTTCCGGCGTTCTGTTCCTGCTGCACGCCATCCGTCTCTGGGGCTGGCACACACACGGCATCTGGGCCAAACCGCTCCTGTGGGTGCTGTACCTGGGCTATGCATTTATAACCGCCGGTTTTCTATTGAATCTACTCTCGATAGCCGGTGGCATATCGCCGCACCTTGGTATCCATGCTTTTGCCTACGGCGGAATCGGTTTGATGACGCTGGGCATGATGTCGCGCGTGTCTCTGGGCCACACCGGCCGCAATATTCACGAACCGCCGAAAGCGCTCATTGTCGTGTTCGGTACGCTGGTTGCGGGGACTCTCGTTAGGGTGCTCGCGCCGCTCATCGATCCCGCCGGTTACCCGTTATGGATAGGTCTTTCGCAGGCGCTTTGGGTGATTGCGTTTTCCCTGTTCATCGTCTTGTTCGCCAACTTACTGATCCGGCCGCGTGTTGATGGCAAGCCGGGGTAACCCTGCCGCCCCGCACAAATGGTGTGCTACACGCCGTTCCAGTCGTCGAGTTCCCTTATATTGTGCCGCGGCGACTCCAGACCATACCGGCTCATGAGGCGCCTCAATCTCGGCCTGGAAACCCCGAGGATCTTGCAGGTTCGGCCGCGATGCCAGTTCGTGGACTCCAGGACCCGGGCGATGTGCGCCTTTTCGATATCCTGGAGGCTTTGTTCGTCGGCCGGCA
>JAHEIO010000161.1 GCA_024639325.1 Gammaproteobacteria bacterium
CCGCCATCGTTTACCGATCTCCTGCCATGGATGGAATACAACCCGGCGGGCCGTACTTTTCTACTGGAGGATGGAATCAGTGTCGGCGCCCTGTTCGAACTGACCCCGGCCGGCACCGAGGCACGTACACCCAAGTTCATGAACCAGTTACGTGATGCGATCCAGACTGCCCTGACCGATGCCATTCCGGAAGAAGATGACTCCCCCTGGATATTGCAGGTCTACGTTCAGGACGAGCCGAGTCTGCAGAGCTTCCAGAAGGAGGTTGCGGATTATGCGCAATCCAACGCACGCGACACAGCCTACACCCGCCACTTTCAGCAGGCGCTGGCAGACCACCTCTCCCAGATCACGCGCCCGGGTGGTCTTTTTGAGGATACCGCTGTCACCGGCACCCGATGGCGGGGCCAGGTCCGGCGCGTGCGTGCGACGCTGTACCGGCGGCTGAAACCGAGTGGACGGCGGCCGTCAGCCGTTGAGGTCGAGGAGGCACTGAACGATGTGGCGACCAAGTGGGTGGCCTCACTGGCCTCGGCCGGGATACGCGTGCGACGCGGCACCGGTGAGGATCTCTACGAGTGGTTGCTCAAGTGGTTCAATCCGAGACCGGAGATTGCCGACGGTGATCCCGACAAGCTGCTGGAGATCGCCCCCTATCCGGGCGACGAGGATCTGCCGTTTGGCCATGATCTCGCCGAGCGGCTGATGCTCAACATGCCACGTTCGGAAAACGCCTCTGCTACCTGGTGGTTCGACGACCTGCCGCACACGCTCGTCACCGTCCAGGGTCTGCGCCGGGCACCGGAGGTGGGGCACATGACCGCGGAACGCCAGGCCGGCGATCACGTCTTCTCCCTGTTTGATCGGTTTCCGGAACACACCGTGATGGTGCTGACGCTGACCGCCAGGCCCCAGGACTTCACGCGCAACCACATCGCCCAGGTCAAGCGCGCCGCGGTGGGTGATTCCGCGGAAGCCGATCTCACCCGGGAGGATGCCGAAGCCGTCGAGCGGGAGATGGCGCGGGGCAACAAGCTCTATCCCTTGGCTATCGCCTTCTATGTACGGGGTGATGATCTGAAGACACTGCGCGCCAATGTCAACCAGCTGAATGCCCTTCTGCTGCCCAACGGGCTGCAACCGATCCTGCACGAAGCCGACCTGCTGGCACTCGACAGTTACCTGCGTAACCTGCCCATGGCCTACGATGCGTCACTGGACAAGAGCAGCCGACGATCACGACTGGTATTCTCCAGCCACACGGCCAACCTGTTGCCCCTGTATGGCCGCTCGAAAGGCACAGGGCATCCCGGCCTGGTGTTTTTCAACCGGGGTGCCGAACCCCTCGTGTTCGACCCCTTGCATCGGGCCGACCGGAAAAAGAACGCCCACATGCTTATCCTTGGACCCACGGGTGCCGGCAAGTCGGCGACTCTGGTCTACCTGCTGCAACAGATGGCTGCCATGTACCGCCCGCGCATCTTCATCATCGAGGCCGGTGGTTCCTTCTCGCTGCTGGGTCAGCAGTTCCGGGCCCATGGGCTGACGGTCAACCAGGTCACACTGAACCCGAACACGGATGTGAGCCTGCCGCCGTTTGCCGATGCCCTGCGCGTATTGCAGAAGGAACGCCGGCACCACTTGACGCAAGACCCCAATGCACTGGTCGATGATGACGGAGAATTAGAAGAGGAGGGGACTGGCCGTGATGTTTTGGGTGAGATGGAGATCGCCGCCCGTATCATGATCACCGGGGGCGACGAGCGCGAAGATGCGCGCATGACCCGGGCTGATCGGTTACTGATACGCAATGCCATCTTTATGGCCGCTAAAACCGTCAAAGAGACCGGCCGGGATCAGGTGCTCACCCAGGACGCAGTGGCCGCGCTCCAGAGTATCGGTCAAGATGCCAGTCTGCCCGATCACCGGCGCAACCGGGCCATCGAGATGGGCGACGGTATGGCACTGTTCTGTTCCGGCCTTGCCGGGCACTTCTTCAACCGACCCGGTACCCCCTGGCCGGAGGCGGATGTGACCATCCTGGAGATGGGTATGCTCGCCCGGGAGGGTTACGAGGACCAGCTTACCGTGGCCTACATCTCCATGATGAGCCATATCAACGATCTGGTGGAGCGACAACAGCACGATGCCCGGCCCACGCTGGTGGTGACCGACGAAGGTCACATCATCACCACCAATCCACTGCTGGCCCGCTATGTCGTAAAGATCACCAAGATGTGGCGCAAGCTCGGCGCCTGGTTCTGGATCGCGACCCAGAACCTGGAGGACTTCCCCGATGCCAGCCGGAAGATGCTCAATATGATGGAGTGGTGGCTGTGTCTGGTTATGCCCAAAGAAGAGGTTGAGCAGATTGCACGATTCAAGGATCTCACCGATGTTCAGCGCAGCCTGCTGCTCTCAGCACGGAAGGAGCCGGGTAAATACGTCGAGGGAGTTGTTTTATCAGACAACCTTGAAGCCCTGTTTCGCAATGTACCTCCGCCTCTGTCGCTGGCGCTTGCCATGACCGAGAAGCATGAGAAGGCGGCGCGAGCGGCCATCATGCAGGAACAGGGATGTTCTGAATTGGAGGCAGTGCATGTGATAGCTGAACGTATCGCGGAACATCGTAATGCCTGACCGCTGAAAGACTGGCGATTGAAAAGCCTGTAGGGGCAGGGAAGTGGTGAACTGCGCCTGTAGGGTGGCCTTCGTCATGGCATCTGCTGCAAGCTGATGCCTATGTCTCTATCATAGGGCCAATGACTCTCGTTTTAATCATTGCCGCTGTTTGCATTACATCGATCGGGCTCTTTCCGGTCGTTCTGCACAGCGTTTACCGAGCACCCAGACTCGTTGAAACCACCACGCCGGAGAGCCTTTCACTGCCCTTTAGCCAGCAGTACCTTTCTGGGCCCAAAGGAAAACGGCTTTATTCCTGGCTGATACCGGGAGAGCACAATCTGTGTACTGTCATCCTGGTTCACGGTTGGGGGTCGAATGCGCAAATGATGCTCCCGCTGGCACAATCCTTTTGTCAGGCCGGCATGAACGTGTTGCTCTTTGATGCACGTAATCATGGCAAGAGTGATGGGGATACCTTTTCCTCTCTGCCTCGCTTTGCGGAAGATCTGGGTTGCGCCATCGAATGGACTAAAAAACGTGATCCCAGTCAGAAGATCGTGATACTTGGACATTCGATCGGCGCGGCATCTGCGATGCTGGCCGCTTCACAAAGAACCGATATCGATCTGGTAATCGGACTGTCTGGTTTTGCGCATCCCAATCTCGTAATGCACCGGCATCTGGACCGTCCCTGGCTTCCAAAGGTGTTAAGACCTCTGATAATGGATTACATCCAGTGGGTGATCGGCTACAGATTTGAAGAGATTGCGCCCATGAACCGCATTAGACACATTCGATGTCCCGTCCTGCTGGTGCATGGGACAGAGGACGCGGTTGTGCCGATCAGTGATATGCATCTGATTGAACAGAATGCCCTGACGGAAAATCTTGTTGAACTCGTTGAAATAAAGGGTGCCACTCACAACTCAGTTGACCAGTTTCAGCAGCATGCAATCTATCTGGTCGATTGGATTAACGAGCACCTGAACCGTGCGCCTGTTTAGCTGGCTCCCTAAACGAAAGCCGGCTACTCAACTGCCTGCCGACTCTCTCCTTCAAGTCTGATTGCCCTCCTATATCAATGTCTCGGCCGGCATATGCAACGGCGACAATCGATTCAGGGTGTGTACTTTTATCGAGACCCAGTCCAACTCTGGATCAGTGTAGAGTGAAAGCGGGGTATTTACTCGCCCCAACAAATCCAGGCGCCCTACGTATTGCCTGACATTCTCGAAAACAGGCGGAATGTTTACTCCACAGGCGAAAGTGACGATCTCGATTCCAGTGTTGATGGATTTCTTGTTTGGTACCTCCTTGACAAAGGCATGAAGTGCGTTGGCAATGTTGAGGCATCCCTTACTGTGACCCACCAGTAGGCGGGTCTTGTGCTGGTTGCGCAGCAACAGGTTGAGAATGCTGTTGGACTCAGGTTCCTCCTCGATAAGGGTGGTACTCTTGACCCTGTATTCCCGCATCAGCCGCTCATGTGAGTGTAAACGGGTTTCCGTCAGATCCTTCGGACCCTTTAAAAACTCATTGAAGGCCCGCATCCGGTTCTTCACACCGAAGATGAACCAGCCACCCAATGCCTCCGACATGATGTCGAGGGCACCATAGCCGGGTATTACGCCGATGACGGTACGACCAGTCGCATCGGCCACGGTTCGGGCCAACGCTGCGGTTCCCAGATCCGAACTGCCGACGCCGGGAATTGCGATAGCATCGATACTGTCCTCACCATGGTAGCGCTCGAGCAGGTCCGCCGACAAAGCGTAGTACTCGATCGGCGCCTGCGCCTTTGCCGGCCTGACCACCATCATTTCACCCTCGGTGCTGGTCCGCCGCATCACCTCATATTGCTCGGAGAGACTGAGACTGCGAACGTTGTAGAACATTCGGTCGAAGATGCTGTTTCGCCATTTGACCCACAAAGGTACGACTGGCGGTCGCCTACCCGGTGCGTTTTCCTTGTGGGACGTTGACGGCCCTGTATTTGGAAAAGTTGCGATTTTCATGCTTTCACCCTCTGGCATTTCCATTTATCCCAGCTGAGAGATATGCTGCACCGCAATAGGAATTATAGTCCAGTGCGGGAATTCCGGAAGAACCCGGCTCCGGTGAATTGGCACTCAAGCTGCTGCGGGAAGCTGGCAGAGCACTCGTCAGTGGGGCTGCCAGCGGAGGCTATTCAGCGTCATTGGAGATTTGGGAACGCCTGCAGAACCTGCGTCCGGTGCGCCGCCACCAAGCGACACCCGTGTTAGCGGGTGGGCCTACATTAGTAATTTTACTTTATGGTCGGCGATATTGATGGTCACCGTATGCCCGGCATTAAACTTCAGATAGTCATTTTCGATCCCATCACTGAATATGACTCCATGCTCGGCCATATATGAATTCAATACCAGAGGTTGTTCAGGCGTGATGACACCAAACACTATATTGGATCTCGAGGTCTTGCTTGGCCATGGTTCGCGTACGGCATAAACGAGATAATCGGCATCCCAGGCAAATCGGCTGCCTTCCTTGGGCATGGAGATTTCACCACCGAGCGCTTGGATAATGCCTGTGGCACCAGCATAGATCGACTTCATCCAGCCGGTTGATCCCGCACCGGTTGAGATAATAATGCCGCTGGAAGATTGGTCCTCGCCTTGTCCGGCTTGTTCGATGCGATAGCGAGCTGAGGTGTGTGATTTGGGCCCAATAAACAGATCATTAAAGGCCAGGAGTTCCTGGCCATCGCTCAAGCAGGCCTTCGCCAGGGTAACATCCTGGAAACGTGCACGGCCCCGCAGGGTATCGGGAAACCTATCTGCCAGTTTTCTTGTCGTGAAGGGAAGAAGCACCCCTTCGATTGTACGCGGATCCGGATTAACACCTATGATGGGTTGTCGTGTCAGATACTTCGCGGTGTTCACAACCAAGCCA
>JAHEIO010000162.1 GCA_024639325.1 Gammaproteobacteria bacterium
CCGACCGCCTGGTTCGTAGTGTTCCGCCTGAAATTGCTTACCTCATTGTAATTCTATACTTTTATCCGACTTGCACTGTCCAATAAAATCAGCCTATTTGGCCTTATTTGCCTGTATTTGGAGTTACTTGGTGCAATCTATTGGACGACTGAGACGATAGATTCTCAAGTCACAGCCTTGAGGTGCAGAACATCAACGGGAAATTTTTTGCCAGTACTGCGGTTGCTAACAGGTGAGTCTTATTCTGTAGAAGTTGTTTTTAATTACCGCATATTCCATGATCTTCCAGTAAATGCTCCATTTGCGTCTTCATGACCTTGCGCCCGATTTTCTTGCTCAGCGAGGCGAAGCCGCTCCAGTAGTCAACCCATGCCCTTTCAATGTAAATCATTATGTCGTTTCCGGAATCGAGCCGGGTCACGACTGCAACGCGTTGCGACACATCGAAGAAATGTGAGATGTAGTAATCACGGATGCCCACCAGATGTATATCCTCATTCCTGGATGCAAGCCTGTGTGAGAGGATGAACGCGGGGCGTTCATCTATTTTGAGTTTTACCCAGAAATAATCTTCTCCGACGATGTCTTCCGGCATATTGTGTGGATAGCTGAGCCAGGCGTTATGAAAATCCGGATACAGTTCATGCAACCCTTGCATATTCTCTTCCGTCTTGCGCAGTTCCTCACCAGGACTTACGGCTTCACCCTTTTCGCGGGCATATGGCTTCGCACCTGCAAGACCGTCCTTGCGGTATGCCTGGTAGCGCGCATGCAGCATCTCTTCCACAAGCGCCTCGACTTGGCCGGGATCACCCATACCCCTCAGCGACTGCATGGCGGCGATCTCGTCGACGGAGAGATTCAGCCCGTAACCCGGTTCTACGTCAAGATAGTGCTGGATCTCGTCACGCTCGTTGTTTCCCAGTGAGATGTCATTGAAGGATGCATCAGGTGTCCCAGTATTGATCAATCCCTGGCCGTCCAGATGCTTTTCGTCGACTGGGAGCGAGTCACCGAGAAAGGGGGCCAGTGCATCGTCACTCCCGTCTTTCACCAGGCATGCAATCACAACGGCAATCTCACGGTCGGAGACTTCGTGTATTTTGGCGACACCGAATCCGCCCTTGCGTACAGCCTCAACGTCCTGTTTGGAAAAATACGGCTCATTCAGCACCTGTTCCAGCGTGAAAACAGCATACACCGGCTGTGTTACCAGCAATGGTATCAACAGGGCGAAGGTTGTCCGGAACAACACACGTGTATCGGAGAAATATTCAGAAACCATAATATTAGCGCCTCTCTTGTAATGACGTGTCATATGTGTCTGACATTATGCGTCGACCCGTGGACGTTTCGTCAAAGTCGCCACATTCGCGCAGCCAACCGGGAACAGACTGAAGGATGTCTGGTGACGCATTCTATTAAGCTTCACAGCGTCTATTGGCCTCGTAAACACCATCAGCAGAGCAGACCGCAGGACAGTGTGTAATCTGTGGCTCTCCTCTTTCCGCTTGTGTTTGTATGGTGGTATTCAGGTCTCCTGCGTGTAAAACTTCCCACCTTCCGTTAGCCGCCGGCTCAGGGCATGCGGGTTGATTAGCGCTACCGGCTTATTCTGCTTTCTTTGCGGCTTCTTTCAATTGGGCAACAACCTTCTCACAGTCGAGATCACTACTCGGCGCTGTTGCAGCGCCAGCATACTCTTCGGAGGCGATCTGTTTAACGGCCGCAATCAGAATCTCGTCGACCTGCTCGGCGGTAATCAGCCCCTGGTCCTTGGCTGCTTCGACTGTAAGACAGGCACCAGCTTGCAGACCGGTGGCAACACCGACACCGGCACCGATACCGGTGAACAATACCGAGGCGATCGCGAAGCTCGCGATCCCGCCAACGACAGCCCCCAAAAGAAAGATTAGAAAGTTTTTCATTGATATTTCTCCATTGGTTGATTTATACGAATGTCTTGATTGATTTGCCCTGGTACATGAGAAAAAAACCGTCGGTGGAGTGATACCGCCATCCATGTTTTCATGTCAAGCTTTAAATACCGGTAAACTCGTACCGGTGGTGATACCTCTATCCTCAACCTGACCCACGGGACAACAGACAGGCGCCGCGCTGTCATTGATCGCCCCGATGGAGCCATTTGGGGTGGCACTGTAAGAACCTCGGATAGAGTATTTAATAACTCGTTTGCACCTCCCCGCCAATGGTAAAAAAATTGTTATTGAAACGCGCAACTTTCAATGCTAGCTTTTGCCCTAAGGCCACCACCTCTGGGCTCAACCTTAATCCAGCGTGATGATCAACAAGCTGCATTTGCCGGCACATCCCTGTGCCAGGGGGAACGCAATAGATCAGGGTTCCTTACCGTCGCATCCGAAATCCTTGGAGTTACACATGTTTCGTCGAGGCGTTGTGGGTACAATATTGTCGGCCGCGTTGCTCGCGATATGTTCGCCGGCATTCGCTGGCTGGATCTTCAACGGCTCGCCTTCCCCGATCGCTATCATCCAGGCCGGCAACATGACCCTCGAGCTTCAGTGTGACCGGATGCGCTTCGCACCCGCGGGTTACGAGGATGCGCAGGACATCGAACGCAAGCAGGGCTTGTCCATCCGCTTCATGAAAGATAGTTCCACGGAGGCCGGCGCTTTCCAGGCCGGGCCGGACAACGCCGATATTCGAATCGTCGACAATTTCCCCCTGGAGATCACTTTTCACGATGCAACGGACTACGACTTCGTCCTCGATCAAATCGAGAAGAATGCCGTGCTGAAACTCGCCACGATCGACGGGGATGTCAGTTACGGCATTTTCGATCTGAAGGGCTCCGGGGTGGCTATCAAGTCGCTGAGCGCGGCCTGCGGTCCGCGGGCAGGGGGCGAGCCGGCTCAAGTCGAAGCGCCCGAGGGAGTGGTCTATTGCGGCGGTGGGGCCATCAAGCGCCAGATCGAATACAGAATCCTCGAGAAGCCGGAGGATCAGTGGGATGCCCGAGTCACAATTAACGGCGACACCATTCGCGCCATGACGGCCTACAGCTATTTCGGCAAGTCCAAACCGCCTGCCGGCTTCGTGGTCGCGCTGTTGGGAGAGGATCGGTCGGAGTTCCTTGTTTTCAAAGACGGAGACAAGGACTGGCTGGAATTCGTCGATTATACCTATCGCAAGTGCAATTGAATGCCGGCGGTGAGAGACAAGCCCTGCAAGCGCGGCGGAAAGACGGCAGGCTGTCGCGGCGACAATGGGAGGTGACGGGTGTCAGTCAACAAGCGTCCGAAGACAAACAGAGGAGATTGCATGAAGCGTATAATTTCCATCGCCGCTCTTATAACCCTTCCGCTGGCGGTCAACGCCCTGGATCTCACGGGGCTTCCCGCCGCCCTGGCCGAAAAGGTGACCCTGGCCCGGCAGGCCTGTGCGAATGTCGAGAACGGGGAATTCGCCCTGGAGTGGGGGGCGGTGACTCGAACGGATCTGGACGGCGACCTCTCCCCCGACTGGGTTCTGGACGAAAGTGCGTACTCCTGCTCCACGGCCGTCTCTTTGTTCTGCTCGACGGGGGGTTGCATGTCCCACTTCCTGGTCGGCGACGTCCTCACTTCGTTCCGCAACCAGGGATGGACTGTGCTCACTTTCGGGCGGAACCGTGTCCTCCTGACTCGCGTACATGGCTCGGACTGCGGGGGGAACAGTCCAGCGCCTTGTTTCATAGCCAGGGCGTGGTCGGATGCGAAGGTGTGGCAGTCCGTTGAGGCGCGTACCGAGTAGTGGCGCGGCTTTACGAGACCATTCTGGATCGCGGTGACTCCAACACGAACCGGTTCGCGCTAGAGGGAGATGCGCGGGACATCCGGCTGTGCCTTGTTTTTGAAGCTACCAGGTGACTTCCATGCCGATTCAACTGAACATCGACTCAATGACACAAATGCTCCGATCCGCCGCCCTGGTGGTGCTGATTACCGGTTGCGCCAGCCTGCAGCCGGTCGATCTGCCCTCCGAACATACGCTGGCCCCGAGCCGCACGGCCGTCTGGGCCGCGCTGGATGCCGATCATCAGGATGACTGGTTCGTGCTGCTCAATGACGGCCCGACTGCGCTTGACTGGCGTTTGCGCGCGATTGATACCGCGACCGAAAGCATCGACCTGCAGACATTCCTGTGGACCTTCGACACCATCGGCGCCCTCGTTCTGGGCCACCTCATTGCAGCTGCCGACCGTGGCGTCGTGATCAAGCTGCTGGTCGATGACTCGTTCATGGCAGGCGAGGATGAGATATTTCTGCAACTACACCGTCATCCGAACATCGAGTACCGCGTCTACAACCCCTTCAAGCGGCGCGCAACCAGTTCCGTGACACGCTGGGCGCTGAACCTCGCCGAGTTCCACCGCCTCGATCACCGCATGCACAACAAGGCCATGGTGATTGATAATCGCGTCGCTATCGTTGGCGGACGCAATCTTGCCGATGAGTATTTCGGCCTGCATGGCGAGGCAAATTTTCGCGATATGGAAGTGATCGTCGGCGGCCCGATCGTACAGCGGATTTCACAGGCGTTCGATGACTACTGGAATGACCGCTGGTCGATCCCGATCGATCAGCTGTTGCATATCAAGACATCGCCGGCCGATCTGGATGCCGCGCGACAGGTCCGCGACCGCCATGTGCACATTCATAGCGAGGAATCGGCTGCCGAGCGCCTGCAGCGCTGGCGGAGTCTCATTGATTCGTCAGCCAGCGGCAAGGCGACCCTGCTGATCGACAGGCCACCGGAGGACGACCCGGGGGATTTGGACGAGGCGCCGGTGCAGGTTGCAGACGCGCTGATAGACATCTTCAATGCAGCGAATGAAGAAATCCTGATTGTGTCCGCCTACCTGATACCCACCACGCGTCTCGAGTCTGTCGTGGATCAGGCCATCGACCGGGGCGTGCGCATTCGCATGCTGACGAACTCCATCGCCTCCAACAACCACCTGACAGCCCACAGCGCCTATCGCAATCACATCAAGACGCTGCTCGGTCATGGTGCCGAAATGCATGAAGTCCGTACTGACGCAGATAACAAACCCCTGTACATGCTCACGCCTGTTGAGACCAAGGCGCTGGCCCTGCATGCCAAGGCCCTGGTGATAGACCATGACAAGGTTTTTATCGGCAGTGCCAATCTGGATTCAAGATCACTGCGCCTGAATACCGAAATGGGATTGCTGATCGAAAGCAAGGCCCTGAACGCGGACCTGCGTGCTGCAGTCACGCCCGACTTCGACATCATGAATGCCTGGCAGCTGCAATTCGACGAAAACGGCCGGGTCATATGGGTCTCCGATGATCAGACATTGACAGTGCAGCCGGCGACATCCTTCATGCAGCGCATCGAAGACTGGTTTTTCAGCCACCTGCCGATCGAGGATGAGCTCTGAAAAGCGACGGTTGAAATCCCCCTGTAATCCAGGTCGCCCACCAGCCTGGTGTTCGACAAGGGGACGACCAAACGGGTATTGGCCATCAAACAACTGTGACACGTGAGACTCGGAGTCATGGT
>JAHEIO010000064.1 GCA_024639325.1 Gammaproteobacteria bacterium
ATAGCTAGGCTATGCATCTCACTGGCTCGACGCATCCCTGCGCCTCACCCCTTCGGGGCTACCGCGAAAAATCGCTCCTGGCGATTTTTTCAGCCCGGCGTTCATCGGCACCTGTCCTGCGCAATCGCTCGGGATCCTGGTGAGAAATGCGGGCTAGTCGGGGCACCTCCAGCGACGCGCCGTCGTTCCCGATGGTTGAAGTGGCGGCAGGAGTCTAAATAGGTTGAATCCGTCCAGATTGAGGACGAGATCGATCGCCTTGTCTTCGAACTCATTCCGCTGCGCCCATTCGAGGTGGCCTGTGCAGTCCGCCTGACTCGACGACATTATCTGGTGCGCCACCGACACAACAAGTACGAGTATGCGTAACTGATACTGAAATTTATGGAATTCGCCAACTGTGACCGCATCGCGCGCAAAAAGTCAGATGCGCCGATACCTCCACACAAGCAATGCACCGGAATAAATCAGCGATTTACCACCGCGACGGCCGCAACGAGTAACGACACCATTACGATAATGCTGATGCGTACACGCAGTTGATAAAACCAAGACGAAACGAGGTCCAACCGAAACAAAATTCGATCCAACACTAGCAGACCTGCAAACACCATGACGAAAAGCAACCAGGCGACTGCACCGGGCTGAGCAAATACAAACCCCCATGATGCAAGCACAACCGCATTACTCATCCAAAGCAGATATCCCGGCGCTGCTTGTTTTGACATGCCAATTTGCCAGTGTATCCCCGAAACAAAAGAAATGATAAGCGCGCTGTAGACGCGCAGCACAAGCTCAACGTCGGCCTGAATTGCTGGTGGTTTGAAGATCAGTATAAGCGCCGCCGCAACAAATGGTAAGGCGCCGGCGTAGGTCAAAACGCTTGCAGTTGTTCTCGTTTTCAAGAAAATGCCTGTGGTTCAGGAATGTAAAAATTTCGGTTCATCGGACTATACAAGATGAAGAGCAAAACAAGAATACGACAGGTGCCGATGAAGCCGCACTGGAGCGGGATGCATGGCTGAATACGCCGCTGATCCTGCATCGCGGAACAGTCTGGAATCAAAAAATATGGTAAAAAACGGTTTAACTGGATTCAGGATATTGAAAAGAATATATTCAAACGCTATTCAGATTGGCCGCTGCCAGCGCGTCAAATTATATGCTTATATGGAATACCACGAGCCTGCCAGTTGGGGATCATGCAGATCTCGCAGGAGCGGTGGGACACTAACTCGACAAATCATTGTTCACGACAAGCCGACCCAGTATGAGTGATTTACCTCCAATCATAGTATGGTTCCGCCAGGACCTACGCCTTTCGGATAATCCAGCATTCAAATCCGCCGTCGACACGGGAGCGCCCGTCTTGCCCGTCTATGTCTTGGATGACGAACATGCCGGGGAATGGTCAATGGGCGCCGCAAGCCGATGGTGGCTGCATCGAAGCCTCATGTCCCTGGACAAGGATCTTGAAGGAGGCTTGCGCGTGTTCAGCGGTAAAGCGGATGAAATTATTTCAAAGCTCGTCAACAAGGTGAATGCCTGCGGCGTCTACTGGAATCGTTGTTACGAACCTTGGCGCGTTTCCCGGGATGGGCGCATAAAACACGATTTACAAGCCGAAGGTTACGAGGTCCGAAGCTTTAACGGCTCGCTGCTGTTTGAACCCCAAAACGTCGCCAAGTCGGACGGGACACCCTACAAGGTATTCACGCCGTTCTACCGAAAGGGTTGCCTGGGCGGGCCGTCGCCGCGGGAGCCCCTGGATGAACCTGCACGCTTCCGCCTGCACGACATGAATACGGAAACCGACATCGACGGTCTTCGGCTCCTGCCGAAGATTCGCTGGTACCATGAGATGGAGGATGTCTGGCATCCAGGGGAACAGGGCGCGAACGAACGGCTGGTGACGTTCCTGGAAGAGGGCATTGAGAACTACAAATCGGGCAGGGATCGGCCGGATCAGGCGTTTGTCTCCAGGTTGTCGCCGCATCTGCACTTTGGCGAGATATCACCGCACCAAGTCTGGTATGCGGCTAAAGAACTCGAAGCAGATAGTGCCATCGCCACCGAGATCGATCATTTCCTCAGTGAACTCGGCTGGCGCGAGTTTTCGAATCACCTTCTCTATCATTGGCCCCAATTGCCTCGGCAAAACTTACAGAAGAAGTTCGACCGGTTTCCCTGGCGCGACGACGACGCAGCGCTGACTAAATGGCAAAGCGGCCTGACGGGTTATCCGATTGTGGACGCCGGCATGCGCGAGCTTTGGCGCACCGGTTACATGCACAATCGTGTGCGTATGATCGTGGGCTCTTTTCTTGTTAAGAATCTACTGCTCCACTGGCAGCATGGCGAGAACTGGTTCTGGGATACCCTCGTCGACGCGGATCTGGCCAACAACAGCGCGGGCTGGCAGTGGATCGCCGGCTGCGGCGCGGACGCCGCGCCTTACTTTCGAATTTTCAATCCGGTTACACAGGGCCAGAAGTTCGATCCGGATGGAGTCTACGTGCGGCGATACTTGCCGGAACTCGCCTCGTTGCCGAACAAATTCATACACCATCCCTGGGATGCTTCGCAGGAGATGTTGACAACAGCCGGGGTTAAGCTGGGAGACGACTACCCGCAGCCTATGGTCGATCTAAAAGCAACCCGGGAGCGGGCGCTGGCCGCGTTCAAGTCGCTCACTTCCACTCCGTGATGTATTGCGGGGCATGCTAGCGGCGGTACCGACTAACAGCTATCTCGAATCTTGTCTGAGCGGTTGCTTATGTCCAGTTTATCCGAGTCGCTCAAACGTCCCAGGTTTCTCCATTGTAAAGCGGTTCGCGGATGATTTCTGAATCGTCGCTCGTGGCGTTGAAGGAAATCCCAGTATAGGGTGGTGAAAGGACAAGCATTTTCTCCGATTGCTTTGCCGGGCTCATATCTGCAATGCCGACAGTAGTTGCTCATCTTGTCGATATATCGTCCACTGGCGACATAGGGTTTGGAGGCAAGAATTCCACCATCCGCGTACTGTGACATACCCAAGGTATTCGGCAGCTCTACCCACTCCACCGCGTCGACATATGCGGACAGATACCACTCGTGTACCTGGCGCGGTTTTACACCGAATAGGAGGGCAAACAATCCCGTTACCATCAAACGTTGGATGTGGTGTGCGTATCCATAGTGCAGAGTCTGCTTTATCGCCTGCTTGAGGCATTCCATGTCGGTATCGCCCGTCCAATAGAACTCGGGCAGTGCGTGTTCCGCCTGCAGCGTATTACGCTCGGCGTAATCGGGCATGTACATCCAATAAATGCCGCGGACGTACTCCCGCCAACCCAGAATCTGTCGAATGAAGCCCTCAACGGACGCCAGCCGCGCGTGTTTACCGTCGTAGGCGTCTACAGCTTGCGCGATCGCTTCCCGGGGACTGATCAGTTTTAAATTCATCGGTGCGGCGAGACCGGAATGGTATAGGAACGGCTCGTCCGACCACATGGCGTCTTGATACGGTCCAAACATGCCGAGCCGATGTTGAATAAAATCATTCATACAGTCGCGGGCGTCCCGGCGTGCAACCGGCCAGTCGAAGCTCGACAAATCGCCGGGATGGTTCGGGAAGTTTTTCTCGACGGTCTTGATGACCTCACGAGTAATCCGATCCGGTGTAAAACTGGGCCACGGAGGTATCATCCCCGGGCCATGCTTCGAGAAAGCTTGGCGATTGTCGCTGTCGTAGTTCCACTTTCCCCCCTCCGGTCCACCGTCGTCCATGAGCACGCCATGACGTTTGCGCAGGAATCGATAAAAATACTCGAGGCGCAACTGCTTTCGGTTTTCCGCCCACTGATTGAAAGTCGTTAGCTCACACATAAAATGATTGTCCGGTAAGCATTCGAAATGAATCCCGGAATCCAAGACGGTGGCTTCAATTGATTGGTGAACGCGGAAGTCGCCCGCCGGAACCATTTGAGCGATCTCCGGCCTGAGTCTGTTGAGATCTGAGGCCAAAATCTCGGCAAGCGTGTTGGGCGCGTCTGGTTTAAGCGTGTGATACGTGACGTTATACCCTTTTGATGCGAGTTCGTCGCGAAAATGACGCATCGCGGAAAGAAAGTAGGCGATGCGCATTTTTGAGGACCATACATGAGTTGCTTCCTCACGGGCCTCCGCCATCCAGATTCGGTCGCGTTCGGGATCGAAGTGCTTGAATGCAGCGCTGTCGGGAGCGAGTTGATCGCCAAGCACAATGACTAGACGCCTAACTTCTTTGTTCATATGCGTAATTTAGTTTTGCAAACACGTCGTTCGCTTCTGCCCGGGAGATAGAATATAAAGCTTTCGAATCGGCCCCAGGCTGGCCGATCGTCGTCATCGATTCAATTCCAAATCGAACTCCGGCGTTCCGAGCGTGACAATTCCAAGGTAGCCATCTACCGTCACCACATTTCCATTCGAAAACAGTTCGACAGCATTACGTACCCCATTGACGCAAGGAATGCCAAGTTCACGCGCAATGATCGCGCCGTGGATTAGCATTCCCCCTCGACGCTCGACGATGGCACTGGCCAGTGGCACAAGATGTGTCATGGTCGGTTGAATCGCGTCGCAGATCAGTACTTCGCCGTGCCGGAATGTTCCGAGATCTGCACTGCCTTGGACAAGTCTGGCGCTGCCGGTGGCAATGCCTGGAGATGCAGGCTGTCCTATGAGCTGCCGTGATGTCAAGCCGGTGTCGGCACACGGAGCCAATTTTGATATTTCTATCGCCGATGCGTGGAGTTCAATGACCGTTCCGGAGCCGCCGCGGAGGCAGTCCATAATTGATTCCGCGTCCTTTGCATCAGGTCGCCCGTCTCCCACCAAGCCGCCGCTGGCACGTAGACGTCCGGCGCCGATTTCCAGAGCGCGCAGCAGCTGGCTCTCCAGGCGCGAGACGAGGAGATTATCGTCGTCGCGAAGTTTCCAGCTGATGCGCCCGGTCTCAATGACGTCTCTTGCCTCCTCATATCGATCACCACCAACAGCGGCGAACAACCGCTGTTCCAGAGCCCTCGGGGAAAGCGAACTTGCCGCCGCCTTGGCGGGCTTATCGTCAATGCGCGCCAATTCCGAGATGTTTCGCAGCAGCGATTCGGTGGTCTCGTACAGGCGCTCCTGACCGAAAGCAATGTCCAGATATTGATCGGTGAACTCCTCGAATCCATTGATGAACTTTGCCAACGATTCGTTGCCGGTGCGGGCTGACGCGTCGCGCGCTCGCTTCCAATCCAGCCTGCCGGAATGGGTTTGCAGTAAATCCTCAAGCGCGTTCTGCAGGACGGGGTCAAGTCGAACTTCTTGCGCCAGCTTCGCAATCGCTACGTTTCGCTGGATCGCGATCAAAGGCTGATTTTGGAGCAGCGCTACAAATTCGTATGGGTCTTCCGGCTGCACCGCATCGTTGTAGTAGGTTGCGAGCCGTCTGACGCCATGCGCGAACGGTATGAATTCGTCCCAGTAGATCTTTTTCCACCTCTCGAGCGCTTCGCGACGCTGCTCGATGGCGTCGGCCAACTGCCGATCGTCGTACCCATTCAACTCCGCAGCGGCGAGCATATTTCCCTCTGCTTCGAGCTGCGGGATCAGCACTTCGGCCACGCGCCGACGCATCTCGCGCAAACGCGCGTCGCCAGGCCGAAGCGTGAGATACCAGTCTCGCTTGTCATCGATATCAGGTTTTCCCGTCGTAACCGGTCGCGCCTGCAGGACGGTGAGGGATTTCGACCGCCCACACCATTCCATGTCCGGCGTCCACTGAAACTGTTTTTCGATTGATGCCAGCGCAGCCAGGATCGCTTGGAGGTCTGGTTCTGCAAGTATAGGTTCGTCGTCGGTATCGCCAGCACGCTCACCCGCAACCCATGCAATGACCTTTCTTGACCTGCGATCCAGCTCCCAGCGATCCGGATCAGTCACGCCGTCGACCAGAAGGCTGCACGGTCCGGGCACCGATTCGATGATGGCAAGATCCTTGTTGCCGGTTCGTGGATCGCATCCGAAGGCCACTCCGGAACGATCGGCCTCCACCATTTCTTGAACCAGCACCGCCATTCGGCTTTGCGCCGGATCGAGCCGGAGTTCGCGCCGATAAAGTAGAGCCGCATCGGACCAAAGCGATGCCCATACCAGGCGAACGGCTTCTTGCACTGATTTGCTGCCCTTCACACCGAGGATCGATTCGTGCAGACCGGCAAACGATGTTCCCGAGGCATCTTCGCTCGGCGACGAAGAGCGAACGGCGAGTGGCTTGGATACGTCCAACCGCCGAAGCGCGGAATCGATTTCACGCTGCAAGTGCTCAGCACATGCGTGAGTAAGAAACAACGACCGAATTCGCAGTGCCACATCCCATATTTCTTCCCACCGCATATCGTCCATCGGTTTGCGACCGAGCTCCATACGAATCGTGGCGGTGATTGCGTTGTCTTCGATAAAAGATTGATAAGCCCAAGTAGTTATGCAAAACCCCCGCGGCACGGTGAAGCCCGCCGATGCGAGCTGAGCAAGCTTGGTTGCCTTTCCGCCTACAATCGTTTCGCTGATGTTTCCCGCGTCGCTCAAGGCGATCACGACTGGTCGGTCGGAATCCATTGATTAACCTCCTGGAAACTAGACACGTGGAAAAAACGAACGATGTCCACCAGAAATAGGGCGCAGCTCCGGGCATTGACAAATGATTTCAGGTTGGGATGTTTGGACACGAGCAGTTCGGCCCAGCAATCGAAGCTGTCGTCCCTGTCAACCAGCGTCGAACGTCCGGTTGCGGTGACCGCCTCGATCTCCATCAATTCCCCCGCTCGATTGAGCCGGTTGTCGATAACGAGCGCAACCCGGTCGCACTCCGACAAAAGACGGAACTTTCGAGTCGTGACCGGCGTGGCAAACACCGCCCGGCGCAGATCTTCGGAAAAGGCAAAGGCAACGAGCGCACCGTATGGCTGGCCTTCACCTTGCATACATAGCACAGCGTAAGGTTGGTTGTTGACGAGACTGCGAACCCGCGCCGCGATCGAAGGTTGCGGGCTAGCTATCGATCGTCCGGTGTCCCCGTCATCGAATAGGGGCTCATCGTGGTCGCTCATGTCTTTGTCTGATTATGTTTTCGCGGTTGGAATCAGCCGGTTTTTTTACGCAGGACCTGCACCAACCTTCCGCGTTGACGACTTTGCCGGGAAAGATGCTGCACGGTCCCCAATCCGCCCCATCCTCGCCCGAGTACAATTTACCGTTTTTGCAAAGTTGCTCCGGGCTGGGGCTGGCGTGCACGCACTCCAATGCTTTCGCGCTTGCAGCTTCCGGGTCAACCTGGGCCTCCCGCGGCAAAACTTTGCCGGCCGGACACCATGGCCAATGGTACTATAGCGGTTGCGCCACCTGCGAGTTTCAAGGCTTGTCGTCGTGTCATGGACCTCATGTTGTTCTCCGAACGGCTTACACCATACTTTGATGAACCACGGGCGTGAGCAGTGCAAGTCCCATCCGCTCGATTCTTTCGCAAGCTGCGACATGCAATGCATCGCAGCATGCGGTATCGATAACGTCCAGGCCGGACTGTGGCGCTGGCGGGTTTGTAAAGACGCTAACGAAACGTTGGTTTTGGAATTTTATGGAAGTGATACATTTAAAGAACGTTGAGCCACTACCAGTATATTTTAAAAAAAGTATCAGAAAAACAAAAATAATCCGTATATTTGTAAATTGTCAATAGACTTTACTTAGACAAAACGGTTTATTAGGATTTTGCGCAGCCGTGTTGATGTGAAAACGCCGGGGGCGACAATGCAATGAAGCGACGTAAACTCAAAAGCCGAAAATCGGCTTTGTACGATATGGGAGCGATTCGCAATCTCACCGGCTTGACCCCGCACGTGTTGAGATCCTGGGACAGCCGCTATGCTATCGTGGCACCCAAGCGGCTCAACAACGGCAGGCGTGCCTTAAGTCCGGAAGCTTTGAACAAGCTGCAGAAGCTCAAGATCCTAACCGGTCGAGGTCACAGGATTGGTACGCTCGCGAAACTCGATGACAATCATCTGGATGCAAGGCTGAGAGAGATCGGAATCAGTGATGACGGATCTAGGCGACAAGCGGGTTCGACAATCGGCATTAAATTGATCGGTGAAACGCTTAAGCTGCAGTCGCAGAATTGGCAGTTAGATGCTCCCAATTATATCGAGGCGCGTTATTCGAGTCAGCAGGAGGCGACGGCGGATTCGACGCGGCCTGTCAATGAATTTATCGTCCTGGAGCCACCCACCGTGCACCAGGCAACTTTGAGCCGGGTTAACAGCACTCTGAAGGAGCTCGACGGTCAACACGCGCTCGTCAGCTATGGATTTGGGCCGCAGATGCATTTGAGCCGCAGATGCATTTGAGCCGTATGACGCCGCAAAACATCACGCTTTGTCCCGGCGTCATGACCCAGGAGAGGTTGACCTCCGAGCTAGCCATACTCACGATGGCCGGTCAGGTGCAGGCGGTGCGGCACGAACCGGTACGGGCGAGACGCTACACCCATGCGCAGCTGGCCCGCATAGCCTCGCTGTCGCCGTCCGTTGCCTGCGAATGTCCGCAGCACGTCTCTTACCTGTTGACTGATCTCATCCATTTCGAAGACTACAGTGCGGAGTGCGAAAGCCTCAAAACCGGTGATGAAGAATTGCATCGGTTTCTCGCCGAAATCACTGCCCGTGCGCGTAATCTAATGGAACAGGCGATGGCGAAAGTTATAGATCAGGAACACCTTACGATATAGCTTCTTGACCTTGTTGGATTGACGGTAGGGGAAACATGACGAAATGCCTTAGTAAATCCGAACGCGACTGGACGCCTTTTTTCGCGCTGCTGACGTCGCTGATATTCGCGGTGGAACTGTACGCCAACGTTAGGCACTTGACCGGAGCGGTTGCCTTATCCCACCTGATTATCGTGGGCGCGATCGAATTATTTCTTGTGGCTTACCTCGTAATCAAATCGGCAAAATTTGTCTCTCGTCACTTACCACTGGTATTTAATGGAGGCAGAGGCCGCTAATGCAGATCGCATGTCCGCTCGAGAGTACGAACCCGTCACAGAGTTTTGCTCAATGCCGCACGGTATGAGGACCAAAGTATGAGTTACAGCGCCGCTGAAGAACCGAAATGCACCAAGATCGATGATTACGTTGAGCTGTTCATCGTACCTAAAGAAAAAGATCTGGGTGAGTTTTCAGTTCGTCGCGTGTTACCCTCCCGGGAACGACGCATGGTTGGCCCGTTTATCTTCTTCGATCACATGGGCCCCGCAGAATTTCCACCCGGTGCCGGTATTCAGGTTCGACCGCATCCACACATTGGTCTTGCCACCGTGACCTACCTCTTCGAGGGCGAGATAATCCACAGGGACAGCCTCGGCTACACCCAGCCTATCGAAGCGGGCGCCGTTAATCTAATGACGGCAGGCAGAGGCATCGTACATTCCGAGCGTGCCGGAGAAGATCTCAACAGGACCTCCAGGTTGCATGGCATTCAGTCCTGGATGGCTCTCCCCAGGGATCGGGAAGAAATGGAACCTTCGTTTGTTCACTATCCTTCGAGTCAACTTCCCGAAGTAGATATAAATGGCGTCAAGGTGCGCGTGATTACAGGCGAGGCTTACGATCAAACCTCGCCGGTCGTATCGTATTCACCTATGTTATATCTCGAATGCCGATTGCCAAAGGATTCCAGTTTGGCGTTACCGCAATCTTATAGGGAAATTGCGGCCTACGTGATAACGGGTGATATCATGATAAGCAATTGCAACTGCAAAAGCGGTGTTATGGCGGTTGCCTGCCCCGGCAAATCAATGCAATTGGTAGCCACAAAAGACAGTCACGTCATGGTCATCGGCGGCGACCCCGTCGGGCAGCGGTATATTTGGTGGAACTTCGTGTCGAGTTCGAAGGCTCGAATCGAGGCAGCTAGGGCGGATTGGAGGGCAGGTCGGTTTGATGGCGTACCGGGCGACACTGAGTTTATTCCGTTGCCCGATTAACTTCGGCACTCGCAAAATCCACAAAACCTCGCGGTATAAGCTTGCACTTGCCAGTAACGTTCGGCCAGGTTGGCCAACGAATCGTCCAGCTGCCCGGCATGCCGGTCCGAACGTTTCACCTACCGGCGCCAAATCGTCGTCATGCGCCTGCCAACACCCCACGATCTGTCCAGCAGTGCCCCTTCGCGCGCCTGAATTAGGCCGCCTCGCGAGCTCCATTCAGGATTTCGTCGGCTTACTTGTACAGCCCTAGTTTTCCAAGACAAATGTCCGCGCGGAACTCGCGACCAATCGCGACGACGCCGATTCTCTTTAATCGGCTTACATCGAGCGCTTTGTCGGTGCGGTAAGGGGAAAATTCAGCGAAAGGAAATTGGAGAATTTTCCATTCAGGCGCCGCGGTGAACGTGGTGCGATAAGATTGCCACGGAAGCTGGTTATCGTGGGTGCGCAGGTGTACATTGTAATGCTCGTCATTGCCGTACACCGCCAGCATCAGGCCGGTGTAGTTTTGTACGTCTTGAAGCGCATCTTTTGACAGATCCAGCGCCGCTTGGACGAAGCCACCGCTATTGTCGAGTTTGACATCGCCTTTCAGTCGCAAGCAGCCCTCATTTTCGACCGTGTCTATCGATAGCTGGCCGTCAGAAACGCCGCCCATTACCCCATCCGTAATCAAGCGCCATTTGCCGCCGGATGATGCAAGAGTGTTGCCGCTGCCGCGATCATCAATCATAAGCGTACCGTCTTGTGCCATGGCGATTTCTAATGGGCTGATAACTATAAGCGCGGCGATGATGGGCAGCCGGTAACGTCGTACAATTTTTATTATGGCGAATAATGGCCTCATACTGTGCGGGATGCAAACATCTCGTGCTGTCGCCGACGCCCTCACCAGGGCAACAGCGCGCCGTCGTAGGCCCAGAAGCGCCCGGACTTTTCTGGTGTTAGTCCGTTCAGCACGTCGAGCATGTAACCGGCGCTCTGATCGGGGCTGAAAAGCTTGTCCTTGGGCACGTTTTTCTGAAACGGTTTGGATAGTGCGGTATCGGTTGTGCCAGGATGCAGCGCGGCGACGGTAACGTTTGGCAGGGTGCGTTTCCACTCTATCGCCAGAGTCTTGATGCACATGTTGAGCGCCGCCTTTGAAGCACGATAGCTGTACCAGCCGCCTAGGCGGTTATCTTCGATGCTGCCGACCTTGGCGGAGACGGTGGCGAACACAGCGGGCCTGCCGTGTTTGAACTTTTCATGCGTAAATCTGGCCAGTGCCAGTGTCGGGACTGTGTTGATCGATATATTTTGCTGTAAAAAGTCAGGCTCGAACTGAAGAATGCTTTTTTCGGGCCGGCTGTCTCGTGTATGGAGTATACCGGCGGCGTTGATCAACCAGTCGATCTCTCCCAGAGTTTCCGACCAAGTCCGGACCGAGGATTGCTGCATGACATCCATACGCTGCCAAATTAATTTCGGATGGAAAAACTTGGGCTCGTTGCGATTGAAAGTTGCGTGAACGGATAGGACGTCATCCTTCCCGACCAGATTTCTTATGAAGGCCTGGCCAATGCCGCCAGAACCACCAACAATTACGATATTCACCGCGGAAAAGCCGAACCGAGAAAAATGAGCTGTCTACTCATAATGAGATTTTCCAAACTTCTAGTCCGCCGGCTCGTACATAGCGTCGAACTTCTCGGGCGTAATGGCATAGGCATCACTCCCATCCTCGTTGTTCGAGACCAGGAAGTCTCCCGCCTTGAAATGAGTCATACCTTCTCTTGTTCGAATTTGTCCGTCGCTCGTCGCTTTTGTCGCCCATATGGGTGTGGTTTTCACGTAGCGACCTGTTTTTACCTGCCTATAGGTCCTTGCGAAAACTTCGCCATCGACCGTATACAGGTCACCCTGGTTATTTACGAGCCAATCTCCGCGTTTGCATCGCTGATTTCCACCCCATTTTTTGTAGATGAATCCTTCGGTATCCAGATCAAGTTGGACCGCGGTGACAAGCTGGTTAGTTCTCTTTTGGTATTTTCTGGGAGTCTGCATAGGAATTTACATCCGTTGAAGATGGTTATATCACAATGCGGACACTATTCTGGTATTTCATCAATTCGACTCCTGGCCCGCATTTCTCACCAGGCAGTTGTGCATCTCACCGGTTCGACGCATCCCTGCGCCTCAGCCCGTCGGGGCTTGCGCGAAAATGCTCGCCAGGAGCATTTTTCAGCCCGGCGTTCATCGGCACCCGTCCTGCGCCATCGCTCGGGATCCTGTTGAGAAATGCGGGCTAGCTTTAATCGTTTCCGTCGGAAGCAAGTGATTTGCTTGGTTTCGATGCCTATTGCCCTGATAGTCACTCTGGAGGGTTTCCCGTTGTCTTACGGAAGTGATGCCAGGTAACATCAGCTACGAGACCATGCGCAGATTGGTATTGTGGTCATGTTTTCTGGTAATCTGAATCCTGCTTCTGGTAGTTTGAAGGCCATGTCGATACTTACCAATATCAACACAAAACCGATGAAAGAGAATCCTGCCTTCACAGATTCGTCCCAGACACGCGGGCTTGGTGGGTGCCGGCGCCGCAACCACGTTAAGGCGGTTTTCTACCAGTTCGTAAAACCACGGCGACGAACCGGGGGTCGTCGGAAGGCTGACTCCCACCCAACTCAAGTGGACTTCCATGAACCTGCGCTTTTGGCTGTAGTGCTGGTTACGCTATCCCTCTGCATATTCGATATATACGCCACGTTGACGTTGTTGCAAAAAGGGGGCGTCGAAATCAATCCCGTAATGCGACAGCTCATTAATTACGATATGTGGTGGTTCTATGTACTCAAGTACACCGTAACGGTCGCGGGCTTATCCGTGTTACTCAGCTGTAAGAACTTCCGTCTGTACCAGAATATTAAAGCTTTACACGCCCTGTACGGCGCAGTGATGATCTACCTTATTCTCGCCGTTTACCAGGTCAAGCTGCTCAACGATTTGGTTTAAGAAACGTCGTCCACAACTATTTAGAATGGCACTGCTATCTTTGTTTCTTAGGGCTTTCGAAAGTCTTTGGTGAATCGGTTCCACCTTGATAAATCTGGCGCACCCCGCCCTTGGCCAGATATTCGGCCTTATTCAAACAGAAGCAGGGCCCGCAATTCTTGACCTTGGTATTTTTGCAACGTATTGTGCTGTATCGGGCTGGTCCGATAGGGGGTTATAGAGATAATCAATAGAACAGTCGTTGATCGCCGATCCGGTGTAGACAGGCGGCAGGAATACGACATTTCTTATTTCGAGCGCGGCGGCGCTGAGCGACGCAAAATTTCCGATAGGCGCAAAATGCCTGAACGGCGAAGGGATTGGGCGCGGATCACGCAATGGAGCAGCGCGTCAGTGCGCTCGCGACGGTAGTTTATATTGCGATGCAAATGGTGGCCTCGGGATGAAAATTAGCATCTTAGAATCATGTTTGACCAATCGCTGCGAGCGTTTTCGTTTATCACGGAATTATCTAATGCCTCTCCTGCGGATTTGCATGGTTTTTATTTACGCAACCGCTGTTCAAGCGGATACCTCCCAGCCACCAGCTATAGTCGCGCAGGGCTTTGATATCTCACAAACCCGAGAGGGTATCTTGGGGAGTTTTTCGAGACTCAGGATACGAGTTGAGGCACCTGAGGGAATTCGGGAACTTCGCGTAAAAGAACGTTCATACGAAGTCGACTTAGCTACGACTTTGGAGCTATCCAATCTTCAATTGTTTGGCCTCGATAAGAGGGCAAGGCGTTATCGCGATTTAACTCTAAATTTCCAGAACTATCTTAATAGCAAGATTGAAAACGAAGGGAAATATACGTTCGAAATCACGGTTACGGATAACAAAGAACGCACTGTAAAGGCAATGTTGAACGTTGTGGCAAGCAGAACTGCGCCAGAAGATGCCGCAGAGATTGAGACATTCAGACTTATGCGAATAGGCGCTGGTCCGGTGCAGGGAGCACCAGATTTTGGCGTTACTTGGAAAACGATTGAGAGTTCTCGAGTCGTTATAAGAATCGGAAGAATAAAAGGCGGGGCTACAATGCTAGGAAAGGCAACAGAGTCTGATTATGAGGGAGTCAAAACCAAAAAAATGGTACAGCATAGAGTGCAGAACACCGAACCCGTTGAATCAATAGATTTAGCGACGGTCAACAACGCGGCATCTGGAGAGGTAATGGCGGTCGTCTTTCAAGACCGGCAATACCTTATCAGGGTACGGGAGAGTAAAATCGAACAATCTGATCTCGGCACCATTGTCACTTTGCTTGGTGATTATAAGTACTGACGAAAGCACATATCCATGCCCCAACTCCACAAATTACACCATCTAGAGCATCAGAACGATGAGTGACTACATCAAAGGCAGTATTTCGAAAGGCGCACAATCGGAATCAACGACTGAAGACACATTGACTGGGCAGAGCACAAAATCTGGCAACTCGGGTCATGCTGAACTGCGACACGGTGCGTGGATCCAAACCGCCCGGTCCAAGCTGAAAGTTAACCGGTTTAAAAGTCCACTTTTTGCATTCCTGATAGTTTTCGTATTGCTTTTCGCCGGGTCTGCTTACTTGTTCGAAAGTATAGATATCATAGACAGGCAAGTTTATGCGATAAAAGTGATAGTGATGAGTATGTTTGCTATAACGTTGGGTTTCCTTCTCTCCGTCTGGTGGTCTCTTTCGGCTAGGTCTGAAGAAAAGATCCGAGAAGCTGAAAGAATTGATATTGAGTACCGGGAGCTATTGATGAGCTTTTCGGACAGCCTGTTCGATATCATTAACGCGCTAAATACCCTGGCATCGAAGCCGCCGCGCCCTTTTGTTATCGCAACGGAGTTTCTTTTGGGTGAGTACGTACATCTTCTACAGAGCCGGCTTCAGCGTTATGGCGATTACATCGCCGGTCTTGATTTAGACGCCACTGCATTCTTAGATGAGAAAATAAGGATTTTTGAGGGAATTCGCGAACGTGCGAGCCTGTCCATAAGGGGTATGCCAAAGGAACTGGAAACCCTGTTCATTGGAAGTTTGAACCTTGATATCCATAAACTCACCGACCCGTCTGCGCAACACCAGAGTAACCTGCGGACAAAGCTAAGCGAATTGGCCAACCAACAGCATGCCGGCAGCAAAGAAGGCAACCAAGCCATAAAATCTTAATTACGTTACATTTGCCGACTGTTGGTTCACTTTGAAAAATTCATATTCTGTTGGCATCACTTCGCAGGTAAGCCAGGAGCCTTCTGGAATGGTACAGATGGAGTTATTGCGAAGGACAGGTACGCTCGATTTGATCGTGACTGGGCTGCGGTGCTCGATTGATCATGGTCGATGGAGTAGCAAAGTCATCCCCCACACGGACGCTGAAAGAAACACCGCCAGGTGAAACCTGGCCCACCATTTGTAACGCTGTATCAGATCGACGGGATCGCGATTCGAGAGAAGAAACGGACGTCCGTCTTCCGGCGCGCGCATCACCTGGATGCCGGGATCGAGTCGCATCTCGCAGAGCCGGGTATCCACTTCGTCCTCTGCGGCCACCACCACTCTCTGCCATTCCTGCAGATCGACTTCACCGTCCTGGTTGCCGTCGAACCGCTGCACCAGAGTGGCGCGGTCCTGCTTCCACTCGCGCAGCAACGCGCCCACGTCCGCTTTACGATCGAGGGTACCATCGGCTGCGCGCAGAGTGCGCAAATCACCGATGGCATAGAGCCGATCACGCGGTAACAGGTACTCCACCTTGTAGTGCGTGGAGCCGTCATGCCAACGCGTACTGTGCGCCGATGATACTTCGGCGTGTTCTGGATCGATGACACACTCGCCGGTCCCATCCTCGATGGAAAATGTGTCGTGGCTGCGGGCGTAGCGGGTATGCGAGCGGGTCTTTCCAAACTCGCTCTCCCGCTCAATAATGGTCGCACGGTACCAGACACAGGGTGGTGCCTTGCCGAAATATAGCAACTCCGCATCTGGGACTGTCTGGCAGGTGCCGACGAGTTCAACGTATCCCTGGGGAGCGCTGCGCAGTAACGCCGTCGGCGTGTCGGCGATGACGCGGTAGCGTTTGAGCGCCCCGAGCCATGCCAGCAGTCCACCGAGTGATAGAATTATAATACCTGCCAGACGCAGGTTCGTAGCGTGGTGGGTATAACCGTAGACGATACAGATGGTGCCTATGATCAGGTAGATGGCCGATACCAGGGCGCGAATACGGCCGCCGCTGAAATAGAAACTGATGTCGGCACTGCTGAAGTGAACAAGGTCCAGAAACATGCGCTCGAAGGAGCAGATCAGACCCGGAACAGTTTATCCACGTCGATGTCGGCAACCTCAGATTGTTCGAACTCGAGCAGGTGGAACGGTTTAAAACTAAGCAAGCGTGCGACCATGACGTCCGGGAATTCCTCGATGCCGATGTTGTTGAGATTGACCGATTCGTTGTAAAACTCGCGCCGGTCGGCAATTGAGTTCTCCAGCCCGGTGATGCGTCCCTGCACATGCTGAAATGTCTCATTGGCCTTGAGGTCAGGATAGTCCTCTGCCAGCGCGAACAGCTGACCAAGACCGATGCGAAGTGCGCCCTCTGCAGCGCCGAGTGCATCAATATCGCCGGCAGATCGTGCCTCGGCCGCCCGGCCCCTGGCGTCGACAACTTTCTCGAGCGTTGCTTGCTCGTACTTCATGTATTCCTTGCAGGTGGCTACCAACTTCGGTAGTTCGTCGTGGCGCTGCTTGAGCAGCACGTCGATGTTACTCCAAGCCTTGGTAACGTTGTGCTTGAGATTAACCAACCGGTTGTATATAACGATGGCATAGATAATCACCGCCACAATCAGTGCCAATAACACGTATGCGAATATGTCCATGTTCTATTTCCCCAGCGACTACATGCCCGTTTTGCGACCACGGAGGTACATCAATTTGCCCTATCTTATGCGTAAATGCCTTTCCGAAACTTGGCTGTCACCACAACCGCGGTAAATATCTCGACGTGTAAATCGAAGGACAGCGCGGCTTTCACCGCAGCGCTGAAAAGGAGTGTCGTCATTCGGATAACTAGAGAAAATCGGTATCCGAACTGCACCACATGACCTATCCGATTCCGCTTTATGTTTCTTCCGCAGCATAGCTTAAGGATATAAGCGAAATTAAAAAAGTACAATTTGGGTGGAAGCCGATGATCGTCTTTCTACTCTGATTAGGCGTTAGCTGCCCGTTGCGGTACAACAATACCCGCTTCGCGGCGTACGGTAATCGCGTCCGTTAACCGCGCTAAATTTGCCGCCCTGCCGCTTTCGCGGAGGATGCATGAATACTCGGACAGGCTTCTAGGTGTATCCTATACTACTCAGCAGACCATTCACTAAGAGGGTTTTATGATAAAAGGTCTACACCACAATGCCTATCGTTGCCGTGATGCCGAACAGACGCGAGAGTTCTATGAAGATTTTCTTGGATTGCCGCTGGCTAATGCATTCGAGATCAAGCAGACCAAGAGCGGTCGTCAAACCAAAACACTGCACGCTTTTTTTCAAATGGATGATGGCTCGTTCCTGGCTTTTTTCGAGGCGCCGGACATGCCGTTTGATTTTAAGCAGCAGCATGATTTTGATCTGCATATAGCCCTTGAGGTCGAAGCGGAAGATATGCATAAGATGTTTGAAAAGGGTAGATCTGCCGGCATCGAGACTCGCGGTGTTTCAGACCACGATTTTATTGATTCAATTTATTTCCGCGACCCCAACGGATATGTCGTTGAATTGACTGCCAAGCGTCCTGATCACGACGAACAGGTTAGGGTTGCCAGCCAGTCAGCACACCACGTACTGGATGCATGGCAACAGGAAAAAAAGATGCCGGACTGAGGACAGGCGATTATTCCTGCAAACCTTTAAATTTGCTCCGTAAACTCCGGCGCCAGGGCATGCCAGCGCTCAGGCGTAATGCGACTGGTAGACACAACGACTGCTTTGGAGAATACCGAGTGGTCGTTGGCCAATTAATCATCAAGCGGAGATTGGGCTTTGATATATGCCGCGGCAATGTTATTGCCAACGATAGGCATTGAAATCGATGGTCTCCATTGGCAGTCGCATTGCCCTGACTTGGTCCAGTTCCCGCTAGCGGCACAATCGTCAATTCGACATCCGCGCGCCGTTGGCAAGGGTATGGGGAACGTGAAGAAGTGGCTTAGATTTCTCTATCGATTCAAGATTGATCTGCTAGCGATATCGATGACCGCTGACGGGGTTCACTATAACTTCTAGGCGCTTCGGGTCGAGCCAGCAAGATGGAAAGCACTTGCGACAGCAATAGCTGGTCCGATACCCGGGTGAAACGAACTGCGGCTGCGTGGTCTTCCTGCTCGCGGTCGACACGCACTATCCTGCCTCCAACTAAGATGTTCCTTCCGTTCCCCGCGGGCAAGGAAATTTCCAGTTTCTCTCTCAGACTTAACGGCAGCGAGCCTGTCACACGGGCACCACTCAGGGATAGATTAGTAAGCTTGAATTTTCCGTCCAAAAAACGTCTATCCGAATCCGAGGGGGTTCGCACCCGTGCAAATATATTCACCGCTGCCCGTTCATGTCTTCGCTTCTCTTCTGATGTCGATTCACTCACTCGAGTGCCCGCGACCTTATGGGTATTCTCTTCAGTCTCGGGACTCGGCGTGCCAATCGCGGAGGCATCGATGGAGCCTTTCCCCGCTGGGTCACGACGATCATCGTCCAGTTGTGACGAAACTTCTGCTACCCGGTGGGTATTCGAATGTGGTGGGAGCCCATTGACCGCGCTGCCAGAGGCCAGGAAGGGATTCCCACCCGTCGCTGAATCAACTTCGTCCCCAGAGAATGTCCATAGATCAACGTTAGCAACATCCGGGATTTCAATTGCCCCGCCTTCAGAAATCGAATCCGAGCGCCATTCGAATAGTTCCGATTTATAACGTATCACTTCTTGAACGATGCGCGGATTCACTCCCTTTAGATTCGCACAGAACGCATATACCAGGGCGTTGTCACACAATATATTAATCCGTCTTGGAATTCCTCCAGTTAATTCATGCACCACGGCGAATGACTCGTCTTGAAACAATGACGGGTTGCCGCCCGCCACATCGATCCGATGCCGGATATATTCACCGGTTTCCTCCGCACTGAGCGCACCAAGATGATATTCAGAACCTATTCGCTCGACGAACTGCTTAAGGTCCTCGCCATCCAGTGTGGCGCGGAGCTGAGGCTGACCGACCAATATCAACCGCAGTCCCGGATGTTTATCTATGTCCACATGGGATAGTAAACGCAGCTCTTCCAATGTCTCAGCACCCAGATTCTGTGCCTCATCCACGATTAGAGCCGTGCGGCGCCCTTTCCCATATTCGCGCATCAAGAAATCAATGAAGGTCTGGTGTCGTTCTACCTCGTTCTTATCGCGATGTTCCAAATCGAATGCAAGCAAGATCCACTGCTGGAGTTCCCCGAACGATCGGTGAGTATTGTTGATCAAACCAACATTGATGCTACCGTCCATATTGTCGAGGAGGTGCCGAATCAGTGTCGTTTTACCACAGCCGATTTCACCTGTTATCAACGTGATGCCAACATCATTTGCCACCCCATATTCGAGCATGCTTAGGGCCACGCGGTGTTGATGGCCTAAGTAAAGAAAACTGGCGTCAGGCAGAATTGAAAACGGCTTCTCTCGAAACCCATAGAAAGACTCGTACATATAAGCGCCTAAGACAGGCGGGGGCTATTGGTGCGACGAGCAGCGTTCAGAAAGTCTAGCGCTGTCACCACCGCAGATGTGTAGCATTTAATTATGACTATCCGCCGGCGGTCCATGCTAACCCTAGGCTCCGGGGAATCTGCATTAGATACACGCCTTGGTGGTATCGCACGGTCTGTCTGATGTCCGGCATAACATCGGGTATGGTAGAGTGGCGCAGATCGGTCGTCAACCATATATGCCGGTTTGCTACTCTATTCGATCATATCCAAGGATCGGTGGTTGCGCCAACGACGATATCAATTCAGACAACTCGAAAGCAGTCTCTCGAGGTGTCACTCATTCAGGCTGACGACACGATTTAGAAG
>JAHEIO010000065.1 GCA_024639325.1 Gammaproteobacteria bacterium
GTTTGCGGTACGCGAAGGCGGACGCACCGTGGGTGCGGGCGTTGTCACCAAGGTGATCGAATGATCAATGAATCCCGGCGGCGCGCCGCTCCTGTGTTCAGGAGGTTCGCCCTCGGGTCGATTGTTAAATATGAGACCGATTTATGAAAGTCGATAACCAAAAGATCAGGATCCGATTGAAAGCGTTCGACCATCGCATGATCGACAAGTCCGCGATGGAAATTGTCGAGACCGCGAAAAGAACGGGTGCTGTAGTACGCGGGCCGATCCCGCTGCCTACGCGTATCGAGCGGTTTACGCTGCTGCGGTCGCCCCACGTCAACAAGAAGGCCAGGGATCAGTTCGAAATCCGGACCCACAAAAGGATTATGGACATCATCGAGCCGACGGACAAGACGGTGGACGCGCTGATGCGCCTGGATCTGGCGGCCGGTGTGGATGTAGAGATCAAATTGAATTGATGTAGGCGCCGCGGTAGCGCGGTGACCGTGGCGACGCGCCACACCTACGCGAGAGATGAAAGATGTCACTAAGTTTAGTTGGTAAAAAAATAGGCATGAGCCGAGTTTTCAACGAGGAAGGCAAGTCCATCCCGGTGACCGTGCTCGCCGTCTCGCCGAATCGCGTCACGCAGCTCAAAACTGCCGTGAAGGACGGATACAATTCGGTGCAGGTGACCGCAGGCTCCCGTCGCCCTAATCGGGTGACCAAATCCATGGCGGGTCATTTTGCAAAAGCGAATGTGGAGCCCGGTCTGGGGCTCTGGGAATTTCGCCTGGACGAGGGCGAGGCATCCAACGAATTGGAGCCTGGCAGCGAGGTGCCGATTGATATCTTCGAAGCCGGACAGCTTGTCGATGTCAGCGGTACCACCATCGGTCGCGGGTTCGCCGGCGGCGTTCGCAGATGGGGATTCGGTGGTGGGCGTGCCAGCCACGGCGCGTCTTTGACGCACAGGGCTCACGGTTCGACCGGACACTGCCAGGAGCCCGGCCGTGTGTTTCCCGGAAAAAAGATGGCGGGACAAATGGGCAACGTAACGCGCACTCAGCAGAATCTGGAGGTCATCCGCGTGGATGCCGACAAAAAGGTTCTGCTGATCAAAGGGTCCGTTCCCGGTCCACGAGGAAGGGAAGTGTTGATATCCCCCTCGGTGAAGGCGAAGAAGGGTTGAGGCAATGGAGCTACCGGTAATCAACGCGGAAGGTCGGCAGGGCTCGCCATTGCAGGTATCCGATGCTACGTTCGGGGCAAAATTCAATGAGGCGCTAATCCATCAGGTTGTTGTAGCGCAGCAGGCCGGCGCCCGCGCCGGAACCCGTGCTCAGAAGAACCGGGCGGCGGTGCGGGGAGGCGGAAGGAAACCCTATCGCCAGAAGGGTACGGGCCGCGCGCGCGCGGGCACCATCCGCAGCCCGATTTGGCGCGGCGGAGGCAGGGCCTTCCCAGCGAGCACCAGGGATTTTTCGCAGAAAGTCAACCGCAAGATGTATCGCGGGGCCGTACGTTCCATCCTGTCCGAGTTGGCCAGACAGGATCGGCTAATAATTTGTGACGATCTCAGGATGGATGCGCCAAAGACCAGTGACCTCGCCGCCAAACTGAAGAAGTTCAATCAGGAGTCGATATTGATCATCAGTGACTCGGTCGACGAGAATCTTAGCCTGTCTGCGAGGAACCTGCACAAGGTCGATGTGATGGAGGTCCGTCAAATGGATCCGGTCAGCCTGGTTGGGTACGAAATGGTGGTGATGACCACCCGGGCGGTTGAACAGGTCGAGGAATGGCTGCAATGAGCGAGTCGACAATGGGGAAAGATCGATTGTACCAGGTAATCCAGGCCCCCATCGTATCCGAAAAGAGTACGCGCACCGCGGACCAGAGCCGGCAGATGGTTTTCAGCGTGCAGCCCGGGGCGACAAAGTCCGAAATAAAGCGCGCGGTCGAGATGGCGTTTGAGGTGGAGGTCGAATCGGTTCAGGTGGCAAATGTGCGTGGCAAGGAAAAGAGATTCGGCCGAGTGCCCGGCTCCAGGAAGAACTGGAAAAAGGCCTATGTAAAGCTCAAGGAAGGGCATGATATCGATTTCGCCGGCGGGATATAGGTCGGAAATTAGGGGATAGCAGATGGCTTTGGCAAAACTGAAACCGACTTCACCGGGCCGCCGCGGGACCGTGCGGATTGTCAACCGTGACGTCCACAAGGGTGCACCCTATAAACCGCTTGTCGAGTCGAAAAAATCTATTGACGGCCGCAACAACGCCGGTCGGATGACGGTTCGCCATCGCGGCGGCGGACATAAAAGGAAATATCGTGTGGTCGATTTTCGCCGGGACAAGGATGGTGTGCCCGCGAAAGTGGAACGGATCGAATACGATCCGAACCGGAGCGCCCATCTGGCACTGCTGTTGTATACCGACGGCGAGCGGCGCTATATCCTGGCCCCCAAAGGGGTTCAGGTTGGCGGAACGATCCGGTCCGGTTCTGAAGCGCCCATTGCGCCGGGCAATGCCATGCCGCTCCGCAGCATCCCGGTCGGAAGCGTCGTGCATAATATCGAACTCAAACGCGGCAAAGGCGGGCAGCTCGGGCGTGCAGCCGGATCGGCTGTCCAGTATCTTGGCCGCGAGGGGAACTATGCGCAGCTTCGATTGCGTTCCGGAGAAGTGCGCAGGGTTCATCTCGATTGCCGCGCAACCATAGGCGAGGTCGGTAATCCTGAAAACAGCCTGCGTAAATTGGGCAAAGCCGGTGCTCAGCGCTGGCGCGGCGTGCGCCCCACCGTACGCGGTGTGTCAATGAATCCGGTGGATCATCCCCATGGCGGCGGCGAAGGCCGTACGTCTGGCGGCAGGGACCCGGTGTCACCCTGGGGCGTGCCGACCAAAGGTTATAGAACCCGCGCCAATAAGCGGACACAACAGATGATTATTCGTCGACGGAAGAAATAAGACTAATGCCAAGATCTATTAGAAAAGGTCCGTTCGTTGACCACCACCTGTGGGCCAAGGTCGAACAGGCCCGTGCCGAGAATAGCCGCAGGCCAATCAAGACGTGGTCGCGCAGGTCCACCATTATGCCGGAATTCGTGGGGCTGACCATCGCTATTCACAACGGGCGCCAGCACGTGCCCATACTGGTCAACGAAAACATGGTGGGGCATAAACTGGGTGAGTTCGCCCCGACACGAACCTTCCGCGGTCACACGGCGGGTAGAAAAACGAAAGTCGTCTAGAACACGGTTAGGCGATGCAAGGAACGAGTCATGCAGGTAAAAGCTACAGCTAAATACATTCGCGTTTCACCGCAGAAAGCCAGGCTGGTCATGGACCAGATCCGAGGGCTGCCGGTATCCAGTGCGCTCGAGGTGCTCGAATTCAGCCCCAAAAAAGCCGCTCACTGGATCCGCAAGGCGCTGGAATCAGCGATTGCTAATGCGGAGCACAACGAGGGCGCGGATATCGACGAACTCAGGGTTACGGCGGGCTATGTGAACGAAGGACCGACTATGAAGCGCTGGATGCCTCGGGCCAAGGGCCGCGCCACGTCCATATTCAAGCGTTCGAGCCATATCACGGTCCAGGTGGGCGATACCGCGGGGAGCAACTGATGGGTCAAAAAGTACAACCGAACGGCTTACGTTTGGGAATCATTCGAGATTGGAGCGCACGCTGGTATGCGGGCAAGCATGACTATGCGAAGAACCTGGCGCAGGATATGGCCGTACGCAACTACATGAAGAAACGCCTGGCCAATGCGGCGGTAAGCAGGATCACGATCGAGCGCCCCGCACAGAACATAAACATCACGGTGCATACCGCGCGGCCCGGCATCGTCATCGGCAAAAAAGGCGAGGATATCGATCGCATGCGCAGGGACATCAGCCGCATGACCTCGCTGCCTGTTCAGGTTTCAGTGGAAGAGATACGAAAGCCCGAACTGGATGCCACACTGGTAGCGGAAAGCATCTGCCAGCAGCTCGAAAAGCGCATCATGTTTCGGCGCGCCATGAAGCGTGCAGTCACTAATGCCATGCGGCTGGGTGCCGGCGGAGTCAAGGTAATGGTAGCGGGCCGGCTCAACGGCGCCGAAATTGCCCGCACCGAATGGTATCGTGAAGGGAGGGTTCCCCTGCACACGCTGCGCGCCGACATCGACTACGGTTTCGCGGAAGCGCGGACTACCTACGGCGTCATCGGCGTGAAAGTCTGGATTTTCAAGGGCGAGGTATTCGACCAGGGCAAAGAAGTCGAGATTCAGTCTGAAACCAAGACCGCTGCAGCCTAACCGATGTTGAGAACGGAACCGAGAAACAAAAATGCTGCAACCTAAACGTACGAAATGGCGCAAACAACAAAAGGGGCGCAACCGCGGACTGGCCTCCCGTGGCAACAAGGTGAGTTTCGGCGAGTACGGCTTGAAAGCGACCGGGCGAGGACGCGTTAGCGCACGCCAGATCGAGGCCGCGCGCCGCGCGATTACCCGGCACATCAAGCGCGGCGGAAAGATATGGATCCGGATCTTCCCGGACAAGCCCGTATCAAAAAAGCCCCTTGAAGTCAGGATGGGTAAAGGCAAGGGAAACCCGGAGTATTGGATCGCCGAAATCAAACCTGGTCACGTACTGTACGAGATGGAGGGCGTAACCGAAGAGCTGGCGCGGGAGGCGTTCCAGCTCGCCAGTGCAAAGCTCTCGGTGCCAACGACTTTCGTGAGTAGATAAGTGATGAACGCAGCAGAAATGCGAACCAAGACCGAGTCGGAGTTGAATAGCGAACTGGTGGAACTCAGGCGTGAACAATTCAACATGCGTATGCAGCGGGCAGTTGGTCAGCTCGGCAATCCCTCGCGCTTCAATGAAATACGCAAGGAGATCGCCCGCATCAAAACCGTATTGAATGAGAAAGCGAGAGCAGCGTCATGAGTGAGCAGAAGCGATCCCGCTCGCTGACCGGTAAAGTGGTCAGCAACAAGATGGACAAAACCGTATCGGTGATGGTCGAGCGTCAGGTGAAACATCCGCTCTACAAAAAGTACATCCGGTTATCCACGAAGCTGCTCGCTCACGATGAGCAGAACCAGTGCGGTGAGGGGGATACCGTGATGATAGAGGAGTGCCGTCCCCTGTCGAAGCACAAGTCCTGGCGTCTGCTTAGAGTAGTCGAGAAAGCGGTATAAAGGAAACGATGTCATGATTCAGATGCAGTCAATGCTGGAAGTTGCCGATAATAGTGGCGCGCGCCGAATCCAGTGCATCAAGGTGTTGGGTGGCTCCAAGCGCCGCTATGCGGGGATTGGTGACATCATCAAGATCACGATCAAGGAGGCGATACCGAACAGCAGGGTCAAGAAGGGCGAAGTGTTTAATGCCGTGGTGGTGCGTACGCGCAAGGGCGTGCGCAGACCCGACGGATCTCTAATCCGCTTCGACAAGAATGCCGCGGTGCTGTTGAATGCTCAGCATCAGCCGATCGGTACCCGAATTTTCGGGCCGGTGACGCGTGAACTGCGCACCGAGCGATTCATGAAAATCATTTCACTGGCGCCGGAAGTACTCTAGGGCGCAGGTTGCAGGACACTATTAGATGCAAAAGATCAAGAAAGGCGACGAGGTGATCGTGCTGGCGGGCCGCGACAAGGGCAAGATCGGCGAAGTACTGCAGTTACTTGCCAATGAGCGCGCTCTGGTCAACGACGTCAATACGGTTAAAAGGCATACCAAGCCCAACCCGAACAAGGGACAGCAGGGCGGCATCATCGAAAAGGAGAGCTCCATCCATTTGTCGAATCTGGCCCTGTATAACCCCGAAACCAAGAAGGCGGACCGGGTCGGTGTAAGAAAACTCGAAGACGGACGAAAAGTCCGGTTCTTTAAATCCAACGGTGAAGTTGTGGATTTGGGTTAAGTCAATGGCAAGATTGCAGGAACATTACGAACAGAATATCGCTTCGCAGCTGCGTGATGAGCTAGGCCTCGAAAACGTGATGCAGATACCCCGTATCACAAAGATCACGCTGAACATGGGCGTGGGAGAGGCCATCGGGAACAAGAAAATACTGGAGAGCGCCACCAATGACCTCATGCAGATAAGCGGTCAGAAGCCGGTAGTCACAAAGGCCAGAAAATCCGTTGCCAACTTCAAGGTAAGAGAAGGATGGCCCATCGGCTGCAAGGTGACTTTGCGCCGTGAACGTATGTACGAGTTTCTCGACAGGCTGATCTCGGTTGCCATTCCTCGTATGCGGGACTTCAGGGGCCTGTCTCCGAAGTCGTTCGACGGCCGCGGCAACTTTTCACTCGGTCTGCGGGAGCAGATCGTATTCGCCGAGATCGATTACGACAAAGTCGATGAGGTTCGCGGACTCGATGTGACCATTACTACCTCGGCCCGCAACGACGACGAGGCGCGGGCCCTGTTAAAAGCATTCAATTTTCCGATCAGGAACTAGACAACAGATATGGCGAAGAAATCGATGATAGCCCGGGAGAAGAAGCGCACGCACATGACGGACAAGTATTCCGAGCGGAGAAACCAGTTGAAGCAGCGGGTGGTCGATGACAACCTGACGATGGAGGAACGCTGGCAAGCCATGATCGACCTGCAGCGGCTGCCGCGGGACTCCAGTGCTGCACGGGGCCGCAATCGGTGCAGTGTATCGGGACGTCCGCGCGGATATTTCAGAAAGTTCGGACTGAGTCGGAACATGCTCCGCGAAGTGTGCATGAAGGGTGAAGCCCCCGGCGTTGTAAAAGCAAGCTGGTAGGCCAGCACTTTTTTCCGAGGAAAAGAAATATGATGACAGATCCCATCGCCGATATGTTAACCAGGGTGCGCAACGGCCTCGCCGCCGACAAGGTCGCGGTCGATATGCCCGGTTCAACAGTCAAGTCGGCAATCGCGAAAGTATTGAAGGACGAAGGCTACATCAAGGAGTTCGAGACGTCGGACCAGCAAGGCAAGCCGATGTTGACGGTCACGCTGAAATATTACCAGGGCGATCCGGTAATCAGAATGCTGAAGCGCGAGAGTAAACCCGGCCTGCGCGTCTACAGGGGCTGCGACGAGCTGCCCTCGGTGATGGGCGGACTGGGCGTGGCGATCGTCTCGACCTCGAAGGGCATCATGACGGACCGACAGGCGCGCGCCGCGGGTGTTGGCGGTGAAGTGTTGTGCTCCGTGAGCTAGGCACAAGATCACAAGTGGTGGAAAACCGATATGTCTAGAATTGCGAAGAATCCGATTGCCGTTCCCGCCGGGGTGGAAGTGCAGCTTGGAGCGGAGCGGATATCCGTCAAGGGCCCCAAGGGCCAGCTGCATCTGGTTCCACATCCGCTGGTCAATGTCGATCTTGAAGGTGACGAGCTGAAGGTGGCTGCGCAGAGTGAAAGCCAGAATGCGGTTGCATTGGCGGGTACCATGCGGGCGCTGGTTGACAATATGGTAACCGGTGTAACCAGCGGATTCGAACGAAAGCTCGCCATCATCGGGATCGGATATCGAGCCCAGGCACAGGGCCGGAAGCTGAATCTGACGCTTGGCTTTTCACATCCCGTGATTTATCAGGTACCGGACGGCGTGGAGGTGGAAACACCCAGTCAGACCGAGATCGTGGTCAAGGGCGCGGACAAGCAGAAAGTGGGTCAGGTTGCGGCCGAAATCAGAAGCTACCGTCCGCCGGAGCCATACAAGGGCAAGGGCGTTCGATATTCGGACGAGAACGTCGTGCGCAAACAGGCCAAGAAGAAGTAGCGCAGCCATGAATGACAAGAAAACATCACGTTTGAGACGGGCGCGCCGTGCGCGAAGCAAGATCAGGGAACTGCGCGTGCAGCGGCTGAGCGTATATCGCACGCCACGCCACATTTATGCCCAGGTCATCGACGATGCGAATGGCCGGGTGGTGGCCAGTGCGTCGACGGTGGACCCCAAGCTCCGTGCGAACATTAGAAATGGCGGCAACGTTGCCGCTGCGACCGAGGTTGGCAAACTAATAGCGGCGAGCGCAAAGGCTGCGGGAGTCAGCCGGGTTGCGTTCGATCGATCGGGTTATAAATACCACGGCCGGGTGAAGGCGCTGGCGGAAGCCGCTCGGGAGAACGGCCTGGAGTTCTAGGGTCCAAATAATTGCGCAACACAAAAACGGAAATATCGTATAAAGTACCATTGAGAATGTAACTGATGGCAGCAGCAAAAGAAGAGGGTCGCAATGACGACCTGCAGGAACACCTGATAAGCGTTCGACGCGTAGCCAAAGTGGTCAAAGGCGGAAGGATATTCGGATTTTCCGCGCTGACCGTCGTCGGAGACGGCAAGGGACGTATCGGCATGGGTCGCGGCAAGGCACGGGAAGTTCCGCTCGCTGTGCAGAAGGCGATGGAATCCGCACGACGCGACCTGTCGAAGGTACACGTCAACGACGGCACGCTCCACTATACCGTGAGTTCGCGCCACGGCGGGGCTCAGGTTGTCATGCGTCCCGCCTCCGAGGGCACGGGCATCATCGCCGGCGGTACCATGCGAGCCGTGTTCGAAGCCGTCGGCGTACGCGACGTCCTTGCGAAGTGCATAGGGTCAACCAACCCGGTGAACGTCGTCAGAGCGACGCTGAAAGGGCTGCGGGAGATGCAGTACCCCGATGATGTGGCCGCCAGGCGCGGTAAGTCCAAAAAAGAACTGTTCGGCGTGGAGGACTGATCATGGCAGAGAAAAAGCTTCGCGTAACGCTGGTCCGCAGTGTGCATGGGCGGGTGAGAAAGCATAAGGCTTGCGTGAAGGGCCTGGGATTGCGTCGCATGCATCATACCGTGGAAGTCTCAGATACGCCGGAGAACCGGGGCATGATCAACAAAGTCTCGTATATGCTCAAGTGTGAGGAAGCGTGATGCGATTGAACGGATTGAAACCCGCGGCGGGTTCCAGAACTTTGGCAAGGCGTGTCGGCCGCGGTATGGGCAGCGGCTCGGGCAAGACCGCGGGCAGAGGGGATAAAGGCCAGAAGTCCCGCTCGGGCGGTCATCTAAAAATCGGTTTCGAGGGCGGCCAGATGCCGCTGCAGCGCCGACTGCCAAAACGAGGTTTTCGTTCGCGCATGGCTGGAAAGTCAGCCCATGTCAGACTGGACGAACTGTCCAGGGTGGCCGGTAGCGTGGTGGATCTGGTATCGCTGCGTGACGCCGCCCTCATAGGGCATAAAATTGAGCGCGTAAAAGTTATCGCTTCGGGCCGCATAGATCGTGCCGTGACCCTCAAGGGAGTCGAAGCCACCCGGGGCGCGCGGGCCGAAATCGAGAAAGCCGGGGGCAAGGTAGAGTAGAACGATGGCTTTGAATCCTTCAGCGCTGGGCGGTGGCAAACTGACGGAGCTTCGTCAACGCATCCTTTTCGTTCTGGGAGCGTTGGTTATTTTTCGTCTGGGAGCGTTCATTCCAATCCCGGGGATCAACCCGAATGCGGTTGCCGCCCTGTTTCAGCAGACCCAGGGTTCCATCGTCGACGTGTTCAATATGTTCTCGGGCGGGGCGCTGAGCAGGCTATCGGTCATGGCGCTGGGGGTAATGCCCTACATATCCGCGTCGATCATCATGCAGATGATGAGTTCGGTCATTCCCTCCCTAGAGCAGCTCAAGAAAGAAGGGGAACAGGGCCGTCGCAAGATCACCCAGTACACCCGTTACGGCACGGTTTTGCTGGCGACTTTCCAGGCGCTGGGCATCGCTATTGCGGTGGAGGCCCAGCAAGCCGGTGGCCTGTCCGTGGTCCTGACGCCGGGCATCGGATTCAAGGTAACCACCGTGGTAACCCTCGTTACCGGTACCATGTTTCTGGTATGGCTCGGTGAGCAGATCTCGGAGCGCGGCATCGGCAACGGCATATCGTTGATTATTTTCTCCAGCATTGTCGCAGGACTGCCCTCGGCCGTGGGGGGCACGCTGGAGCTGGCACGTACCGGCGCATTCAGCCCGTTATTCGTTCTGATCCTGTTCATTGGTGCGATTATGATTACCGGTTTCGTCGTTTTCGTGGAACGGGGGCAGCGCCGGATTACGGTCAACTATGCCAAACGTCAGCAGGGCCGGAGGATGATGGCCGGCGGCAGCAGCCACCTGCCTCTGAAACTGAATATGGCAGGGGTCATCCCGCCGATCTTCGCGTCCAGTATCATCCTGTTCCCGACCAGTATCGCCAGCTTTTACGGGCAGGGCAGCGGTGCAAACTGGTTGACCAACCTTGCGACCTCCATCCAGCCCGGCCAGCCGATCTACGTCCTGCTGTACGCCACTATGATCGTGTTCTTCTGCTTCTTTTATACGGCGCTGGTGTTCCAGCCGAAGGAGATTGCGGACAATCTCAAAAAATCCGGCGCCTTCATCCCCGGAATACGCCCGGGGGAGCAAAGCGCACGGTACATCGACAACATCGTTTCGCGGCTTACGCTGTGCGGCGCGATCTACTTGACGGTGGTTTGTCTGATTCCTGAATTCATGATCGTCCAGTGGAACGTGCCGTTTTACTTTGGCGGGACATCGCTGCTGATCATCGTTGTGGTGATGATGGATCTGATGAGCCAGATTCAGTCATATCTGATGTCGCGCCAGTACGAAAGTCTGATGAAAAAATCTAAATTGACCGGGGGCCTTGGCGGTTTGACCCGCTGATTAGGGCTGAAAATACCGGTTGTCGAGGAATGAGAAATGAAAGTTAGAGCTTCAGTAAAGAAAATGTGCCGCAATTGCAAAATCGTCCGCCGCAAGGGGGTGGTGAGGGTTATCTGTTCCGATCCACGGCACAAGCAAAAGCAGGGTTAACAGGTTGAATATACAAGATTTGATCAGTATTCTTACGCGCCTTTTCGGTGCCAGCGGCGGAGAACCGGTACGTGGCTAGAATTGCAGGAATAAACTTACCCGTAAACAAACACATCGAGATCGCGCTGACCTCGATTTACGGCCTCGGTCGGCCAAGCGCGCAGAAGATCTGCGACGCTGCGGGCATTACCCGCACGACCAAAGTCAAGGAGTTGAGCGAGGTTGATGCGGAGAAGCTCCGCGGCGAAGTCGCGAGGTTTGTCGTGGAAGGGGATTTGCGCCGTGGGGTCTCGATGAATATCAAACGACTCATGGACATGGGCGTATACCGCGGCATGCGCCACAGGCGCGGTTTGCCGCTCCGCGGACAGCGCACCCGTACCAACGCACGGACCCGTAAAGGTCCGCGCAAACCCATAAAGAAGTAACGCATGGCTAAAACGCATGGCTAAAACGACCAAGGCAAAGAAAAAGGTAAGGAAGATGGTTAGCGAAGGCATCGCGCATATCCACGCTTCCTTCAACAACACCATCATAACCATCACCGACCGTCACGGTAACGCGCTGTGTTGGGCGACCGCCGGTGGCGCAGGTTTTCGCGGATCCAGGAAAAGCACGCCTTTTGCCGCCCAGGTCGCCGCGGAAAAAGCGGGGCGTGCGGCGCTGGATTTCGGTATGAAGAATCTGGAGGTCCGGGTGAACGGCCCCGGTCCCGGTCGAGAATCCGCGGTCAGGGCGCTCAATGCGGTCGGCTTCGAAATCAACAACATCATGGACGTGACTTCCATACCGCACAATGGTTGTCGTCCACCGAAACGCCGACGCGTATAGGAGAGCATAGTCATGGCTAGATATCTGGGCCCGACTTGTAAGCTGGCACGCCGTGAAGGTACGGACCTGTTTTTAAAAAGTCCCGTTCGGCCGCTGGATTCGAAGTGCCGGATCGATAAGCTGCCCGGCCAAGTGGGGACCGGTCGCCGGCCCCGCGTCACCGTTTACGGCGTACAGCTGCGGGAAAAGCAGAAACTACGTCGCATGTACGGCGTCATGGAGAAGCAGTTTCGCAATTACTATAAAGACGCTGCCCGTATGAAGGGATCCACCGGTGAAAACCTGCTGCAGCTATTGGAGTGCAGATTGGATAACGTAGTCTACCGGATGGGATTTGCCGTTACCCGGGCCGAAGCCCGGCAGCTTGTAAACCACAAGGGAATCATGGTCAGCGGGAAAGTCGTCAATGTCCCGTCTTTCCAGGTGAAACCGGGGGATGAGATCGAGGTCAGGGAAAAGGCCAAGAAGCAGCTGCGCGTTCAGGCGGCGCTGGAGATCGCCGAGCAGATCGGCATACCGCACTGGATAGAAACCGACATAAAGGGAGTCAAGAGCACATTCAAGATGCGCCCGGATCGCGGCGATCTGCCTGCGGAAATCAACGAAGCACTCGTTGTGGCGTTGTACTCCAAGTAGTCTTCTTTTTACATCTCAAGAGGAAATCATATGCAGGATTCAACTGCTGAATTTTTAAAGCCCCGCCTGGTAGACGTCCAGACGAAGGACGACAAGCACGCAAAAATAATCATCGAGCCGCTCGAACGCGGATTCGGATATACGCTGGGCAATGCCCTGCGAAGGATCCTGTTGTCTTCCATGCCGGGATCGGCGGTCACGGAGGTCAGGATCGAGGGCGTCCTGCACGAATACTCTACCCTGGAAGGCGTGCAGGAAGATGTCATTGACATATTGCTCAATCTCAAGGGCGTGGCGCTCAAGATGCACGCACGCGACAGCGCGGTACTCAAGCTGAATAAGAAAGGTTCGGGACCGGTGACCGCCGGCGATATCCAGATCGAGCACGATGTCGACGTCGTCAATCCGGATCATGTCATCGCCCATTTATCCAAGGACGGTTCCATTGCAATGGAGCTGACCGTCACACGCGGTCGCGGCTACCAACCTGTCGAAACCCGTATCGACCCGGAGGAAAGCAAGAGCATAGGCGTCATGCAGCTCGATGCGTCCTACAGTCCAGTCTACAAGGTGTCCTACTCGGTGGAAAATGCGCGTGTCGAACAGCGCACCGATCTGGACAAGCTGGTCCTGGAGATCGAAACCAACGGCGCCATAGACCCGGAAGAAGCCGTTCGCAGGGCTGCTACCATACTCCACGAGCAGATTTCGGTGTTCGTGAATCTGGAGGAAACCAGCGCCGATGCGCCATTCGCCGATGAACCCGAAGTTGATCCAATGCTGCTGCGCCCGGTTGATGATCTAGAACTGACTGTTAGAAGCGCCAATTGTCTTAAGGCTGAAAACATCTACTATATCGGTGACCTGATCCAGCGCACCGAGGTGGAATTGTTGAAGACGCCGAATCTTGGCAAAAAGTCCCTGACCGAAATCAAAGATGTGCTGGCGCAGCGCGGGTTGTCCCTGGGAATGAAGCTCGAGGCTTGGCCGCCGGCAGTACTGCGAAAGGAATCGGATTCGGCATCCGAGATGTTGGGGTAGCATCATGCGTCATCTAAAATCCGGCCGTAAACTCAATCGTAATTCAAGCCATCGGAATGCGATGTTTCGTAATATGGCCACGTCACTGATCGAGCACGAGCAGATTAAAACCACCCTGCCCAAGGCCAAGGAGTTGCGCAGGGTTGCCGAGCCCCTGATTACCCTGGGTAAGCGCCCGACGGTGGCCAATCGACGTCTTGCCTATGCCAGGTTGCGCGACAGATCCGCCGTGGCCAAGCTATTCGATGATCTCGGAGTGCGATTCAAGGACCGGCCCGGCGGATATCTGCGCATTCTCAAGTGCGGCCTGCGAGCGGGTGATAAGGCCCCGATGGCCTTCGTTCAGCTCGTTGACCGCCCGGTAGAAGGGACTTCCGTGCCGGCGAAATCCGGAGCGGTCGCAGCGAAAGAATCTGACGCTTAAGTAGTTAATAACAAGCAGATGTTCAGGCCGGGCGATCAAGAGACGCCCGGCCTTTTTTTAGCTCGACACTACCGCGTGGCGTCAAATGCCCATCGACTTGCCCATATTCGGCGGTCGTGCCGAAAAAGCCTGTTTTTATAAGAGGGACTCCCACACTATAATAGGCGACGATTCAACCGCGTGGCGTCGATCCGCTTAGATATCGTCTTTGCGATGCGGGGTGTTTACCTAACAGGGATATTGCATATGAACAAGATAAAAATAGCGATTGTCGGACTTGGAAACTGTGCGAGCTCCCTGGTCCAGGGCCTCTATTACTATCGTGATCGAAAGGATCACGAAGCAATCGGATTGATGCACTGGAACCTGGGCGGCTACCTGCCCGGTGATATCGAGGTAGTCGCCGCTTTCGACGTGGACAAGAGGAAAGTCGGCATGGACGTGAATCAGGCGATTTTCGCCAAACCGAATTGCACCGTCGTGTTCTGCGAAGATCTCCCGGAATCCGGCGTCGAAGTCAGCATGGGACTTGTCGCCGACGGCGTTGCCGACCACATGCAGGACTACAAGGACGATCGAACGTTCATCGTGGCCGACGCCAGTGAACCCGACCAAGATCAGGTGGTCTCGATGCTGAAGGACTCGGGCGCCGACATGCTGCTGAACTACCTGCCGGTGGGTTCCGAGCAGGCGACCCGCTTTTACGCCGGCTGCGCCCTGGAGGCGGGCATTGGATTCGTCAACAACATCCCGGTGTTCATCGCCAGCGATGCGGAGTGGAGCGCGCGCTTCGAACAGCGCGGTCTGCCGATCATCGGAGACGACATCAAGGCCCAGCTTGGTGCGACCATTACGCACCGCACATTGACGGATTTGTTTCGAAAGCGTGGCGTCAAGATCGAACGGACCTATCAGCTTAATACCGGTGGCAATACGGATTTCCTCAACATGCTGAACCGCGGCCGCCTTGAATCCAAAAAGGAGTCAAAAACGGAAGCGGTGCAGTCGGTCGCGGATCAGCGCATCGACGACGACAATATCCACGTCGGGCCGAGCGACTATGTACCCTGGCAGAACGATAACAAGGTCTGTTTCCTGCGCATGGAAGGCAAGATGTTCGGTGACGTGCCTATGGAAATCGAGCTGCGGCTGTCCGTCGAGGACTCTCCCAATTCGGCGGGCGTCTCCATCGACGCTATTCGCTGCTGCAAAGTGGCACTGGACAGGGGCTACAAGGGCGTTCTGCTTCCACCGTCGGCCTATTTCTGCAAGCACCCGCCAAGGCAGTATACCGACGACGAGGCCTATCGAATGGTGGAGGCGTTTATTGACGGCACCTGGGGAGAGAAACTGAGTGAAATGCCTGATCATCGCGGCCGGGCAGGGGAGCCGGCTGCGGCAAAGAGCTGAAAGCAAGCCCCTCGTTCCGATAAACGGGACGCCGCTCATGGATCGGGTAATCGCTGCGGCCCGCGATGGCGGCGCCGATGAGTTCTATGTCGTCAGCGGATACCGGGGGCCAATGCTCAGGGCCCACCTCGACCGGTTGTCGAAATCAGACGGTTTGACTATCCATCACATCGTCAATGATCGATGGCACGAGCCCAACGGCGTTTCTGTTCTGCAGGCGAAACACGCTTTCGAAGAGCCCTTCCTATTGTTGATGTCCGACCACCTTTTCGATCCGCAAATCGTGCGGGATCTGATTTCAAGCAATGAACCCGGGGACGGGTTAGTGCTCGCCACCGATTCGAATCTGCGCAACCCACTGGTCGATCTCATCGACGTGACCCGAGTCTGGGAGCAAGACGGGATCATCCAGGATATCGGCAAGGGTCTCTCGCGGTACAACGCGTTCGACACCGGGATATTCTATTGTGCACCGCGCCTATTCGATGCCCTGGAAGAAAGTATGGATCGGGGCGGCGAGGCGAGCCTTTCGGGTGGAGTGCGCGTGCTGGCGGAGACGCAGAATGCATCGACTTGGGATATCGACGGGCGCTTTTGGCTCGACGTCGACGATTCCAGGACCTACGTCAAAGCCGAGGTCATGCTCGATCAGATGAATAGCGAATGTGAATCGCCGGACTTCGCATACCCCGCACACTAATCAAATGGAACCAATATTATGATTGCTTTGTTCACGGATTTTGGCGTCGATGACATGTATGTGGGCCAGGTGCACAGGGTTTTCGCCGAACAGGCGCCGGGCGTACGCGTAATCGATCTTCTTCACACCGCGCCCGCTTTCGACGTACAGGCGGGGGCTTACCTGCTTTACGCGTTACAAAAGAGATTTCAAGCGGGCGACGTATTACTGACGGTTGTGGATCCCGGGGTTGGCGGGCCCAGGGCGCCATTGATGGTGGAAGCGGATGGCAAATGGTTCGTGGGGCCGGACAACGGTCTGCTCTCCCGCGTCATCATACATGCACGGCAATGCAGTTCGTACAGGATCTTGTGGCATCTCGAAGGGGTGTCTGATTCCTTTCACGGCCGGGACCTGTTTGCACCGGTTGCCGCGATGCTGGCGACGGAAGTCACGCCGGAGCACGAAGCCATCGAACCCGAGCTTCCGGACTGGCCGGAAAGTCTCCATCGCGTCATTTACATCGACCACTACGGCAACGCAATCACGGGAATATCCGGTGAAAGCGTTTCGACGGAGCACCGCGTTAAGATCGGCGGGCTGGAAGTCGATTACGCGCGAGTGTTCAGCGAGGCGGAAACGGGGCAGTTGTTCTGGTACGTGAATTCCATCGGACTGGTCGAGATCGCGGCGAACCAGGACAGCGCGGCCCGTATTCTGGGTCTCGTCATAGGCGACGATTGCAGGATTGGATAATTCGGCCGGCTCGACTTCGGATTTGACCTCGGATTGGCTCCTGGCCCACATTTCACACCATCGTACGGGATCCTGGTGAGAAATACGGGCTAGTTCCCCGCGCATTCCGCGTACTGGAGTGTATTTCGTAAGCGGGTTACATCGATTGCGTCAGGGCCCCGAGTAGTGAAACAGTTCCGGCGCATCACGCCGGGGTTTCCTCACCGCGATAGCTCCAGGCCTCCAGTAATGCGGCGGATACGATGAGGACCGCACCCACCGCTTCCGGTGTTCCGAAGGGCTCTCCGGCCAGCACCGAGGCGGTGGCGGAGCCGATCGCCACGTCCAGCAGCAGGAAGATGCCGAGCCGAGCCGGGTCGATCCGGCCGGCGCCGTAGAGGGTGAGCCAGATGACGGGAACGACCCAGAACACGGCGAAGGCCACCGCCCAATAGACCGCGGAGCCGTCCGGGGTTGAAAAGGCCACGGCCGCCGCCGCTTCACCGGGAATATGGGTGGCGAGGAATATCGTCGCTGGGAGCAGAACCAGCAGCAGCGCCATCTGCTGGGTTTCGGTCGTTCCATCCGGCGCGCGCCGATGCGAGAGATTGAACAGCGTTGCCGACAGTCCCCAGAGCACACCAGCAAAAAGCCCCATCCATTCCGCCCCCACCCTGGGCAGGGGCACGCCGCTGTCCAGGCCCAGCATGGCGGTGGCACCCGCCAGACCAAGGGCGATAGCAATCCCCCGCATCAGAGTGATTGGGACGCCGAGAAGGAAATGGGCGAAGATCATGCTCCAGATCGGTGTCAGGTAGAACAGCAGCAATACCCTAGCCACCTGCCCCCGGGTGAGGGATTCGGAATAGAGCGCAATACAGACGGCGAGCACCGTGACGCCGGCCAGCGCTGTACGCGGCATGGATATCATCGATCGCCACCGCAGCATCAGCACCGGCAGCATCAACGCGCCGGCCGCGAGATAGCCCCACAGGGTTGCTTCCGTGTCTCCGCCACCGGCAGCGGTCATCTGCCTCAACGGTATCCAATAGGTTCCCCACAGGAGATTGGTCGACAGGATAGCCCAATCGCCGCGGCTGAGTGGCGGCCTTCGCGGTAGAGGTTTAGTCCGCAGCAGATTATCGATCCTCAATTCAAAGTGTCGACACGCCGCCGTAGCCGACGCCGGTGAGTCGCGCCATATCTGTATCGAATGTCGTCAAATCGTCGATGCAAAATTCACTCAGGTGCCGATGGCCCGCGGCCCGCGCCATGACCATCATCAGGTCGACAGCTGCGGAAAAAAATCGCGCGAGCCGTTCCGCGGCCACATCAACGGGCAGACGCGCGCGTAGATTTGGTTTCTGAGTGGCAATACCCACCGGGCAGCTGTTTGTATGGCACGCCCGCATACCGAGACACCCAATCGCCTGAATAGCCGCATTTGACACGGCAATACCATCGGCTCCCAGCGCCATCGCTTTAGCAAAATCGGCAGGTACTCGAAGCCCGCCGGTCGATATCAGCGTGATATCCGAGGCGTCACTCGCGTCTAGATGTCGTCGCGCTCGGGCCAGCGCCGGTATTGTCGGAACGGAAATATTGTCCCGGAAAATCAACGGCGCAGCCCCCGTGCCTCCGCCACGCCCGTCAAGAATGATGTAGTCCACGCCAACCTCGAGCGCGGCATCGATGTCTTTTTCGATATGTTGTGCGGACAGCTTGAAACCAATCGGAATGCCCCCGGTTTTCTCCCGTACTTCAGCGGCAAAATCGCGAAATTGACTGAGTTCGGTCCACTCCGGAAATCGAGCGGGTGATACCGCCGCCTGGCCTTCGGGAAGGCCCCTAACCTCGGCAATCTTGCCTTTCACCTTATTGCCTGGCAGGTGGCCCCCGGTACCGGTCTTCGCACCCTGTCCGCCCTTGAAATGAAACGCCTGTGCCTTTTCTACCTTGTCCCAGGAAAATCCGAAACGCGCCGAGGCAAGTTCATAAAAGTACCTTGAGTTGGCGGACTGCTCCTCGGGCAGCATGCCGCCCTCACCGGAGCAGATGCCCGTGCCCGCCAGCTCCGCTCCTTTGGCGAGCGCTACTTTGGCTTCTTCGGACAGCGCGCCAAAGCTCATATCGGATACGACCAGAGGAATCTCCAGCCGCAGCGGTTTTTTCGCACGCGGCCCAATCGTGATGTCGGAGCCAACTGACTCGTCATCCAGTAGAGGTAGCTTGTGCAACTGCGCAACGACGAACTGCAAGTCCTCCCACTTGGGCAAATTGCCGCGTGGGACCCCCATAGCGGCGGATGGTCCATGACTGCCCATTTTGGAGAGTCCTTCACCGGCGAGTTTGCGAATGAACTTCACATGAGGTTCATCTGCCGTACCGGTTGGATCCTGATAGGCGCCCTGGTAGTTGTGCCGTTTATAGGGCTGCGGATGTCTTTCAGCCCAGTCGGCGATCTCGTCCTGGTCCACCCAGACCTGGCCATCATCCACCCAGGAGTTGAACTTTGGCAACGTCTCGCTGTTGTTGTATTCGCTTACGCCGGTATCCAGCCGATAGTCCCAACCATGCACACCGCAGATCAAGTTTGCGCCATCGATGTGGCCGTCGGCCATGATGGCGCCGCGGTGGGCGCAACGCCCGTACAGCACCGATACCCTGTCATCGAAACGCACGACCACCAGGTCAACATCCTTTACAAGCGCGTGCACCGGCGTTCGGTCGTTCAGCTCATCCCATTTTGAAATTGCAATCTTGTTCATTGAACAGGCTTCCCACTGATAGCTAATTCGGATCGAGCATACACCGTTGCACCGTCCGTTTGAAATCCGCACCGGAATCTTCGGCATCCGCCGAAATCTTCCAGTCCCTGAGCTGCCGCCGGGTATGGTCAAGCCCGGTGCCCGCGCTCTTAATATGGTCGAGAAATGTAGGCTAGATGCGCCTCCAGCGATTTTCGTCGCCGCGGCGACTTTCCGCACTCGTAGCATCGTCTTCACGCCTGCACGTCAGATTCAGTTGCGGCTTCCGGTATTAGAATACACACGGCCAATGTCCTTGTTTCAACACCGAACCGCGATCCAGTTGAGCTTGGTAACCCTAAAAGAGCCGCTTCCACACGACGAAATGGAGTACCATTGTGCAACTCACTCTGATATTCGCCTGAATAAACGTTGCTGCCGACCTTAACCACCGAAGAGGCCCGTGTCCTGGGCTGCCTGATGGAGAAGTCCGTCGTCACTCCGGATCAATACCCCCTGACGCCGAACGCCCTGACCAACGCCTGCAATCAGAAGTCAGCGCGCAACCCGGTAATGTCCCTGGATCAGGGTAGGGTGCAGCATGTCGCCCGTGATCTCCGAGACAAGCATCTGCTGCACGTGGAGGAAAATTTCAAAAGCGGGGTGGAGAAATACAAGCAGAGATTCTGTAACACGACTTTCAGCGCTTATCAATTTGATCGGGCGCAGTTCGCCGTCGTCTGCCTGCTTTTACTGCGTGGTCCCCAGACGCCAGGGGAACTGAGGGCGCGCAGCGGTCGTCTGCATGTCTTCGCTGACAACGCCGCTGTCGTGGATGC
>JAHEIO010000163.1:0-1986 GCA_024639325.1 Gammaproteobacteria bacterium
GATGAGGCCGCTCGTGATCAGGTTTTGCTCGACGTGGTCGGCCGTGACGCGCGCCAGATCGACGGGCTCGGCGGCGCTGATCCGTTGACAAGCAAGGTCGGCATCGTCAGTCCATCAACTCGCGCCGGCGCTGACATCGACTATCTGTTTGCACAGGTTGTGGTTGGCGAAAACCGTGTCGATACGACACCCAACTGCGGCAATATTCTCGCCGGTATCGGCGCGTTTGCGATCGAAAGCGGCATGATTCCAATCCAAGGGGACACCACGACGGTGCGGGTCTACATGGTCAATGGTGGCAACCGCTGCGAATTGCTGCTGCAGACCCCAGACGGGGCGATAGAATACGAGGGCGACGCGCGTATCGATGGCGTGCCCGGCACGGCTGCGCCGGTGATCTGCAACTACATGGATATAGCCGGGTCAGCCTGCGGCGCGTTGTTGCCGACTGGTCATCAGCGCGATCAAGTTTGTGGGGTGCCCGTTACCTGTATCGATAACGGTATGCCAGTGGTCGTAATTTCCGCGGAGGCTCTGGGTAAGACGGGGCACGAATCCTGCGTCGACCTTGAAGCCGATCAGATTTTCCGCGACCGGCTTGAGACTATTCGCCTTGAAGTGGGTAAACGTATGAACCTTGGCGACGTGTCTAACAAAGTGGTACCAAAAATGTCTTTGATCAGCGCGCCGCGCGCCGGCGGCCATGTGTGCACGCGGACTTTCATCCCGCATCGCTGCCACGTTGCGATAGGCGTGCTCGGCGCAGTATCGGTAGCGACCGCCTGTGTGTTGCCGAACTCGGTCGCGCTTGGAATTGCCAGCGTGCCCGACGGTCAAACTAAGCACATGTCGATAGAACATCCGTCGGGTGAATTTTCAGTTGAATTATCTCTCGATGACGAGGGTAACGTGATTCGCGCAGGTTTGTTACGCACTGCGCGCTTGTTGAGCCGGGGTGAAGCCTATTATTAAGGAGGAACATATGCGTGACGCGCAATCTGCCTTGAAGGCTGCGGAAAAGCCAAGCTGTATGCCGCCGGATAACAATACGCGCATGCCACGATTCAAAGCGCCGCCGAAAAGCTGTGACGCGCATTGCCATGTGTTTGGCCCACGCGACATCTTTCCTTACTCGGACAAGGCTTCATACTGGCCTCCCGATGCCGACAAGCACGCGCTCAAGCTAATTCACGACAAGCTCGGCATTGAGCGCGCGGTACTGGTGCAGGCCAGCTGCCATGGTATTGACAACCGAGGTATGATCGACGCGATCAAGAGCAGCAACGGTTCCTACCGTGGTGTTTGTATCGCCGACGATACGTTCAGCAAAAACGATTTTCAGGATTTGCACGACGACGGCGTGCGCGGCGTGCGTTTCAATTTTGTCAGTCACCTTGGCGGCGCCCCGATGCTCGACTCGATGAAGTCGGTGCTCGAACGGGTCAAGCCGCTCGGCTGGCATCTCGTCATTCACGTGAATGCCGAAGACATTATTAAGTACGAAGATTTTTTCGCCCAATTTGATATGGATATCGTCGTCGATCATATGGGCCGGGTGCCGACATCAGCTGGTGTTGGGCAAAAGGCCTATCAGGTGCTTCTTGATTTTATGCGTCGAGACAACTGGTGGGTCAAGGTGTGCGGTTCCGAACGTATCGCAATTGCGCCACCGTTTTACGACGCGATCCCCTATGCTCAGGGGCTGGTCGAGGTTGCACCTGATCGTATCCTGTGGGGAACCGACTATCCCCACCCCAATATTAAAAAACATATGCCCAACGACGCAGACCTGCTCGACCTGGTGCCGTTGATCGCGCGTGACACAGTGACGCAAAAGAAGATCCTGGTCGACAATCCGGCACGCTTGTATGGCTTTAATGATTAACGAGGGAGAAAAGAAATGATTACCCAACCAATCGAAGGTGTTGCAGTGCGCAATATTGAACGCGCCGATGCGGACGTGATGACTAAACTTGGGCGGCTCGG
>JAHEIO010000163.1:2086-5490 GCA_024639325.1 Gammaproteobacteria bacterium
GGCATGCGCCCACGGCTGGAGCAAGCGGGCTTGCGCTACGTGGACAAGCTGGAGGACCTTAAATGAGCCTGATCATCGATTGTCACGGCCATTACACTACGGCGCCGGAGGCACTCGGAGAGTATCGCGAGCAACAGAAAAAGGATCTTGAAACCGATCCATTGTTCGAGCATGTCAGAGGCGTCATCAATATCAGCGACGAGCAGTTGCGCGAAAGTCTCGAGGGCGCGCAGTTGAAACTGCAGAGCGAACGCGGCACTGACATCACAATATTTTCGCCGCGCGCGAGCTGGATGGGGCATCACATCGGCAACCAGTCGACCAGCAAGTACTGGACCGAGCACTGCAACGAACTGATTTACCGCATTACCGAATTGTACCCGCGGAATTTCATCGGCGCCGCGCAACTACCACAGTCTCCGGGTGCGGATTTGCACGCAAGCGCCGCCGAGCTCGAGCGCTGTGTCAAAGAGTACGGCTTTGTCGGTTGCAACCTGAGTCCGGATCCGTCCGGTGGTTACTGGACCGCGCCGCGCCTCGACGACCCCTACTGGTATCCGATCTACGAAAAAATGATCGAGCTCGAGGTGCCGGCGATGATTCACGTCAGCGGAACCTGCCATCGTTGTTTCGACACCACCGGCTCACACTATCTCGGTGCCGACACCACCGCTTTTCAGCAACTGATGATGGCGAAGACGCTGTTCAAGGATTTCCCAAACCTGAAATTCATTATCCCGCACGGTGGTGGCGCGGTGCCTTATCACTGGGGACGTTTCCGTGGACTTTCGGATATGATGAAGCTGCAGCCGCTGGATGAATTTATCGACAACAATATCTATTTCGACACCTGTGTTTATCACCAGGAAGGTATCGACCTGCTGGTAAATGTCGTGCCGACCGGACATATCCTGTTCGCGTCGGAAATGGTTGGTGCAGTGCGTGGCATTGATCCGAAGACTGGCTATTACTTCGACGACACCAAGCGCTATATCGATGCCTGCGCGCTTAGTGATGAAGACAAGCAATTGGTATTTTCAGGCAATGTCCGCAGCGTGTTCACTCGTCTCGATGCAAGGCTTGAGACGGTTGGACTATTATGAGGTTCCAAATTAATCTTTTCATCCAACCCGGGAGGTGGCCGACATGCCCGTCGCAGATCTAGAGGCCTATGAAGATATCCCTGGGACCTACTTATTTAACCGCCACCGTTCACGGCAAGGATATCATTTGAATCAATGTTTTATGTCATTACTCAAGGTGGAAAATCGACAGAAGTTTCTCGCTGACGAGCGCGCCTATCTCGACGCCTGGGGCAATTTGACTGAGGCACAGGTTGCCGCCGTGCTTGCGCGCGACTGGCTCGGCATGGTCAAGCAAGGTGGTAATATTTATTACATGGCTAAGCTCATTGGCACCGACCAGCAGACTTTCCAGTACGTCGCTGGGGCGATGGCGGGTGCCACCGAGGAGGAGTATCGCCGGATGATGATCGAAGGTGGTCGCCCCATCGAGGGCAATCGCAGCAAATCCGAATGGAATAAAAGAGGGAAAGGATAGTGGCTAAGATGATCGGGTCACTATGCACCTCGCACGTCCCGGCGATTGGTGTTGCGATCGACCAGGGCAATACAGAGGATCCCTACTGGAAGCCGTTGTTCGACGGTTATGGTCCGGCTCGAGACTGGATCAAGGAACAGAAACCAGATGTCGTCATTCTCGTGTTCAATGATCACGCAACGGTTTTCGACCTGGATGTTATACCGACTTTCGCCATCGGCACTGCCGATGACTATCAACCTGCTGACGAAGGGTGGGGGCCACGCCCGATCCCCGCGGTCGAAGGCTATGGCGAATTCGGCTGGCATATTGCGGAATCCCTGATTCTGGATGAGTTCGATATTACCGTGGTCAACAAGATGGATGTGGACCACGGCCTGACCGTGCCGTTGTCGATCACCTGTGGTCAACCCGAACGCTGGCCTTTCAAGGTCGTACCGTTGGCGGTTAACGTCGTGCAATACCCGGTACCGACGGGCAATCGCTGCTTTAACCTCGGGCGTGCGATCCGGCGTGCGATTGACGCCTTCGACAAGGATATCCGGGTCGCTGTGTTTGGTACTGGCGGCATGTCGCACCAACTGCACGGCGAGCGTGCAGGATTAACAAACCCGGAATGGGATAAGCGCTTTCTTGACGATTTGACCCATGACGTCGACCGGCTGCGGCAGATTCCGCACATCGAGTACGTCAGAGAAACCGGCGCCGAGGGTATCGAAACGGTGATGTGGTTGATTGCGCGCGGCGCGCTCGGTGAGAACGTTAGGGAGGTTTATCGCCACTATCACGTACCCGCGTCGAACACCGCGACAGGGTTGATCATCCTGGAAGAAAACTGAATTTAGTAGAGCTCGACCATTGGCCTGAGCCCAACCTGATTTATTGAGAGTATAGGCATATGAAAATTTGCATGATCGGAGAGGGTGCGTTCGGACACAAGCACCTCGATGCACTGAAAAATATCGACGGCGTCGAAGTGGCCAGCATTGTCGGCGGCGTCGAGGAAGCCGCGCGCGATACCGCCAATGAATACGGTATTCCGCACTGGACGCTGGATCTCGAAGAGGGGCTGGCACAGCATGGCGTCGAGGCCGCGATCATCACGTCGCCGACGCCGATTCACGCCGAGCAGGCCATGGCGGTGATGCGTGCCGATAAACACGTCATGATCGAAATTCCGATGGCGGATACGCTCAAGGACGCTGATGCGATCTGCGCGCTACAGAAGGAAACGGGGCTGGTCGCGATGGCTGGCCATACACGCCGCTTCAACCCGAGCCACCAGTGGGTTCATAATAAAATTCAAGCCCGCGAACTCAACATCCAGCAAATGGATGTGCAGACGTTCTTCTTCCGGCGAGAGAACCTGAACGCACTCGGGCAGCCACGTTCGTGGACTGATCACCTGCTGTGGCATCATGCCTGCCACACGGTCGACCTGTTTGCTTATCAGACCGGAGAGCCCATCATCGAGGTGCAGGCGATGCAGGGACCGATGCATCCGGAGCTTGGTATCGCGATGGATATGAGCATCGGCCTGAAGACCGATTCGGGCATAATTTGCACGCTGTCGCTGTCATTCAACAATGACGGGCCGCTCGGTACTTTTTTCCGTTACATTTGTGACAACGGTACTTACATCGCACGCTACGATGACCTTGTCGATGGCCGCGAAGAACCGATCGACGTCAGCCAGGTGGACGTATCGATGAACGGCATTGAGCTGCAGGACCGCGAATTTTTTGCCGCAATTCGCGAGGGCCGTGAACCTAACGCAAGCGTGCAGCAGGCGTTGACGTCGATGCAGGTGCTCGACCGGCTCGAAAAGGTGATGAAATAATGAG
>JAHEIO010000013.1 GCA_024639325.1 Gammaproteobacteria bacterium
GGGGACCAGCACATGCGTAGTATAGCCGGGAGGAATCCTACCAGGAAAGCGGACATTCAAAACGCAAGTTTTTTCGTATGTCGTAGGTCGGGGCATGGCCGGCGGATTGTCCTCACGCGAGTTCTACCGAACGTCTCCTTGGGGCAAACTGCTGACCTACCGTGATCAGGTCACGACAGGCAGCTGTGGGTCGTTTGCTGTCTTTTAGAGAATCATGATATTCCCGTTTCTTGATCGCTATCGAACGGCGGCTGTGCTCGAGTAAGCGGACGGACGGAACAGCGCGGGGTCGCCTGTTAGTGTTTAAGGTTTTGGACGCCGAATCGATTGAAAAACAACGAAGCCACGCTACCAAACATCGTGTCTAAAAACGTGTCTAACCGCTTGTTGAATACCGTACCTTAAGGCGCAGTCAGGAACAGGTATCTTGTTGATTATCGGGATATTCTTTTCGTCAGACACAGACCGTATCGATGGATTATTGAGAGATATAACTTATTGTTTTTATTTGATAATTGGCGGAGAGGGAGGGATTCGAACCCTCGGTCTTTTCATATATTTCAATATGTTAGCTGATCATGCTGGCAGAAAGCTGCCAAATTTCGGCTCCAATTCGCTAGAAATCTACAGCCTTTAACCTGCTCCCACACAATGGGAAATGCTTTTTTACGCTTAAGCACATATACTCATATGCATCCATTTTGACACAGGAAGAGCTATGAGTAACGTCCGCTGGTCCATCGTTGTACCGGAAGAAACTGACCGGGCCTTGCGCTCCTTTTTGGCCCAACGAGGCACCAAGAAAGGTGACATTTCACGCTTTGTAGAGGAAGCCGTTCAGTCGCGCCTATTCGAACTCACCGTCGAAAGCGTCAAACAACGCAACCGACCGCATGACCAGAACGAGATCCTGGATGCGATCGATGAAGCCTTGGCTGGCGAATAGCTCCGATGCGCGTCGTGCTCGATACTGGGATTCTGATTGCCGCGCTCATCACCACCGATACTCCCCCAGCGTTGATCTATCAGGCTTGGCGTAAGAAGCGATTCGAGTTGGTTACGTCTGAGTGGCAGCTTGATGAATTCCGTCGCGTTTCCCGGTACTCCAAGCTTCGCCGCTTTCTCAAGCCGGCAGAGGCCGGCGACCTCGTGAGCGGCCTGCGACACCACGCGACGATCCTCGAAACATTGCCAACCGTAGAACTATCGCCCGATCCAGGCGATAATCCCGTTCTGGCAATGGCGGAAGCGAGCCAGGCACAGTATCTCGTAACAGGGGACAAAAAAGACTTGCTGGCCTTAGGCGCCATCGGTAGTACCCACATTGTTTCCGCACGACAGTTGGTCGATGCACTGGGAATCTGAGACGCGGTAGACCATCCCCTGAATGTCCGACTTGACTATGGATGCATCAGACCGCGACGCCATCCTTCAGAAAATCGCGAAGGCCGAAAAGCAACTTGCCAATCTGTCAAGGCAGAAAGAAGAGGTCGAAGCAGAGCTCCAGTCGCTAAGGGAGTGTCTCGAAGAAGGTACCCATCAGAACACACGCAGTCCAAGCAGCGTTTCCACCCCTACGATTCTTACTCCGGATGACAAGGTCGCCCTTTTTCTTCGACTCTTCCGAGGTCGGGATGATGTGTATCCCAAGCTGTGGCATAACCAAAAGACCGGCAAGACAGGCTATTCGCCCGCCTGCGCCAACGAATGGGTTCGCGGGGTATGCGACAAACCCCGAGTGAAATGTGGCGAGTGTCCTAACCAAGCCTTCCTGCCCGTGTCGGCTGACGTAATCTTGAATCATCTCCAAGGACGGTACGTCCTCGGTGTCTATCCTATGCTTACGGACGAGACATGTTGGTTTCTTGCCGTCGACTTCGACAAGGAAGCTTGGCGGGAAGATGTTTTAGCGTTTACCAAGACCTGCCGGCGTGTCGGTGTTCCCTATGCCATCGAGCGTTCCCGTTCGGGAAACGGGGCACACATCTGGTTCTTCTTCAATACTCCGATCGCTGCCGCGACGGTCAGGAAAATGGGCAGCTATCTGATTACGGAGACCATGGCGAGCCGACACCAGCTGGGCATGGCCTCCTATGACCGGCTTTTTCCCAACCAGGACACCCTGCCTAAAGGCGGTTTCGGCAACCTCATTGCGTTGCCACTTCAGTATCACGCCCGCCAGGAGGGGAACACCGTCTTCCTGGATGATTCGTTGGAGCCGTTTCCGGACCAATGGAATTTTCTGGCGTCACTGATAGCGATTTCGGCGGAGAAACTGGAAAGCATCGCCCTGGAAGCCACGTCACGGGGCCAGGTGGTCGGCCTGCAGATCGCCGACGCGGGTGACGGCAACATTGAAGCCAGCCCATGGCTGAGACCTCCTTCCCGGAAATCAAAGCGCGTCTCGATCAACGAACCCATTCCGCATGATGTTCGAGGTGTCTTATCCCAGCGACTTTATATCGAAAAAAACGGGCTTCCGTCAGCCCTGATCAACCAGATCAAACGGTTGGCCGCATTCCAGAATCCCGAGTTCTACAAGAAGCAGAATCTCCGACTCTCCACGGCACTGACGCCTCGAGTGATCTCCTGCGCCGAAGATCACCACAAATACATCAGCTTGCCGCGCGGATGTCTGGACGATGTACGGATAGTACTCCAGGAACACAAGAGCGACCTTGAGTTGGAAGACCTGAGATACGTAGGCGAACCTATCGAAGCGAAGTTTCTCGGTGAACTGACCGCAGCCCAACACCAGGCAGCACAAACCATAGTCGCCCATGACAATGGCGTTGTCGTGGCGCCACCCGGCTTCGGGAAAACAGTCCTTGGCACCTATATGATCGCCGCGCGGAATTGCAATACCCTGGTCCTCGTACACAGGCAACCGCTGTTGGAACAGTGGAAATCACAAATCGGCATCTTTCTTGGCCGCGACGCCAAATCGATAGGTCAGATTGGCGGTGGAAAGCGCAAGTTCACGAGGCACATCGATGTCGCCATGATCCAGAGCCTGTCCCGTAAAGAATCTGTGGATGACATCGTAGCCGAGTATGGGCAGGTAATCGTTGACGAGTGCCACCATCTACCGGCCGTCTCGTTTGAGCGCGTCCTCTCCGAGGTCAAGGCGCGATATGTGGTCGGTCTGACGGCCACACCCCAGCGCCGCGACGGTCACCACCCGATTATACACATGCAGATCGGCCCTGTTCGATTCAAGGTCGATCCGCGAAGCCAGTTGGCGCAACGCCCTTTCGATCATCAACTTGTTGTCCGAGAAACCCGCTTCGATGCTCCAGTACCAGCGACCGAAACAACCATCCAGGAGCTTTACGGCCTGCTGGTTGCTGATGAAAAGCGCAATGAACAGATTATTGACGATGTGCTTATGGCCATGGAGGAAGGTCGCTCTCCTATCCTGTTGACGGAACGCAAAGAGCACCTCGAACACCTGCATAACCGACTGGAGGGCTTCGTCCGGCATATCGTCATTCTGCGGGGAGGACGGTCGGCGAAAGAACGGCGTAAAATCGAAGCCCAGCTCGCCTCCATTCCGCTGGAGGAAGAGCGGCTTATTCTCGCGACCGGAAGATACATCGGAGAAGGATTCGATGACGCCCGGCTCGATACCCTGTTCCTTGCCCTGCCGGTGTCCTGGAAAGGGACGCTCGTGCAATATGCGGGCCGACTGCATCGACTCCATCCTGGCAAACACGAAGTAAGAATCGTGGACTACGTGGACAGCAAGGTACCGATGCTCGCGAGAATGTTTGAGAAACGTCGTATCGGCTATCGCGCCATGGGATATCGGGATGACGACAATGGGGCATTCTTTGAATAGGCAACAAGACACCAGCGACGCTTCCAAGAATCGCGTCCAAGATGCTGTCAAACCGGCCGCTAGAACCCGTACCTTCAGGCGCAGTCAGGAACAGGTGTCTTTTTGATTATTCAGATGTACTTTTCGTCGCGCATGGACCGTATCGAGGGTTCCGCATAGCCCATAACTTATTGTTTTTATTACTTAAATGGCGGAGAGGGAGGGATTCGAACCCTCGGTCTTTTCATATATTTCAATATGTTAGCTGATCATGCTGGCAGAAAGCTGCCAAATTTCGGCTCCAATTCGCTAGAAATCTACAGCCTTTAACCTGCTCCCACACAATGGGAAATGCTTTTTTACGCTTAAGCACATATACTCATATGCATCCATTTTGACACAGGAAGAGCTATGAGTAACGTCCGCTGGTCCATCGTTGTACCGGAAGAAACTGACCGGGCCTTGCGCTCCTTTTTGGCCCAACGAGGCACCAAGAAAGGTGACATTTCACGCTTTGTAGAGGAAGCCGTTCAGTCGCGCCTATTCGAACTCACCGTCGAAAGCGTCAAACAACGCAACCGACCGCATGACCAGAACGAGATCCTGGATGCGATCGATGAAGCCTTGGCTGGCGAATAGCTCCGATGCGCGTCGTGCTCGATACTGGGATTCTGATTGCCGCGCTCATCACCACCGATACTCCCCCAGCGTTGATCTATCAGGCTTGGCGTAAGAAGCGATTCGAGTTGGTTACGTCTGAGTGGCAGCTTGATGAATTCCGTCGCGTTTCCCGGTACTCCAAGCTTCGCCGCTTTCTCAAGCCGGCAGAGGCCGGCGACCTCGTGAGCGGCCTGCGACACCACGCGACGATCCTCGAAACATTGCCAACCGTAGAACTATCGCCCGATCCAGGCGATAATCCCGTTCTGGCAATGGCGGAAGCGAGCCAGGCACAGTATCTCGTAACAGGGGACAAAAAAGACTTGCTGGCCTTAGGCGCCATCGGTAGTACCCACATTGTTTCCGCACGACAGTTGGTCGATGCACTGGGAATCTGAGACGCGGTAGACCATCCCCTGAATGTCCGACTTGACTATGGATGCATCAGACCGCGACGCCATCCTTCAGAAAATCGCGAAGGCCGAAAAGCAACTTGCCAATCTGTCAAGGCAGAAAGAAGAGGTCGAAGCAGAGCTCCAGTCGCTAAGGGAGTGTCTCGAAGAAGGTACCCATCAGAACACACGCAGTCCAAGCAGCGTTTCCACCCCTACGATTCTTACTCCGGATGACAAGGTCGCCCTTTTTCTTCGACTCTTCCGAGGTCGGGATGATGTGTATCCCAAGCTGTGGCATAACCAAAAGACCGGCAAGACAGGCTATTCGCCCGCCTGCGCCAACGAATGGGTTCGCGGGGTATGCGACAAACCCCGAGTGAAATGTGGCGAGTGTCCTAACCAAGCCTTCCTGCCCGTGTCGGCTGACGTAATCTTGAATCATCTCCAAGGACGGTACGTCCTCGGTGTCTATCCTATGCTTACGGACGAGACATGTTGGTTTCTTGCCGTCGACTTCGACAAGGAAGCTTGGCGGGAAGATGTTTTAGCGTTTACCAAGACCTGCCGGCGTGTCGGTGTTCCCTATGCCATCGAGCGTTCCCGTTCGGGAAACGGGGCACACATCTGGTTCTTCTTCAATACTCCGATCGCTGCCGCGACGGTCAGGAAAATGGGCAGCTATCTGATTACGGAGACCATGGCGAGCCGACACCAGCTGGGCATGGCCTCCTATGACCGGCTTTTTCCCAACCAGGACACCCTGCCTAAAGGCGGTTTCGGCAACCTCATTGCGTTGCCACTTCAGTATCACGCCCGCCAGGAGGGGAACACCGTCTTCCTGGATGATTCGTTGGAGCCGTTTCCGGACCAATGGAATTTTCTGGCGTCACTGATAGCGATTTCGGCGGAGAAACTGGAAAGCATCGCCCTGGAAGCCACGTCACGGGGCCAGGTGGTCGGCCTGCAGATCGCCGACGCGGGTGACGGCAACATTGAAGCCAGCCCATGGCTGAGACCTCCTTCCCGGAAATCAAAGCGCGTCTCGATCAACGAACCCATTCCGCATGATGTTCGAGGTGTCTTATCCCAGCGACTTTATATCGAAAAAAACGGGCTTCCGTCAGCCCTGATCAACCAGATCAAACGGTTGGCCGCATTCCAGAATCCCGAGTTCTACAAGAAGCAGAATCTCCGACTCTCCACGGCACTGACGCCTCGAGTGATCTCCTGCGCCGAAGATCACCACAAATACATCAGCTTGCCGCGCGGATGTCTGGACGATGTACGGATAGTACTCCAGGAACACAAGAGCGACCTTGAGTTGGAAGACCTGAGATACGTAGGCGAACCTATCGAAGCGAAGTTTCTCGGTGAACTGACCGCAGCCCAACACCAGGCAGCACAAACCATAGTCGCCCATGACAATGGCGTTGTCGTGGCGCCACCCGGCTTCGGGAAAACAGTCCTTGGCACCTATATGATCGCCGCGCGGAATTGCAATACCCTGGTCCTCGTACACAGGCAACCGCTGTTGGAACAGTGGAAATCACAAATCGGCATCTTTCTTGGCCGCGACGCCAAATCGATAGGTCAGATTGGCGGTGGAAAGCGCAAGTTCACGAGGCACATCGATGTCGCCATGATCCAGAGCCTGTCCCGTAAAGAATCTGTGGATGACATCGTAGCCGAGTATGGGCAGGTAATCGTTGACGAGTGCCACCATCTACCGGCCGTCTCGTTTGAGCGCGTCCTCTCCGAGGTCAAGGCGCGATATGTGGTCGGTCTGACGGCCACACCCCAGCGCCGCGACGGTCACCACCCGATTATACACATGCAGATCGGCCCTGTTCGATTCAAGGTCGATCCGCGAAGCCAGTTGGCGCAACGCCCTTTCGATCATCAACTTGTTGTCCGAGAAACCCGCTTCGATGCTCCAGTACCAGCGACCGAAACAACCATCCAGGAGCTTTACGGCCTGCTGGTTGCTGATGAAAAGCGCAATGAACAGATTATTGACGATGTGCTTATGGCCATGGAGGAAGGTCGCTCTCCTATCCTGTTGACGGAACGCAAAGAGCACCTCGAACACCTGCATAACCGACTGGAGGGCTTCGTCCGGCATATCGTCATTCTGCGGGGAGGACGGTCGGCGAAAGAACGGCGTAAAATCGAAGCCCAGCTCGCCTCCATTCCGCTGGAGGAAGAGCGGCTTATTCTCGCGACCGGAAGATACATCGGAGAAGGATTCGATGACGCCCGGCTCGATACCCTGTTCCTTGCCCTGCCGGTGTCCTGGAAAGGGACGCTCGTGCAATATGCGGGCCGACTGCATCGACTCCATCCTGGCAAACACGAAGTAAGAATCGTGGACTACGTGGACAGCAAGGTACCGATGCTCGCGAGAATGTTTGAGAAACGTCGTATCGGCTATCGCGCCATGGGATATCGGGATGACGACAATGGGGCATTCTTTGAATAGGCAACAAGACACCAGCGACGCTTCCAAAAATCGCGTCCAAAATGCTGTCAAACCGGCCGCTAGAACCCGTACCTTCAGGCGCAGTCAGGAACAGGTATCTTATTGATTATTCAGATGTACTTTTCGTCGCGCATGGACCGTATCGAGGGTTCCGCATAGCCCATAACTTATTGTTTTTATTACTTAAATGGCGGAGAGGGAGGGATTCGAACCCTCGATACGGGTCAACGTATACACACTTTCCAGGCGTGCGCCTTAAACCACTCGGCCACCTCTCCCGCGTCCCGCAAAATGCCGGATATTCAGCGCGGCGAAGATTAAACCAGAAGCGTAATGGGTGCAATCCAGGGGAAATCCGGAGGTAACGTCAGGAGAAACCGTGCTTACAATCCGTCAGGTTACGAGCTACTGGCTTACGGCGGTCCAGGTTCCACTGGCGATGACGTTCGCGGAATTGGTCGCCGTCGTACTCCAGGTTCCGGAAAGCGTGATGACCCCGCCCTGCTCACTGGCGACGCCGTTCACCGACACCGTGATACCGCCATTGACTGACAGGATTGCCACCTCCCCAGTCGTCGCGTTGTAAGTGCCGTTGCCGGAGAAATTGAAGGCCTGTACGCACTGACCGGTGCCGCTTCCGCTGCTGGAGACCACTGAAAAGGCCACGGTGATGGTGCTGCCGGATTGTGAGATGTTGAGGTTGAACGTTCCTTCACAGGTGAAAACCCCAGCCACGCCGACGCCGCTGCCCTCCCAGGTACCGCTGTAGCTGCCGGATATGTTTTGCGGAATGGTCGCGCCTTCCGTCGAATCGCCTCCGCCATCTGAACTGCTGCTGCCACCACCGCAGGCGGCCAGAAAAAGATACATCGAAACCAGAAATGTCGAAAATGCAGTTTTCACGAATGAGCCTCGCTGGTTAAATACACCAGTGCATAGTTGGAGGAATCGTAATACATCTTATATCGATCTACCAGTGCCGTTGTCGAATGTTCGAATGAACGTCATCGATCGATACTAACAGGATTGCCGCATCCCCGTACTGGCATTGCGCGCCAAACCGTTGTTAAGTAAAACGAGATCCGTTTAAACAGCAGTAAAAACCGGTGTAACAAAGCTGGCGGTGAGGGTGGGATTCGAACCCACGGAACGCAGAGCGTTCACACGATTTCGAGTCGTGCGCTTTCGACCGGACTCAGCCACCTCACCGATAACTGGTATCAACCGACGGGCCGGGGCACCCGTCGTCTCGTGAATTGAAGGAATATGCGGTGTTTCCAGTATGGCGCGGTCTGCCAGACATGGGCATCGAGAACGAAAGCGGCTAAGCTTACGTATGTTGTCTGGATCTCACAACCCCCGGATTCAATTTTGTCCAACAAGCACCGTTCGACATCGGATTCTTCACCATTTTACAAGAGAGGTGCACCCCTGATCCTGGTCCTCGTGGCCATCGCCCTGCTGCCTCTATTTTTGATCTATGATCGTCCCCGCGGCGCCGCCCTGAACGAAGTAAAACAAAGCCGCATTCTGAGAGTGCTCACCGTCAACAGCCCGACGACCTACTACGAGGGCCCAGAGCATGCAATGGGTTTAGAGTACGAACTGGCCACCGGACTCGCCAAAAGACTCAGGGTCGAACTGGCCATGGAGACGGCGGACAGCATCGCGTCTATTCTGCCGCGATTGACTCGGGGCGACTCGCATTTTGCCGCGGCGGGCCTGATCGTCAGCAAGGAACGTGGACGGATTGTCAAATTTACGCCGCCATACCAGGAGATCCAGCAGCAGGTGGTCTATCTGATGGGCCGCAAGCGACCCAAATCCGTCGAAGACCTGGTGGGACGGGACATCTCGGTCGTGGCGGGAAGCAGCGCCGCCCACCATCTCAATGCTTTGAAAGCCTCGCACCCGGATCTGCAGTGGGCTGAAACGAGCGACAAGAGCGCGGATCAACTGCTGTACGACGTCTGGAAAGGCGAGCTGCAGATCACCATCACCGATTCCCATGTCATTGCGGTCGCCCGCCACCACTACCCCGAGCTGGCAATCGGTTTCGATATCCGGGAATCAGTAAAACTGGCGTGGGCGTTTCCGATGAACGGCGACAACAGCATTTACGATATTGCTGTTGACTATCTTGAAGAACTCAAAGAAAACGGTGAACTGGACCGACTGCTGGAACGATACTATGGTCTGGCCGAGAGTTTCGACTACATCAACGTTTCTGAATACCGGCGAAGGATAGAGTCCGTACTTCCCCGTTACCAAGCGCTTTTTCAGGAGGCCGAGAAGCAGACCGGTTTCGACTGGCGCCTGCTGGCCGCGATGGCTTACCAGGAGTCCTATTGGGATCCTGGCGCGGTCTCTCCCACCGGGGTAAAAGGCATCATGCAGCTGACGAATGCCACCGCGGAGGAGATGAATGTCGATGACCGTACCGATCCCAGGCAAAGCATTCTGGGTGGGGCCGCTTATCTCAAGGATGTGAGAGAAAGAATCCCTGATCGCATCCAGGAACCCGACCGGACCTGGTTTGCGCTGGCAGCTTACAATCTTGGCTTAGGCCACTTCGAGGATGCTCGCATTCTGACCGAGAGATCCGGTAACAGCCCGGACACTTGGATAGATGTCAAAGAATTCCTGCCGATGCTGTCGGACCCGGAGTGGTATGAAACGACGAAATATGGCGAAGCGCGCGGTGAGCAAGCTCTGACATTCGTGACCCGCATCCGAACCTTCTATGATGTGCTGGTCAGGATCACGCAGGAAGCGGATGACGCGATCGAAGACTCGGGCTAGTTATCGACCAATCTGCGCGCCTTGAAAAAGTCGGTCAATATTTCTGCGCATTCCTCCCTAAGTACCCCCGAAGACACCTCACAGCGATGATTGAGTTTGTCGCAGCGCAGGATATCCATGACCGAACCCGCGGATCCCGACCTGGGGTCCGGCGCACCAAAAACAACTCGCCGAACGCGCGCGTGAATCATGGCGCCGGCGCACATCGGGCACGGCTCAAGTGTTACATATAACGTAGACTCCGGAAGGCGATAGTTACCCAGTGCCCTTCCCGCCTGGCGCAACGCAATCATTTCCGCATGGGCCCCGGGGTCCGCCGAGCCGATTGGGCAATTGAAGCCCTCACCGATCAGGTCGCCATCTCTGACCAGGACAGCCCCAACCGGAACCTCGCCTTTGTTCCGCGCCTCCCGGGCAAGCAGAATGGCTTTGCGCATCCAGCGCTCGTCCGTTACTCCCACTCGATGGTTGCCGGAGGTTTGCTGGACACATCGTAAACCACCCGGCTGATGCCTGGAATTTCATTGATGATGCGGTTTGAAATGTGCGCCAGCAGTTCGTAGGGCAGCTGGGCCCATCGCGCCGTCATGAAATCCACGGTTTCAACCGCCCGCAGCGCGATGACGTACTCATAGGCGCGGTTGTCGCCCACCACGCCGACCGACTTGACGGGCAGAAAAACCGCGAAAGCCTGGCTGACCCGATCATACCAATTGTTGTCGCGGAGTTCCTGCAGGTATATCGCATCCGCCGCCCTCAGCAACTCCGCATATTCCTTGTTGACGCTACCCAGGATTCGCACCCCCAGTCCAGGACCCGGGAACGGGTGCCGGTGGACGATATGCCCCGGCAAGCCGAGTTCGATGCCTACCCTCCTCACCTCGTCCTTGAAAAGCTCACGCAGTGGTTCGAGCAGTTTGAGGTTCATTTTTTCCGGCAGCCCGCCCACGTTGTGGTGCGATTTGATCACTTTGGCCTTGCCCGTATCCGCGCCCGCGGACTCGATGACGTCAGGGTAAATGGTCCCCTGCGCGAGCCACCGCACCTGTTCGAGCCTCCCCGCCTGCGCGTCGAAAACGTCTATGAACGCCTTGCCGATGATCTTTCGTTTCTGCTCCGGATCCGAAACGCCCTCTAGTGCGTCCAGAAACTGTCCTTCCGCGTTGACTCGAACCACGTCCATGCCCTGGAAGTTCCTAAAAGTCCGGATCACCTCGTCCCCCTCGTGCAGTCTGAGCAGTCCGGTATCGACAAAGATGCATTTCAATTGGTCGCCGACGGCCCGGTGCAGCAACGCCGCTACCACCGAGGAATCGACGCCGCCGGACAGCCCCAGGACAACCTGGTCGTCGCCGACCCGTTCACGGATGGATTCGATGGCATCCTCGATGATGTTGCCGGGGGTCCAGCTGTTGCCGCATCGGCAGATATCGTGGACGAAGCTCATGATGATTTCCGGGCCGTAGAGCGTCTGCGTTACTTCGGGATGAAACTGCACCCCGTAGAATCGACGATCATCATCAGAGATCGCGGCGAGCGGCGAGTTTGCCGTAGACCCGGACGCCATAAAACCGTCGGGAAGTTCGATCACCTTGTCGCCGTGGCTCATCCAGACATCGAAGTCCCGGGTGCCGGATTCGCGAATCGGCCTGAACAACGCGCCGCTGTCCGTGATCTCGATACTGGCGTGACCATACTCGCGTTTTGCAGAAATTTCGACGACACCGCCAAGCGCGTCAGCCATGCACTGCATGCCGTAACAGATCCCCAGTATCGGGACGCCGAGACCGAAAAGCCCTGGGTCCGGTCTCGGCGTGTGGTTCTCGGTAACCGTGGCCGGCCCCCCGGACAGGATGATTCCCCTCGGCTCGAACGCCCGGATGTCGTCAAGACTCAAATCGTAGGGCCGTATTTCGCAATACACCCCGGCCTCGCGGACCCGACGCGCGATGAGCTGGATATATTGTGCACCGAAATCGAGTACCAGGATTCGATCACTGTGTATGTTGGACATCAGGGATCGCCGCGGTTACTTGCTGATCTGGTAGTTGGGCGCTTCCTTCACGATGCTGACGTCGTGAACATGGCTTTCAGTGATTCCGGCATTGGTAATGCGAACGAATTCCGCGCGCGTTCTCAAAGCATCCAGATCGGCGCTGCCGGTATAACCCATACTGGCCCGCAGCCCGCCCATCAGCTGGTCGATGATATTGATCAACGCGCCCTTGTAGGGAACGCGGCCCTCGATACCCTCGGGTACGAGTTTCTGCGGCGATTCCGTGCCTTCCTGAAAATAGCGGTCTTTGGAGCCGGTTTGCATTGCCCCGAGGGAACCCATGCCGCGGTAGGACTTATAGGAGCGTCCCTGATAGATTTCGATCTCTCCCGGCGCCTCGTCGGTACCGGCCAGCAGGCTGCCCAGCATGACGCAGTGGGCGCCAGCGGCGATGGCCTTGGAAATATCACCGGAAAACCGGATGCCGCCGTCGGCTATGATCGGCACCCCGGCGCCTGCCAACGCGCCCGCGACGTCGGATATCGCCGTCACTTGCGGCACGCCGACGCCGGCAACCATCCGGGTGGTGCAGATCGATCCAGGACCTATGCCGACCTTCACGGCATCCGCACCCGCCTCGGCGAGGTCTCTGGCGGCATCCGCCGTGGCGATGTTTCCCGCAATCACCTCGGTATCCGGGTAGGTCTGCTTGATTTTCGCGACGCGCTGCAACACCAGGTTCGAGTGCCCGTGGGCCGTATCGACCACGATGACATCCACTTCGGCACCGATCAACCGCTCGACCCTCTCATCCGCATCGGCGCCGACGCCGACCGCCGCACCGGCGAGCAGCCGCCCCTGCTCATCCTTGCAGGCGTGGGGGTGTTCGGTGGATTTCTGAATATCCTTGACCGTAATCAGACCGCGAAGATTGAAATCGTCGTCCACCACAAGCACCTTTTCGATCCTGTTTTCGTGAAGGAGCGCCTTCACATGATCGCGGGATGCGCCCTCCTTGACCGTGATCAGCTTATCCTTGCCCGTCATGACTTTGCTGACGGGTGCATCGAAACGGGTCTCGAAGCGAAGATCCCGGTGGGTCACGATGCCGGCCAGTTTGTCGTCCTCGATCACCGGAACACCGGAAATACGGTGGTACCGGGTTAAATCGAGTACTTCTTGTATGGTCGCGCTGGCGGAAACCGTAATGGGGTCGACGATGATCCCGGCTTCGTGTTTCTTGACATTTCTGACTTCAGCCGACTGCTGCCCGGGCGTGAGATTTCGATGAATCACGCCCAGGCCACCCTCCTGGGCCATGCATATCGCCATCGCGGACTCCGTCACGGTGTCCATGGCGGCGGAAATGAGCGGGATATTGAGATTAAACCGGCGGGTCAAACGGGTTGCAAGACTGACTTCCCTGGGCAAAACATTCGAGGCCGCGGGAACGAGGAGTACGTCGTCGAAGGTAAAGGCGTGTTTGATATTTTCCATCGGCGAATTATACGGATCAAAAAAAAGTTTTCCACACTCGAGCGTGTATTTCTCTCTCTGCAAATGCGAGCTGACCAATAGGCAGCTATGACAAAATTGCTTATGATCCGCATTGGAACAACAGCGCGCCCCTACTCAGACCCGACGAGGCATGATGCGAGAATTTCCGACGGCTCAAACCGCCAACGGCCCGCAGCGAGAGATCTATACAGTCGAGAGGCTAAACAAGGCGGCTCGTGCGCTGCTGGAAAGCTCGTTCCCGCAGGTTTGGGTGGAAGGCGAGGTTTCCAACCTGTCGGCCCCCGGCTCGGGCCACCTGTATTTCACGCTGAAAGATGATTTAGCACAGGTCAGGTGTGCCTGGTTCAGAAGCAGGCGCGCCCTGTTCGACTACTCGCCCGCGGACGGAGAACATGTGCTTATTCGCGCGCGCCTGACCGTTTATGAATTGCGCGGCGACTTCCAGCTCGTGGTCCAGTACGTCGAACCCGCCGGGGAAGGCGCCCTGCGGATGCGGTTCGAGCGGTTGAAACAATCCTTGCAGACGGAGGGTTTGTTCGATTCGAGCCGCAAGAAGCACCTACCCCGGATACCCGCCAGGATAGGCGTCATTACTTCCCCGGACGGCGCCGCGGTGCGCGACATCGTCACCACCTGCCGCCGGCGATTTCCGGCCGTACCCCTGGTGATCTATGCCACCCCGGTGCAGGGCGAGCAGGGCGCCGCCGGTGTGATCCGGGCACTTGACCTGGCGCAGCAGCGACGCGAGTGTGATGTTTTGATCCTGGCGCGGGGCGGCGGATCACTCGAGGACCTCTGGGTGTTCAACGAGGAGGGCGTGGCGCGAGCCATAGCAAATTGCTCGATTCCCGTGGTTACCGGTATTGGTCACGAGACCGACTCCACCATTGCTGATTTCGTGGCGGACCAGCGAGCGCCCACGCCCACCGCCTCGGCGGAGATTACCGTCCCGGATGCCGCACAGCTGCTGCGGCAGCTCGATGGGACGCTATCGCACCTTGTCAACGGTATCTCCAGGAAAATCGAGCAGGAGGCGCAGCGCAACGACATTTACGCGCATCGATTGATTCACCCTACCCGCCGATACCCGCAGGCGAGACACCGGTTCGAAATGCTTTTCGGCCGCCTCGATGCCGCCATGAGAAGCGCCTTGGCGCAAAATGCACGGGGTCTCAAATCCATATCGCAAACGCTGGTTCAGCATGGCCCGTATTACAGACTGCAGAACGCAGCCTGGCGATTGCAGGGTGCCAACCAGCGGTTCGCCTCACTGGCAGGACGCATCACAAACCCCATGCGACAAAGACTCACTAATTCGTCCAGCCGGCTCAGCACCGTAAGCCCCCTGGCAACGCTGGACCGCGGCTATGCACTGGTGACGGACGATAAGGGCCAGGTCGTGGCAAATTCGACGCAGGTGGAAATCGATGACCGGGTCGATGTCAGACTTGCCCGCGGGCAACTTCTGTGTCGCGTGGACAAAATCAAGCCGTGACCGAATGGCACAAAACCTTCGCGGCGTGCTGCTTGCTGGGCCTCACCACGATAGTCGCTTCTGCCGCAGGCCGGGCGGCCCAGTATCCGGTGCATCAGCCCGTACCGGGTGGTATTGTGGTGATTGAAATCGGGCGCACCTACGGTGACGGTTACGAGGCCCGTTTCGGGCGCAGGCCGATACTGGTTCTCGAGCGAAATGGCGTCTGGTTCGGTGTGGTTGGGATCGGCCTCGACACCCCGCTTGGCAATTATCTGATTACGGTCAAAACCCCAGAGAACGGGTCGAGCCTCGGATTTTACGTGAAGCCCCACAGCTACCCGTTCCGGGACGATTTCTCGGAACTTGGCGTTCCCAACGACCTGAACATTTCGCTGACCTGGCGTTCCGTCCTGGATGCTTCGTTTCCCCTGATCAGCCCAGTTGATGGCACCCGCGTAGAAAAGTTCGGCAGCCGCTATGAGGCTGGAAAGGACGCAAAATCCGTGCAGTGGGCCGTGCTGAGCGACATCGAGAACAATGTGGTGGTTGCGCCGGGTGGGGGAACCATCGTCGACATATTGAACAACGATGGCATCAATTATTTCCTGACCATCGATCACGGCATGGGCCTATTCTCCAGCGTCGGGCCAGTTCGAAAAATTGGCAAGGAAACCGGACAGCCGGTAAAAAAAGGGGAAGCACTCGGGAAACTGGGCATCGATACCGTCAGGCCTCACACGCTTTACTGGCAGGTCTCGCTCAACGGTGTTGCCATAAACCCGGAACTTGTTTCGGACCAGCTGAAGGGACCTGAGCCGGAATAGCCTGCTGCGGGCGAGAGATCCTGAAAGATGGGAGACGCGATTGATTGGCCCGGGGCGGGCCTCCTACAATCTCCATTCGCCAGCCCGCATATTACACCAGCATCCCGAGCGATGACGCATGGCGCATCTCCTACAGTGTCGGGTGTGGTTTGTAGGAGCGGCGCGCCTCGCAGGCAATATCCGGATATTGGCCAGAGGTGCAACGCAGTAGCCGTGGTTTTTGGGGGACTCCCGCAGGACGAATCGACAAACACCCGCCTTCGGCGTTGCATCCGCTGCCATTAGCTCGCTAGTGCTTCGCGGATGCGCCTTGAATTCGGATGCTTGTCGCTTCGCTGAATGTCGCAGAATTTACCACGGGGTACACTAGGATTTACTTTGCGACAGATCCGGTGGTGCGCGGCGCAATGCGAAGACGACACCGCCCAGCATGCCCTGGATGATGACGAAGGTAAATGCAACCCAGGCAAGCACCAGCGCCTGTTCGCTGCTCACGCCAAACAGACCCGAAAAATACACGAAGGCCACCTCCCGTACGCCGATGGCGTTGATGGAAATGGGCAACATCGTAATCATCAGGACACAAGGGATCACCACGCAAACCTCGAAGAACGACAGATCGATGTTGAGCGCCAGGCAGACCAGCCAGAAATGAAGGATCACGTTCAACTGCAGCATCAGCGAGAATAACAGCGCCCTGGAAAGAACCCGGTTGTGTTCGTAGTAAGGCCCGAATGCATCCAGGATCTTTGCCATCGTTTTTTGGGCGAACGAGGGCAGATAGCCAAGCAACCGGCGCACCGTCGAGATCACGCTGAGCACCAGTGACCGCGGTCTGCCCATTATGAACATGGCTATGACGACTCCGATACCCAAGACCACGAGGATCGGCACGTACAGGGCCGACTGGGAGCGGATTTCCGCGCTGACGAGCACCGCGACGGTGGCCCAGATTATCAGAGCCATGACGCCGAGGAAGCGATCCACCAGCACGACCGATACCGCACCCGCCTTGTCTCTGGCGATCCGCCACACGTCGTACATTCGAGAGATGTCGCCTCCGATGGTCGACGGCAGGAAATTGTTGAAAAAAATACCGACCATGAAAGACTGCACCAGGACCCCCAGCGGCGGCCACACCCGGTGTATCGAAATCAGAAGTCGCCATCTTATCGCGGTCAGCAGGTAGCCCAGGAAATACAGGCTGAACGCCAATACCAGGACGTAGATATTGGACCGGCGCAGGACTCCCGCCACCTCCGCAAAATCGACGTCCCTGACGATCCAGGTTACCAGCGCAACGGATACGGCCAGCTTGAATGAGAATATGAGGGCTTTTAAAACCTTAGCCTTCCTATGGGAATCAGGGGTTTTGGGCAAAACGCATTTTGATCTTGCGGGCCGGAACGCCGGCACTGACGCTGTTGGGTTCGAGGTCACGCGTCACGACCGCACCCGCCGCGACCACCGCGCCGCTATTCACGGTGACGCCGCCAATTACGTTGACCGCCGCACCCAACCAGACATTGCTCTCAACCACGCACCCGCCGTCCGCCGCGATGCCCTGCTGCCGGATCGGCACATCGGCGCGGTCGATGTTGTACGATCCCCCGCCGACGATGTAGCAGCGCGGCCCGACTATGGTGTCATTGCCGATAGAAACCGGACAATTGTTGGTGGACTGTATAATGGTCTGTGCACCGAGACCGACATCGTCGCCGATATGCACCGTGCCCTGCTTGCAGGAGATCATCGTATTGTTCGCCAGCATGACGTCGTTGCCCAGCCTGATGACTTCCTCGGAGTCTACGTTGCGCGCATCCAGGATAACGCCCTCGCTGACCACCACCCGGTCACCCAGATGGATCCTGTGCGGGTGGCGCAGCGTCACGTTGCAGCCAAATACGACGCCCGTGCCGCATGACCCGAACAGCCGTCGCCAGAACATCTTTCTGAGCCACAGCCCGAGCGCACCCGGGATGTAGGTCAACCAGGCGCAAAACTCGAAATAGACGGTTGCCGGGAAACCGCCACGGCCGACCACGACTTTCTGATAGCGCATCAGGGCGGATCCCCCTGAAGTAACCGCCGCGTGCGTCTTTTGGCCATGATTGTCCATTTCCTGATTGTCAGTCCTGCATCAGGGACGCGGTGAAGTCCTGCATGTCGTCGACGCTCATGCCTTCGAAGTATTGCCGATACCAGAACTCCAGATTCAACAGGATCCATAGCCTGAAGTTGTGATCCGTGGTCCCCGATAGGTGTTCGTCAAGCAGCGTGTCGATGGCGCTCTGCTCGAACCAGCCCTGTTCCACGAACCTCGACTGTTTGAACAAATTGCGCAACAACTGCGCCAGATCGGTGCGCATCCAACGCGCAATCGGAAATCCGAATCCCTGTTTGCTGCGATCAATCAGCTCCCCCGGCAGGTACCGCCCGGCAACTTCCTTCAGCCCGTGCTTGAGCCTCGAGCCTTTGAGTTTGAGCCTGCCCGGCATCGCCGCCGCGTACTCCGTCAGGCGGTGATCGAGCAGCGGCGCGCGGCTTTCCAGCGAATGGGCCATGGTCATCCGGTCCGCGATCACCATCAGATGATCCGGCATGCGGGTCATCAGGTCGGTGTACAGCATCCGGTCGACCAGGTCATCGGCGTTTCCCGCATCGAAATAGTCCAGGATCTTGCGGTCGGAGTTTTCCACCTCGATGTTGTCGATTGCGGACCTGGTGAACAGCGAATGCTTCATCTCCTGCGTGAACCTGAGAAAGCTCAGGCTGTAAGCGTACCGGTGTCCACGTTCATAGAGCGAAACGTCGTTCAACCATCGCGCTTTTTGCGCCAACGTCTTGTAACCGAACGACTCGGGCACGAGGCGCACGAGCCGGCTCATAACATTAGCCCTCAGCCATCTGGGCAATATAGCGTACATATCGGCGTAGCGCTGGCCGGCGTAGCGATCGTACCCTGCAAAATTTTCGTCACCCCCGTCCCCGCTCAGTACGACCTTGACCGTTTCACGCGCAAGACGGGATACCAGGTAGACACCCACACCATACGGGTCGGAGGGCTCGTCCATATGGCTGATCATCTTCGGAATCAGGTGGATCATGTCGGCGGAAACGACTTTTTCGTGTCCTTCCAATCCGTATCGTTCGACCACCATCCGCGCATAGGGCAATTCGTTGAATGACTGCTCCTTGACGCCGATGGAAAACACGGGGACGGGGCCGTTGTCGGTGTGGTGCGCCATCATGGCCGCGATGGTGCTGGAGTCGATGCCCCCGCTCAGGAATGCACCCACCCGTACGTCGCTCAGCAGGTGGGAGCGCACGGACTCGTCGATGACATCGTGCAGGCCGTCGATGATCTGCTCATCCGTTCCCGGGTGCTTGTGGCCGAATCGCAGTTGCCAATAGCGCTCGACGCGGCTCGTTCCATTCTGCCAGACCAGCATGTGGGCGGCGGGCAACTTCCGGACGCCCTTGAAAAAAGACAGCTCGTCCGGCACGAAGCGCATCGATACATAGTGCCAAATCGCTTCCAGGTCCGCGCCGGGTTCGATCCAGGGCGTCGCGAGCAGCGCCTTGACCTCGGAAGCGAAACAAAAGACACCGTTCCCCTGGAAAAAATACAGCGGCTTCTGGCCAAGGTGATCTCGCGCCAGAATCAGCTTCTTGTGGCGCTGGTCCCAGATCACGAACGCGAACATGCCCTGCAGGTAGTCGACGCACTTCTCGCCGAATTCCTCGTACAGGTGCAGTACCGTTTCCACGTCCGTCGCCGTCTTGAAATGATAACCCTTGTCCTCCAGCGACTTTCTAAGATCAGGGCTGTTGTAGATTTCACCATTGCAAATCAGAACCACGTCTTCCGTCTGATTCGTAATCGGTTGACGTCCGGTCTCGAGATCGATGATGCTGAGACGCCGCTGCCCCAGCGCAATGTCGTCGTCGTAAAAAAAGCCCGAATCGTCCGGCCCCCGGTGAACGATCGTATCCGTCATGTGTTTGATGACATCACGGCGGCCGTCACCGCCACCCAGAATCCCTGCTATTCCGCACATGGTCTCGGGGAATCCCTACAGGTATCCTTCAGACCGATACCACTCCGCCGTCAGGCGCAATCCCTCGTCCAGCCCGACGCGAGGCCGATAGCCTAGGTCCCGTTTGGCCTTGCTGATGTCGAATGCCCTGTTCTGGCGGTACCAGTCGACGCGCCGTGGAAAAATCGGCGGCGTCACCTTGAACGGCCTGCAAACCTTCTCCAGCACCTTTCCGGCAATACTGAGCGGCAGAAAAGGATAGTGCGGCAATCTGACCTCCTTGCCCAGGGCCTTCGCCACCCGCTTGACCAGGTCCTCTATTTCCACGTATTCCTCATCGGCGATGAGGTAGACCTCTCCGTTCCCGATCCCCGGCGCCATGACCTTCTCCAGCACGTCGACGAAATTATCGATGTACAGCGGGTGATACAGCGCCTTGCCGTCGCCGAATATCGGGAACACGCCCTTGTTCACCCTGCGAAAGATCATGCCGAATCTCTCCGGGTCTCCCGGGCCGTAGATCGCGGCGGGGCGAAGGACCAGCGTACTGAATTCCACGCCGTTCTCCGCCAGCACCAGCGGCTCGGCCTCGTATTTGGTGCGCTGGTAATAATCCGCGGGCTGTATCGGGGCGGTCTCCGGCGCCGGCGGATCCTCGACGTTGCCGTGGACACCGCAGGTACTGCAATAAATAAATCGTTTGACCTTCTCGCGCTTTGCCGCCGCCAGCACATTGGCGGTGCCCTGTATGTTCACGTCCTCGTAATAGGTGTCGGGCACATCCAGTTCCCGAAAGGCAGCCGCGAGGTGGTGCACCACATCGACGCCGTTCACCGTCCTGTCCACCAGACCGCGATCGGTCACGCTGCCTATGACGACCTCGACACCCCAGTCCCGTATTTCCTGGGTCTTGATTCCTTCCTTGTAGTCCATTGCGACCACCTGGTGACCATTGTCCACCAGCCTCCTGACCAGCGCCTTACCGGTGAAACCCGTCCCCCCGGTTACCAAGACTTTCATTTAAACCTTCTCCAAGTTCGTTTTGTGCATGAATTGTATACGCACGGCAACGAACCGGTCACCGGGTCGCGTCACTATCGTGATCTGGCATTCTGTCCTTGAGCAGCGATCTATAAATGTCGAATACCTTTTCCACTCCCTTTTCCCAGGTGAGATCGTGGAGGACACGCTGCCTGTTGCGTTCGCCTTCCTGGCGTCGGACGTTTTGATGGTCGACCAAAAACTCGATGCGCGAGACAAAGCCCTCGATCGACCTGTCGGGAACGAGGTCCTGCTGCCGCCCCAGAAATTCGCGGTTGTTGGGGGATTCGAACGCGACTACCGGGAGCCCCGCGGCCATGTAGTTGAGTATCTTCCCGCTGCCTTCGCCCGCGCCCGGCAGTTTTGGATCCAGACCGATATCCGCATCGGCAAGATAACCGGCAAGGTCCTCGTAGTTTACCCGGCCCGTCAACACGCAGCGTTCGAGCAGTCCCTTGCCGTCCAGATACGCCGAGACCTCCTCCGTGGGATAGCCGATCAGCACAATTCGCACGGTGGGCCGCCTCGACAGCAATCGCTCGATGACCTCCAAGAGCTGGCTAAGCCCCTTCGATTCCAGCAGCGCGCCCGAGTAGACGACGGTGGTGGGTTCACGACCGGGATCGGGCAGCTGCGCGGCAACCACGTCTTGCTCTACCCGGTCGCTCAGCAGAGTCATGCGTTCCGGCGGAATGCCGTATTCCTCCCTGAACAGTTCCAGGCTCGACACCGAGGAGCAGAATATATGCCGCGGCATGTGCAAAATCGTGTTCTCCAACCACTTGAATATCTTCCTCAAACTCTTTGATTTTTCGAAGTAATTAAAGCTGTCCAACTCCCCTACCAGGCTTCCCTGCAAATCCGCGACCAGCGGCAAGCGGGGTTTCATCAATGCCCACTTGGCGGCCCAGCCCAGGAGCACACCTTCGTGCAGATGGGCGTGGATGACGTCTGGCCGCTGTTTTCGGATGCATTGGCAAACCAGCCACAGCAGTTTGATGTCGGCCAGATACTTGTGCGGATTCGGGCCGGCCTTGGTGTCCTGATACGCGTCGATGGATTCGATGCGGCACGTCTCGACCCCGTCCCGCTCCCGGCCGTGATGGTAAGTACAGACGGTACTGCGCACATCCCTGGCGTTCAGCGCCTTGACGATACCCTCGATGCGGATATGACAGCCTCGATCGGAGAAGAACGGGGTCGGGGCGACATGCAGCACGCGCAGCACGATGTTACAACAAGTCGAGGTGGCGCCGGTAAAGGCCCAACCTCTCCACTTCCGCGGCGCGCCTGCCGCTGTCCCAGGACAGCATCCGTGCCATGATGTCGGCGCATTGGTCGATGCAGGCTGGGCCGGGGTATCCAATCGTTCCCAGCCCGGTTCGTCGGTAGACCACATCATCCAGCCTGATCGCCATCTCGGATGCCACCGCATGGCGAATCTCCGCCGCCACATTCGGGCGGGATGTGCACAGCGTGCTGGCCGACCCGGGGTCACGTTCGAAGTAACCGATCAGCGCTTCGACGTCGCTACCATATTGGTACACCAGCCGCTCCGTCTGGCCGTCGTCCAGATATTGGCCAAGACGCTTCTTCATCTGCGTCTTGTAAGCGCTGAAATCCTGGTAACCTGCCGAAGACAGCGCCATTGCCCGGGTCGCGCAGGGCCTCGACGCGTGCCCCAGTTTGGTCAGAGCGAGTCGGGTTACCTTGTCGGCGACCAGCCTGGCCGTGGTGTACTTTGCGCCAAGGGCAGAGACAAGCCCTTTGTATCCCGCAATCTCGTGATCTACGATCTGGTAATCGCCCGTCCCCTGGTAGGTTTTCTCTCTGACCACATCGACATTGAGCGGATAGATCCCTGAGAAAGTATGCAATATGTCCGTAGTCGACAGATTCAGGTCCGCGAGCTGGAAGTTGACCTCGCCGATCAGCTGATGGATTTCTTCCCGCTGGATCACGGGATCGTCAAACCCATTTCCAGCGGCGACGTAGCTGGTGCCGATCAGGGAGCAGCCACGCCAGGGCAAAATGAAGATGTGGCGCCCACCGCGATCGATCACGTTCTGTCCGGTAAATCGTGTCGGCAGGGCGATCGCAATATTCTCGACAAGTTGACGTGTCACCAAATGCGACCCCTGGGAATAACCCGTGGACGCCACCACGGCATTCTTACCGGACAGTGACGTATTCAGCTGCGGGATCCACGGACCGGTTGCATTGATGATCAGCCGGGCCCTGATTTCGAAACGCTCCTCCGCCTCGACGTCTTCGACGATCATACCCACCGCCGACCGATCGCCTTCGATGATAAATTCATCGGCGCGTACGTAGTTGGCACAGACAGCGCCGTTTCTGTCCGCCGTATCCAGAACGGCTAGCGTCATGCGCTCGGAGCTGTCCATATGGCTTTCATAGTACACCATCGCCCCGGTAAGGCTGGGGTCGGCCACCGGGCAGTGTTCAAGCACCTGAGAACGCGTCATGAAATACGCAGCGGGGGCGATCTTCGACGGATCGCCGGAGATCCTGTTCTCTCCGCTGCACAGCGCGCGATACAGACTCATCCCGGCCTGCATGAATGCCTTTCCTTTCATGCCGTGACCGTAGGTCGGAACCATAAAAGGCAGGTACCGGGTAAGGTGCGGCGCGGCGCGGTGGTAGTGTGCGCGTTCCAGGGCCGACTCCCTGACCTTGTCCACGCGGAGCTGCTGAAGATAACGAATGCCGCCGTGTATCACTTTGGATGACTTCGCCGAGGTGCCCGAACCGAAATCCCCTTTGTCGATCAGAGCCACGGCAAGCCCTCGTGTCGCGCAGTCCAGAGCAATCCAGGCACCGGTGATGCCGGCGCCGAGGACGAGCACGTCAAAACGCTCGCTCTTCAGCTCGGCGATTTTTCTTTTCAACGGACCGGTTCCACTTGGTGACTGTCGAGGAGTTGCTGCGCCCGCGGCGTCAACGGCTGATATGGAGCGGGGCGAACCCGATCCGGCTTATCACCACCCTGCCCGGTGCTGAAGCAGGATCCAAGCGCATCGCGCGGCATTGGGACACCCCCATCGGCATGATCACGTGATTGTCCCCGGGAGAGTAGCGCCAGCCGGTGGCGCTGTCCTCGCTGAAGCCTTTACCCTGGTCGATGTAAATCTTCAGATCGCCCTGCTCCTCCGCCTGCAGAATCACGTGAATGATGACATTGGCCGAAAGCCACCTGCAATAATCGTTGTCGAGCACGATTTGCGGATCACGCCCAAGCGATTCGACCGTCAAACCCGCTTTTCCCGTTTGCAGCTCAACGGCGCTCGATGCCTTCACGAAATCCAGGGTACGCAGGTCGATATAGCGAAACGGCGATAGCCGATACACAAAGGGATCCTGAAAATAGTACGGCATGACATAACTGCGCAGGGCGTGCAGGTGCGAACCGGAGATGACAACCAACGCCAGCAGCGCATATACCGCCCCGGGGATGCGATCGAAGCCCTTGATTCGGGCACTCAGAAAGTCAGCCGTGGCTATCACCGCCGCCGTGAACAAGGTCAACAGGGGCGCAAGCACGGGGAGCAGGTACTTACCCTGCACCTGAACATCGTGATACAGGTTGAAACGAACATACATTACCACCTGGAACACCACCATGAGGAACAGTATCCAGCACAACCAGCTCATGCCGGCCGGCTCCCTCGGGTTGTAGGTGGCTGACAATCCGACCCGCTGACGAAGCATCCTGAACGGCGGATAGCAGATCCCGATCAGAAAGACAATCGCATACAACCCGTACTGCGGCCAGCCGAGCCGGATACGCAGCCAGTCCAGGTGTCCGACCGTGGCCTTGAAGCTCTCGCCTAAAAAGTTCTTGTGGTTATGCAGGACCAATTCGGCCAGGCCGACCCCGCGACTGGTGTAGCCGCGATGTCCCGCGTCCTCGATGACCGCGTGCTGCTCCGACAATTCCGCGGAAACTTTGGACAACAGCGGATCGTTCATTCCGTAGTGATACATATTGAACACGATCCACCATCCCCCGCCTATAACCGCGGCGATGACGATGACCGCCAGGCATTGGGCGCCCCGGCCGGTGGATTTCCACAGCCAGGGAACGAGGAAACAGGCGGCCGAGGGCAGCAGAAGCCAAGCGGTGAATTTTGACAGCAGCACCAGGCCTGCGGCGAGCCCGAAGACGATCGCGGTACGCCAGTTAAGTCCCTTCACCAGCACCCGGATCATGGCGAAAAGCAGCACGGTGCCGCTGAAGATCGCCCCGCTGTCATCGTTGACGTAGGAGGCGATAAACGCCAGCTGCGGCAGCAATCCGAACAGCAGCGCACCGGTGAGCGCGATCCAGTAGCGCTCGAACAGCATCCACAGCCCGAGGAAAAAAAACGCCGCGGCGGCCGCGCACAGCAGGCCCGAACCGAAGCGCAGATTGATGAAGGTACTGCGGTGGCCGTAGTCCCCAATCAGCCGGGCAAGGCCTGCGGAAGCGAGGTACGACAACGGCGGCCTGAGAGCCCGTGTCGACCCATAGGGCGTCAGCTTGAGACGCTCCACGTCGCCGGGGATTACGGCGAGTCGGCCGTTGTCGTAGATGAATCGGGCGACGTCATAGTGGGCCCCGCTGTCCGGTCCCGCGCCCCTGGGCAGGTGCCACGCGGTGAAGACGTAATAACAACAAAACAGAAAAAACAGCGCCCCCGCGGTTATACTTACGAAGTTCGGGGTCGATCCCTTTTTGCCGGTCTGGTGCATTGTCTCAAAGGGCCCGCATTGTAAACTATTATCGGCGACCTACTAACAGATACTTTTTATTTCCAGCACCGCAAGCCTCTGGAAAATACCTGGAAATGGACCAGTCAGCACGCACATCCACCGTTAGCGTAGTCATGCCCGCGTACAACCACGAACGTTTTGTCGGGGCGGCCGTGGACAGCGTGCTGGGGCAGACTTATCCGGATCTCGAACTCATCGTCATCGACGACGGCTCCAGCGACGGTACCGCGGACATCGTCCGCGCCTACTCCGATCCCCGTATCCGCTATTACCATCAGCACAACCAGGATGCGTACAACGCGCTCAACAGGGGCATGTCGCTGAGCAAGGGTTTCTACATCAGCATCATCAACTCCGACGATGTGTACAGCCCCGACCGTCTTAAGCGCCTGGTGGAGCTGCAGCGGCAGACTTCCGCTGCCTGTATCTTTACCGACGTCACCCCCATTGACGACAAAGGTAATCCCCTTGCCGATGATCCCCGGCACCCGTGGAGTGTATGGCACGAACGGAATCGTGAGTACTTCCTCAATACCGGCGACCTGTACAACGGATTTTTGAACGGCAACTTCATGGTTACCACGTCGAATCTGTTCATGACCAAATCTCTGCAGGAATCCGTCGGCGGGTTTGCAGCGATTCGTTATTTGCACGACTATGATTACATCTTCCGCATTCTGCTTGCAGCCGAAGACGACACGATCTACATCCACGATGAGAAACTCCTGAGCTATCGGATCCACGGCGCCAATACGCTGAGCGAGGCGGCGATAACCGGGCGCGAACAGGACCGCCTGCTGATCCGAAAGTACCTGCTTGCCAGGTGCCCAGCGCAGACACACGCCAACGTCGATACCGCCATCGACCGGCTCATTGCGCTCGAACACGAACTGCTGCACGTGCACGCGGTGCTGGAAGGTCAATCCCCGGATAAAGCGCCGCAAAAATCCGGCGTATTGAGCAGGACCTTGAGGAAGCTGGGTTCTCGTTTCGGGCACGGCGGCGCATGAAAGTCTTTTATTCCCTGCGCAGGCTGATCGAGCATGCCGACACCCTGATCGAACAAAAGGACTTCGTATCCCTCGACATCTTCGACACCTTGCTCGTGCGGCGCATTCATGACCCGGATCTGGTCAAACCGCCGGTGGCAAGATTCATTGCCGAGAAAGCCGCTGCCTTGGGAATATCCACGACGTGGAGAGAAGTGCAAGCGCTCCGCAACGAAATCGAGTCCGCGCACCGGGCCAGAAACGGCGCCCTACACCCCGATCACGAGGCCAGCTACGACGATTTTATTCCGCAAATGCTCCGGCGGATATTCGGTGATTCCTATGATGAAGATCTGTTCGAAAGCGTTGCGCAGTACGAGATGGAGATCGAGACCGCGGTTCTGGCGCCGCGGGCCGAACTGGTTGACTGGATCGCCCGGCTCAAACGACAGAACAAGACGATAATCCTGATTTCCGACATCTACCTGCCCTCGAAGTACCTGACCATGCTGGTCGAAAAAAAGGGCCTGGCGGACTATGTCACGGACGTCGTATCGTCCGCCGACACGTTTCGCGCCAAGGCATCAGGGACCGGATTCGACATCGTCCGGGAAAAGCACCGCATCGACACCGGCAGGTGGCTGCACGTCGGCGACAACCCCATTTCCGATGGTTTGCGCCCTGCGGAATCCGGCATCGATGCGCTCGTAATCCAGGACATCGGAGAACGCCAACGCAAGGGAATAGCGCGTCTCGTCCATTCCCTAGCCGGGATCAGGCACATCTGGAAGGGTCGTAATGTGCTGCAGATCATGTCGCCGCTGGAAGGCGATAACGTGGACCGCCCCGAGCTGTACGTCGACGGACGCAACCTGTTCGGTTTTCTAATAGGCTATTTCATTCATCGCCTCGCCGAGAAATGCCGGGAACGAAATATAAGCCGGGTTTATTTTTGCTCCAGGGAGGGCTGGATGTTCTTCGAGTGCTGGAAACGCATGGTGCCGCACCTCTTTGCCGCCACCGAAGCTCCCGAAGCCAGCTATCTGCACGTCAGCAGGATCGCGTTGTCCAGCGCGGCGTGCTCCAATGCAGGGCTCACCGCGGCCAATGCCACCGTCGCGCTGCTGCCGTTTCAGAATGTGGATTTCGTGGACATCTGCAGGGTGTACAATCTGGATATCGAACCCCTGCGTCCCTACCTCGCGAATGCGGGACTGGCGCCGGAAGACCCGATTACGCCGGTGGGCGCCAATGCGTCCGGGGGTATCGATCCCGAGAATCCCTTCTCCGTGCTGCTGGCCGACCCCGAATTCCAGGCTGAGGTGCGCAAACAGGGCCATCCATCCGGACAGCTATTCGAGTCATATCTCGATTCCGAGGGCTTTTTCGATCATCGCGATGTCGCGCTCGTTGACATCGGCTGGCTTGGGACAATACAGCACTACCTGCACCAGGCGATTTCTCATCGCAACGAGCGGCCGAACATACACGGCTTCCTGCTCGCGGCCACGCGTATGGTGCCGTATCCCAACACCGCTGAAAACCGTTTCGATGGACTGGTATTCGATCAGCACGAATTCAGCCTCGCTACCAGCTACGTGCTGACAATCAAGGACGTGCTCGAAGAGATTTGCAGAGCCCCCCATCCGAGCGTAACCGGATACGAACGATTAGGAGACCGCGTCCGGCCGCGCCTGCGCGACGAATCCGACAAGTCTGCCCGGTCGGAAATGGAGCAGAGCGACTACTACGCGCCACTCCACGAGGGCGTCCTCGATGGCGCGGAGCAATACGCGATGTCGGTCACACTGCTTGGCTACGAGTCCAGGTACATCCGGTCCTGGCTCAACTTTTTACTCGTTACCAGAGTGGCTTTTCCCTCAGCCGGTGAAGTGGGCCGGATCCGGCATTTTCACCATCATGACGACTTCGCCGGCACGCGCCAGGTACACCAGAGGATCCTCCGATACTATCAATCGCTGTGGGATCTGAATTCCTGGAAGATTGCGCTGATCCCCTTCACCCGATACCGCTATTTCTACCGTCATATCTCAAGAATGCTGCGGCTGTGGGCATGAAGCTAATCAACAGGCACTGCGATGTGGCCGGTATGTCTTCCGGACGCCTGCTGCGCCAGCAGGTGTACAGCAAATTACGTCCGCTATGGTGTTTCAGCGACGAACTCGAGCTCAAACACATCCTGGCGCTGGCCATTCGCCAGTACCTGGGCTATCCGATCGCCTATCTGACTACCCGCTACCACCGCCAATGGCAAAAAGCGCTGGCCGTATGGCGCCGTCTGCGACCCGCACCCAAGAAGATGGGTAAATGAAGCTTGCGGCGAAGTTGCGTGCATACAAAATAGGCGATAAAGTCGAGTTCCCGCGCGTATCCCAATCATCACTGATTTCGAGGTTCCTTTAATTATGCGTAGCGCCTTTTTTCGCCTGGTATTGTCTACAGCAAGCGCCGTGTTACTGGCTGTATCGGGAACAGCCCAGGTACATGCGGCAAAAGTCGCGATCATCGACTCCGGCAGCAACCTGTCCGGTGTCGGAGGAATCGACTTCGTCAGGGGCACCAACACGCCGTTCGACGAGACAAGTGACGGGCACGGGACAACCATCAGCCAGATCGTCAACGCCTTCAAGCCGGTCGAGGACATCGTCGCCCTCAAGGTCGTCGGCGCCAGCTTTGAATTCAACCCGGCCACCAGTGAAGCGGCTCTGGCGGCGGCAATAGAGATGCCGGACGTCAGGGTCGTGGACATGAGCAACAGAAATCCTATTAGCCTTGGCACGTTGCAGGCCGCCGCGGACGGCAACCGGGTGCTGGTGATGAACGCGGGAAACCGTGCGAGAGGGAGACCCGATGGCATCGCGGAGTTCGCCCCCCTGCTCAACGGCGTGGCGATCATCGTCGGTGCCGTCGACCCGGACACTTCCATCGCATCCTACAGCAACCGGGCGGGGGACCTCGCGGAGTATTATGTCGTCGCCCCCGGATTCACTCAATTCAATCAAACCCAGGGCACATCATTCGCTAAACCCCATGTTTCGGGTCTGGCAGCGCTGCTGCTTTGGACATTTCCCAATCTGAGCGCGGCGGATGCGGTACAGATCATCCTGGAAACGGCCGACGACCTCGGGGAGCCCGGCGTTGATGCCGTCTACGGTCACGGCCTGATCAACACCCAAAAAGCGCTCGATCCCGCCGAAGGAGAAATGGTCGTGCCCAGCGGGGGCGGCGGCGGTTCGTCAGCCGGAATCGTCATCGGCGGCCTTGCCGTCGTGGGAGTCGCCGCCGCGGTACTGTCGAAGAAGCGCAAACCCATGGAAACCACCCTGGTGCTGGACAAATACAAACGGGCGTATACCCTGGATCTGTCGGAAATGACCCGGGTCCGGCCCGCCCACGGCTCCCTGGACTCGGTGCTCAAGTCGCTCAACGTGCTGGAAAAGACCCATACCATCAGCCAGACGCCGGAAAAATCAGCCTTTCTGAGAATCACCGAGCCTGCGCTGGAAAACTCGACAACCTACAATCCCACGAGCTGGCTCAACGATGATCCCGCATTCAAGCCGGAACCCAGCATGTCCTACTATCAGCAGTCCGTCGACGGATCCGGTTTCAGCTTCCACGTCAACAACACACTGAACAATGAGTTCGGGGCCCTGGGACTGGCTTCCACTCCGCAAGACCAGATCAGCTTTCTGTCCAACAAGTCCTTCTCTCTCCCTTTCCTCGGATATTCGAACAATGGCGTCGCATCCCAGATGACGCACGCACTGACGGGCAACTCCACCGTGCGGCTGGGATTGTCCAGGGTCGACGACCAGACGCGTTTTGGTGTGCGCAGCGACGCCACCGTGCTCGAACTGACACACACGCGGCAAAAATTTTCCGTCAGCGCTTCGATCGGACATATGTCGGAGTATGGCAGCATGTTCGGCGGATCGCGCAACAGCCCCTACAGCGTGGACGATTCAAAAACATACTCGTTCGGAATTTCGGGATCTTACAATCTCGCCAGTGACGTCCGTCTGATCGGCAATTATTCGCTCGGACTGTCCGACGTGGACGGCACCGACAACAGCCTGCTGAGCAACTTTTCGAATCTGCGTTCCGATTCATGGGCAATGGGCATCATGTTCGACAACGTCGCCCGGGGCCGTGACAGGATTGGATTCGCGGTCTCTCAGCCGTTGAAAATTACCGACGGGTTTGTAGATCTCACGGTGCCCTATGCCATCGACGCGAACAACGTGGTGAGCAGCAACACGGAACGAGTCGATCTCGGCTCCGGCGGACGCGAACTGGCTCTGGAGACCTTCTACAGGATGTGGGCCGGCAAGCACGCGCGCTTCACCACCTATTTCATGCACCAGCGAAACCCCTCGAATCTCGCCGCTGCCCCGTCAGCCAACACCGTCCTGGGTGTTTTCGAGTACCAGTTCTGACGCACCACCCCTCCGTACGACTCAATCAAAATGCCTCAGTCCACCTCGTGACCCGGGATCATCAGAAACAAGCGGCGCAGAAAATCCCGCTGCAGTATCTTCATTAGCGCATTTCCGGTTCGGCCGGTTCTGATCGCGATCAGATCCAGTCCGGGCACGATAAATACGAAGTTTCCCCCGGAGCCAAAAAGTCTGAACATGTCGGACGGATATTTCCGTCCGAAAAATCCATCGACATTCGATCTCAGGTTCTGATAGACCGGCCTGGAAGTAAAGGATTCGACCCAGCCCTCGGCCACCAGCCGACGGTCTTCCCAGCGTCCACCGCGCAGCAGGAAATAGGCAAACCTGCCGAGATCGCGGATCGTCATCCTGATCCCGCCGGCGGAGAACCACTCGGTTTCCGGAGGGTCGGGCGGGTTGTGATAAGCGACGCCACTGAAACCGAGCGGCTGAAATAGCCGTTGCCACAGGAACCGGTGAGCGGGCATGCCGTATAGGCCCCGGATCACCAAACCGATATGGGCGAACGCGACGCTGCTGTAAGCCCCTTCGTGACTTCCCCATGCCTGTCTTCCCTCGAATTCCCGGATCTGGCCCGGGGGGAAAAACAGCCTGCCGGTCTGCGGCCATCGCTTGTCGTGACCCAGGACCCAGTCATCGTAGTCGGTCCACCTGTCGCGACCCAGTTCCAGAATTTTTCCCCGCGCGTTGATCTGGGGGCAAATTCCGGAGGTGTGTTGAAAGATCTGTTCGAATGTGATCTCCGCTTTTCGTTCATCCGATAGCGGAAACCCGGCCTCGAGCCAGCGCCGATCGTACACTTTTGAATTGCGGTCGACAGCTACATCCAGTCGGCCGTCCATCCCGTCTTTTTCGGCGATGCCAAAACAGGCCAGGGCCAGCGACTTGCCTATCGAAGACAGATAATTCATGTAGGTCTTGCCGTCAGGCCGGTTGTACCATTCGCCTATGATCCAACCGTCTTTGATAACCAAAGCGCCGGAATGTTCGTGGTAATCGTGATGCTTGAGCTTCGAGTAGTTGGGAACGGACAGGTTGTACCTGCCGAATTCTTCCACGTTCGCCGGGTCAAGGCCCAGCGATCTGATGAATTCGGGAGCGGTGTTCTTTCTCCACCCGCCGCTCGCTTCAGGCCGCGGAAAATAGTCACTCGCAAATGAGGTTGCCGTGGCCGCTGCAATAGCTAACAGACACACTACGGTGATTCCGCGCTTGATCAAATCGACTTTCTCATTCTTCAGTATATGATTTCGTAGATGTTGACGTGGTGTAATCGTGCGCCCTTGTCTCCGACGGGAAAGTACCCGAGATGCTTGAATTGATCTTGCCACCGGGGGTCCGTTACATCACGCAGGTACGGTCTTCGTTTCAATCCTTCGCGGTCCGTAATCAAATATCGGAGGTTAATTTTTTTGAAATGGATCATGGCCTCATCCAGGGTGTCATAGACACCGGGCCGCCACACGCGGATATGCGGTGCGACGTCCCTGAAGCTCTTCGCGACCCGCCAGCCGATGGGCTCGTAGTGCTGGCTCATCTTGAGGAAATCCCCTCCCTCCACTATCGCCACGGTGCCCTCGATGTTGTTCGACGCCCACACCGCCCAATGGTCCTTGACCTGCGGTATCTGCCGCTGCTCGGGCCCCATCCACACCACTAAAGGCAGATCACCGGCGACCAGCAGGATGATCGCGGCAGCCGCGATGCTCTGAACGGGCACCCTGTACCGCTCGAGCACGAAAAATGCGGCAGCGGCACAAAGTAACATTAAAGGCAGCAAATAGTACAAATGCCTCACGGTTCCAAAGATCTCGTAGACCATGGATATGCCTGCAATGGACACAACCAGGGTCAGCGGCACGATGTATGCCCGCCGCTTGCGGAGCAGAAACACGGCGACCGCGCCAAACAGCGCGATCACGGCCCCGGGAGCGTTCAGCAGCCACCTTTCCAAATGTTTCAAAACGGACAGCAATCCGCCGTCGACAAACCTGCCGTACAGTTCGGCAATGCTGTGCGTACTCAGATACTCCCACAGCGAAGGCGCGGCTATATTGTCCGCCCAAACGTGCTCGTAGTGGTCGACGAAGTACTTCGAGTTCGGGCCATAGTCGAATGGTGAGCCAAATGCAGCGAAACGCGCGTAGAGATAGGGTGAGATGGCGATGACGAAAACCGCGGAGGAAACGACCACAGCGGCGATGGTCGATTTTCGAGAACCCCACGAATGCAGAACGATGGTCACAACGAGTGCCGCGAATACGAACAAACCGTTGGGTCTGACGTAGTATGAAACAGCGGCCAGCAACGCTGCGGTGACGAGACTGCGGATATCCAGAGCATCCCCCTCGGTGGCCCGTATCGAAAAATACACGACACCGATCACGAGCAGAACAAAGAGCGCTTCACTCATGGCGCTCCGGGCCATCGTGTAGATCAGCGCATTCGCCATATAAACAAACACGATCATCACCGCGATTCCCTTCTGCGAGCGGTCCGCCAACATCGCGCTGCACGCTTTTCCCAGCGCGAACACCCCGAACGCCGTGCACAGGATCGAAGTCCAACGTGAGACATACATCGCCTCGAAAACGTTATCCACGCTCATTATCGAGAACACCAGGCCGAGCAGCAGCGGCCACCCAATGGCCTGCGGCCTGTCCAGGCTGAAATCCCCCAGGGAAATTTCCATACCTTTGACCGTGAAATTATAGGCGTCTTCGCGCAATACGTGGGCAAATGGGGTTACGCCGGCGAGGAAAACGACGAACGCCACGGTCAAGAGCAGTAGCCAAAGATCACGCCAGGTGACATAGTCGAAGATGCGGGTCAGGTACTCGTCTGCGCTGTCCAGCGCCTGATATGTCTTTCTCCAAACCGTCATTCAGCTGCGGTCTCTGCCGGCATCGATTGCGGTTTGCACCACTGCGGGGGAGTCCCAGTCGGCCGGATTTCCGAAGCCATCCCGAACACCCTGAAAAATGTGTTTCAGGTTTTCAGACCGAGACGACAGATACAATCCGGAGAACACGAATATATAAAGCAGTCGTATCAGATCAGCGGTTATCCATTTAAACGGTGCGTATTTTTGCCGGTACAACCAAATGCTGTTGCGAAACGTAAAGTAGTAGCGAAATCCCTTGTGCACCGGCACTGTCCGCCATCGACCAAGCCACACGCGGACGACGCGCTCACCGAGTCCATGGCTCATCCGTGCCAGGCAGCTGCCATAGGCGCGGTATCCCCTGGATCTTGCGCGCAGGAACCACTCCGTATCCACGTGGTCGATGAACAGTTCTTCGCTCATCGGTCCGACGTCCGCCAATACGGACATGGAAATCAGGGTGCCGGACGAAATCAAAAAATCGACCTCATGGAGTTCCGCGCCGCCGTGTTCGCAGAAAATCTTGCGGAATCGAAACCAGGCAAAGCGAACAAAAGAGGAGCCCGGGTTGCCGGATGGCAGCGTGTAGCTCGACCCGATTGCCGCCACCCTTGGACCATCCGGGGCTGTCAACAATCCATCGATGAGTGTCTTGAACGCCCCGGCCTCCGGTATGGAATCCTGATCGAGCAGCACGACGTACTCCCCGTCGAGGGATCTGACTTTCTCGATACCCACGTTTTGCGCACCCGCCACGCCCAGATTACGGTCGAGGGCAACGTACTCGAAGGAATGCGCGACAGCCGCCTCGATAACTTCGTCCTGCATCGGCGAGTGATTATCAACCAGCACGACCTTGACTCCTTCATCGTGCAACCTTTTGAACTGACGGGCCATCACGGAGGTGTCGGGGCAGAACGTGATTACGACAACGTGCGTCCGAGCAAGCGCTGCCGCTGCTGACGGTCTCGAACGCGGCTGCCGCGCTTCCTCAATCATACTCATGGGTACCGTACGTAGAGCAACGACAAGAAATTCTGCAACAAATTGGCCGCATGCGCGTTACCGGTCGCGGGTGTGGTGTCGGCATCACGTGGTAATATTGGGTTTTATGACTAATGTCGAAGCAGGGCCCCGCGGCACACGTTCACCAGCATCACCGATGAGTATACATCCCGAGCCACCAAACCAACAGTTTCGCACAACGGGGGCTCCGTTTGGATAAGGTTGGTACCGCCACCTTGTTCTACCGCCGAACCGGCGAAGACTATTCCAGTGATAAACGACTGGTAAACCGGTATTCGACAGATTCGAATCCCCAGACGCTTACGTTCCGCATTGAACAAGAACTCCAGGAGGTCGAGTCGATCGATTTTCATTTTCTGTCACAGACCCCGGCTATGCCGATCGCATACATCAAGATTTTGTCCTTGCTCATCGAGGCCACCGGCCCGGATTCGAAGAGTTCGTTAGCCCTACTCACGGCGCGCGATCACGCGAAAATAGTGGAAAATTTCAGTATGACGGGCCTCGTATTCAACGACCGACTGCTGGGTGAACTGTACGTCGTCGAAGACGCGGACCCGGCTATCGAATATCGTATTCCGGAGTTCCCGACAGCTGATCCACGATCTAGGCTCAAGTTCGAAATCGCACTCGAATACCTGCCCGATAAAAGCTACATATTGGCCCGTGACGGTTTCCTTGCCAGGCAGGAACGTGACGAGGAGCACATGCGCGCCATTGAATCCAGAATTGCGGTATTGGAAAAAACCGGTGAAGAGTTCGACAGGTACCGAAATTCCCCGCTCTGGAACGTGTTCATTCGTGCCCAGCGATTTTACGAACGCTTGACACACGCTCGCAAGGACGGGGCCATCAATGCCTGCCTGAAAGTGTTTCGTCCGGCGTGGTGGTCACGACGCTACACGAACGAGTACGAACGCTGGCGGACTGCCAACGGGTATCAGAACCGGCCCGACGAATGACCAAAGGCAATTTGAATTCAATGCACCTGTGCATTGTGCCCGGCAATTCGACAAGACCCGGGATGCGGGCCTCCGTGTCGTGCCTGCGGAACCACCCGGAAGTGCGATTGATACTGGCGACATGCGACGGAGCGCGCTCCGTATCGCGGATCAAGCAGTACGTCGAACAGCGACTCCGCAACCGGGTCGAGGTCGCCGATGCCGGGGATACCGCCTGGATTGCCGCTCGGAGCGACGAAGGTGACGGCGATGCCGTTTTCGTGTTCATGCCATCCGGTGACTGGCTGAGCGACGATGCTCTCGAAGCAATGTGGTCTTCGGTTCATGACGGCGGTGCCGATATTGTCTACACCGACCAGGATACCATCAATGATCGGGGCCATCTCGAAGGGCCTCGGTTCAAGACCGGACCGAACTATGACTATTTCGCCCACTTCGACTACATCGGGGACCTGCTGTGCATTCGCCAATCCACTCTGGTCAAATACGGCGGCATCGACCTGAACGACTATCCTGGCGCCCGCTGCGCTCTGTTGCTGCGCGCTTTCGCGGATGGAAGGCGCATGGAACATCTGCCCCGGCCTGTTTACCATGCGCGCAAAGAAGTCGGCGGCCGCGGACTCGAACATGTTCTGCGCGCGCATTTCAGGGAACAGGATCCTGGAATCGAGGTACTGTCCGCGACGAACAACACGTACCGGATAAAGCGTCGGATCCGGGGCAAACCGAGGACGACCATAGTGATCCCGTTCAAGGACAAACCTCGATTTCTGCGGTCCTGCCTTGAGTCAATTCTGGAAAATACCAGTAATCCCAATTACGATATCCTTGGCATTTCGAACCGGTCCCAGTCATCAGAAACCTACCGGGTGATGGACGAGTTCTGCAGACGAGACCGCCGCATCAGATTCGTCGAGCACAATATCCCGTTCAATTTTTCCGCTCTGGTCAACCACGGTGTCGATTTGGCATCGGGCGAGTACATCGTCCTGATGAACAACGATATCTCCGTCAGCAACAAGGGATGGCTCGACGCCTTGCTGGAACACGGCCAGAGAAAAAGGGTCGGTGTGGTGGGTGCAAAACTGTTGTATCCGGACGGTACCATCCAGCATGCCGGACTGAGCGTGCAGAAATCCGGTCATATCGGCCATATGCACAAACACTATCCCGGGGATTCCCCCGGGTACATGAACCGCCTGATCTGCGTTCAGGAAGTCAGCGCGGTAACCGCGGCTCTTTGCCTGTTCACAAGGGATTTGCACCGCAAGCTGGACGGCTTCGATGAGGATCGATTCGGCATTGCCTACAACGATGTCGATTTCTGCCTGCGCGCCAGAGCCCTTGGCCGTTGCAACATCTTTACCCCATTCGCACTGGCATATCATCACGAGTCTCTTTCGCGAGGCTACGAGGACACGGAATCCAAAAGATCGCGATTCGAACGGGAGCGCCACAGGTTCTGGCAACGCTACCAATCCCGGCTGGGGCTTCCCGACCCCGGTTACAATCCCAATTTGGATCAATATCGGGATGATTTCTCGTATTAAGTCCTTGTTTTCAAGCCTTGATTTGAAGCACCTGGACACGCGCAGGATCGACCTGGCCATGGCATGGGCTCAGCGCCACCCCGTGGCCACCGCGGCATACAACCTGGGCAACTATCTGTTTCTTGGCGCCATCAAGGCGGCGCAATGGGCCGCGCAGTCCGTGGTAAAGCTGAGAAACCGCCTGGCTGGAAGCAAATCCGGCTTCGACACCCATACTCAGGACACCACTGCGGCGCATCCGGTTCGCCACATCCCAGACGAGCCGCGCGTGCTGATACTGGCCGAGGACAGCATACCGCAATGTTTCGAGTACCGGGTCAGGCAAAAGCTCGAGATGTTGAGCGAGCTCGGTTGGGAAGCCGCCTGGCTGCCCTGGTCGGATATCGAGCAGGTCAGGAGGGAACTGCATTTCTACGACGTGATCGTGCTGTACCGTGTACCGGGATTCGATGCCGTCCTTTCGATCATCGAGTACGCCGGTGCGCTGAACAAACTGCTGATCTACGACCTGGACGATCTCGTTTTCGACCGGATCCAGCTCGAAAAAAAGTTTTCCGGCAATCGCGGTCAACTCTCCTTAAGGGTGTACAAAGATCTTCTCACGGGCGCCGATCTCTACCGCAAATCGATGTCGCTGATACCGTTCTGCATGGTGTCGACGGAACCTCTCGGGGAAGAGGTTGAACGTACGCTAGGCGCCAGCGGATTCATTCTTCCCAACGGCATATCGTCCACGCTGATTTACGAGTGCGACGCAGGGTTTGCCGGCAGGGAAACCGATGCCGTCATCATATTCTACGGCAGCGGCACAAAAACACACGACGCCGATTTCAGAATGGTCACACCCGTATTGCTAGAGATGCTCGACGAACACCCCGAGACCAAACTCGTCATCGCCGGGCCATTGCAGCTCGACCCGGACTTCAGGCGATTCGGAAACCGGGTATTGACCATCGAATTCCTCGAGTACGCTTCGTATCTAGAAGTCGTTAAGTGCGCCCACATAAACATCGCCCCCCTCGAACCAGGAATATTCGCCGACTGCAAAAGTGAAATCAAATGGCTGGAAGCCGGCATGCTGGGCGTCCCATCGGTCGTTTCCGGGACCCGCACATACCACCGGGCCATCAGACAAAATGAAACCGGCTTCGTGGCCGACACACCCGCACAGTGGAAGTCCATACTTGGGGCACTCATCGTCGACAAGGATCTCGGGGATCGGATCGGCCAGGCCGCGAAAGTCGAAATCGCGCGGCGGTACGGGCGTGAACAGCTTGCCGGGAAATTCAGGGATATCGTTTACGAATGTATAGATCGATCGCCCGGCACGAGCCGGTCACACGCCGGCACGAAATCCAGGCAACGCCTGTTGATTGTCAACACGCTTTACCCGCCGCAATCCATGGGAGGCGCCACCCGGATCGTCAAGGGCCTGGTCGACACCATGGTGTCCGAATTCAGCGGACGCTACGACGTCATGGTCTTTACCTGTGACGTGCATGACACGAGGCCGTATCACCTACGGGAATATGTTCATGACGGCGTCATCGTACTTTCGGTCAGCGTGCCAATGAGACCGGATCTCGAAAGATTGTACGAGGACGAAAAAATCAGGCTCCTGTTCGACCGGGTGCTGCGCTTCTACGCTCCCGATATCGTGCATTTTCACAGTGTACAGCGACTCACCGCATCGCCGCTGCTGGCCGCCGGGGAAAACCACATCCCTTACGTCGTCACCCTGCATGATTCCTGGTGGATTTCCGACTACCCGTTCATGATGGATGACAGTGGAAACCTGCTGCCACGAAACGTCAGCAACCCCCTCGTTGCCTGCAGCTACAGCACCGATTTCAACAGTACTTCCTCTCGGAACCGGTTTCTGCGTGATCGGCTGCACGGTGCAAGCGCGCTTGTGGCCGTATCGGAGTACCAGCGGGATCTGTATTCGGACAACGGGTTCGCGAATACGATGGTGATCGAAGACGGCGTTGACACACCACCCGGTTTCAGCAGAAACACGCTGAAAAAACTGGTGCTTGGATACGCCGGCGGACAGTCAGAACATAAAGGGTTTTATTTCTTGAAAGACCGCATAGGCAGCGCCAGGCTCAGTAACATTGAAGTCGTCATCGTCGATATCTTTTCCAAACTGTCACAAACGACAACGGAGAAATGGGGCGACACGCAGGTGACGATCTATCCCAGGTTCGATTTTTCCGACATGGGTGCGTTCTACTCCCTGATCGACGTCATGATCGTGCCTTCCCTGTGGCCAGAAAGTTTCGGTCTTGTCGCGCGGGAAGCGTCTCTGTTGGGCTTGTGGGTCGTCGCCCCCAACTCGGGAGGCCTGAGGGATGCCGTGATCGATGGAGAGTCCGGTTTCTTGTACGCGCCCGGTGATGGTGATGAGTTTCAAGGCATCCTTGCCGAGCTTGATCTACATTGGCAAAAATACAAACAACCGGTCGACCAGGCCCGCATTGCCGGCCTCGGAATCAAATCCGTCGAACAGAACGCCAGGACAACCCAGGAATTGTATCAGCGCATAGCGACAGGACGCGGGTTTCGGTAAATAAACACGCTGCTTCCGTGCTCGCCATTTATTTTCTTGACCGGTGGGCCATGCAGATGAATTTCAAGCCATTCGGTCCAAGGGTAGTCGTTATCACCCAGTTCAATGGCGATATAGTCATACTCCTTCCACTTTTTGTTCTTGATGACCAGGTAAGAGTGCTGCCAGGAATAGTTGTCGTCCTTGTGGAAGGCATCCTTGCCCGAATAGTGGACCAGTATCAGATTGTTGCTGTGCAGCGTCGCGTCCGCAGGGGTATTTTCCCGGATCCAGCGGCCGGCCTCGGCTAGATGTTTTTTGTTTGTAAAAACGTCCAGGCCGTTCACCCCGAGCAGTATTGCCAGCACCAGCGTTCCCGGCAGCAGCCATTTTTGCCTGGCGGTTTGGCTCGAATCGCCCCAGCGTTTCCATAGATACGAAAACACGAACGGTGACGCCATCAATATGGTAACGGCAACCGTCAGCGCATAGCGGTCGACCACGATCGAAATGAAAAATGCGGAACCGATCAATATCAGCGTATTGACCAGGATTATAGCCACCCAAATCGGCTTCAAGGACATTTCGGGAAAGAGCATGCCCTTTTTGTAGCCCCAGACCGCCAGGGCGGCATAGATAACAGACAGTCGTCGTACGAGTTCAGCCGCGGTGACGAACACGATAATCATGGCGTACACGATTAGATAGTAGCGCCCGGCAAACTGCTCTTTCAGTAATCCGAGCTTGCCCCCCACTGTGTCGCTTACATACCCGCCGATGGCCTCGATGATGTTCCCCGGTTTCTCGAATTTTCCCGCGGCGTCGATGATGGCGATGTCTTTGATCAACCACAGACCAAGGAGAAACGCGAACACAAGCACGAGCATCGCCCCGGCGACAAGCAGCAGCCACCTGGCAGTGTATGATGCGGACTGACGCAGGGCCAGGGCAATGACCGGCACCGATGCCAGGATGGCGACACCCTCCACCCTGAACAGACAGGCCGCCGCGGCACAGACAAACCACCCAAACAGTGAAACACGGCTGTTTTGTTTCCAGTATTTGAAAAGGAAACACAGGGACCAGATGCTGAATGCCGCATAGCCGATGTCTCGTATGATGAATGACCGGTACTTGTTCAGGGTGGGGAATACCAGTATCAAAAATACGGCAAAAATCATTGTGTTCCGGTCTGCGCCCAGTTCGTGCACAGCGCAGAGAAAACAGACGACTAGCAGCGCCGCCAGCAGTGCGTTGAGAACGTAGGCTGCGCTGACCAGGTCGACCCCGGGCAGTTTGCCGACATAAGCGATCAGCGCGGGATAGAATGGCCAGGAATATATAGACAGCGCCTCGCGCCAGTCGCCGGTTGAGATCGACCGCGCGGCCCTGACATAATAGACACCATCGTTGTTGATGATCGGGTCGGCCCATATGCACCAGATGGACAGTGCGAGACTCGACAACACGGCAACAATGATCAGTCCGGGATACTGCCGGAGGAAGCCTGAATTCATCGGCAGGTGTTAGCCTGAATAATGCGGGCTAGTCCAACCTGGTCGTCAAGTCGGCCTCCGCGGCGACCTTGGCAACGAGCAGTTCCTCGCTGATGTGCTCCCAGGGTCGACCCTCTTCTGATATCACCAGCGAAACATGCTTTGAGAATTTATCGAATGGATAGTCCTCGTATTCGACGATCATCTCACTCGTATTCTCGAGAAAAGGAATCAATCCTTCATATTTCCGCAGCTTGTCCCGCTTGACGCGAATGTCTTCGTCTTCCTGCTTGGATTCGAAGTATTCCTCGGTGTTGTGGGTGATGGTGTCGACCGCCTTGTTGAAATTGTCGAAATCCAACTGAAACAAGCCGTAAGCCCGCTGATACAGCTTGAAATAATCAATGATGAAGTCCTTGATCTGACCCAGCCGCGGATGATGTTTAAGAGAATTGGTGAATCGCATGAAAATATCGTCATACTCCTCAACCACCTCCCCCGGTCTTTCCACTTTTTCACGCATCTCCGGATTCATCGCCATCTGACACATCGCTTTCAGGTCAAAAAGCAGATCCGAAACCTGTTTGGATTCCATCCTGGCCCGGCGTTGCGCATCCAACATCACACTGTGGGCGCTGGCGAAATCGAAGCTCCCCATCACCTCCTGCCTGATCGACTCTTCCACCTCACCGGTGGCCCGTGTTCCGAGTTTTCCGGAGAGCCTCATTTTCAGCCGTCGGCTGGCATCTTCAGCGATCTGGAACTCGTTCATTCGCTTTGCCTCTTCCTCCCTCAACGCAAGATAGTTTTGCATCATCTGATTGAAGCGCATGATCTTTTCCTGGAACTGGTGGGTAAAAGTCAGGAAGGGAGCGAAGAACTCGCTGTTTTCCGAAGGCGTCAGCTGAAGGCGGGTTACGTACTGCCTCAGATATTTGATTTTCTTGGCGATGATCTCGCACGTATTGGAAATGCTCATGCTGATCTTCGATATGCTGCTGAACGCCTCGTGGAGTTCCTTGTTGACCTTCAGGATCTCGAGCAGCTTCCGCAGCATGGTTTCTTCGCCGGTCGTCCGAATGAAAAGAGCCTGCAAACTGCGTCGTGCATCATTGAGCTGAGCCTGCGTAATCAGGGCATTCTGCTCGATGAATGACAGCGCAGTCATCACGGCAAGCATCTCCTTTTGCTTGGTGAGCATGACTTTTTCTGCTTCTTTATTCATTTAAATCAATAGCTTAGGAAAGACAAGCCGGTTTCCGGTGCAACCCTTCACGCGAATGCTACAACACGGATAAGTATAACACCCACATTCCCCGTTGGATTCATTTGCGCGCATGGGAAGAGCCTCGTGCATAGGGGTTTACGGACGTTTTGAACCAGAGATTGACGCGGGTACCCGTAAGATCGAATTCCTTGCCGATACGGCTTGCCAAATATCGCTTGTAAGACTCGGGAACTTTGTGAAGCAGATTACCGTGGATCACCACGGTCGGCGGATTCTTGCCGCCCTGGTGTGCGTATTTGAGCTTGATCTGCCGGTGGCCTACCCTGGGCGGAGGCTGGGCTTCCACAGCGCGTCTCAGCGCCATGTTCAGTTTTGCCGTACCGAGATTTGCCATGGCGGAATCATAAACTCGCTGAACCGCCGGCATGATCCGGTCGATCCTCGACCCGTATTTGGCTGATACGAATATCGTAGGAACCGACTCCAGAAAGGGTAATTCTTTGGCGAGACCGCGCCGCACGAGGTTTTTCCTATACCTCTCCAGCCCGTCCCATTTGTTTACAACCACGACCATGGCTCGGCCGGCTTCCCGAATGAGCCCTGCCAACCTGGCATCCTGTTCGGTGACTCCAATCCTTGCGTCGATCAGCAGGACGATGACATCGGCCCTTGCCATGGTTTGCAGAGCCTTGACAACGGAAATACGCTCGAGCTTCTCGCCAACCCTGGACCTTCTTCTGACTCCGGCAGTATCGATGAGGTAATACTCACGGCCGTCGCTTGTAAAGCGCGTGCCGACGCTGTCTCTCGTGGTTCCGGCGATATCAGACACTATCATCCTGTCTTTTCCTAGCAGCTTGTTCACGAGCGTCGATTTGCCAGCGTTTGGCTTACCCAGAATAGCCACCCTGGGGCAGTCGATCTCGTCACCGAGTGCCCCCGCACTGTCTTTGTCAAATCCGGGGAGTATGGCCTCCATCATTTCCCGTACACCGGATCCGTGTTGCGCGGATACCGCGTACAAGGCCTCACCAACTCCAAGACTGTAGAACTCCGCCGTGGCCAGCTCGTCCTCCAATCCTTCGCATTTGTTTACCGCGATGTAAACCGGCACTTCGCTGGCACGAAGCCGGCCCACGATCTCTTCATCCCCCGTGCTAAGGCCTTCTCGTCCATCGACTACCAGTATGATGGCATCGCTTTCCTCCACCGCGAGCTCGAACTGTTGTTGAATCGCACCTTGCAGCGCGGAGGCAACGCTGTGCTCGTAGCCACCGGTATCTATGACCCAGTAGGACCGTGCTCCAAGCACACCCTTACCAACCATTCGGTCCCGGGTCACTCCCGGATAATCGTCTACGATGGCGTCCCGGGAGCGGGTCAGTCGGTTGTACAGGGTGGATTTTCCGACATTGGCTCTACCGACGATAGAGATGACCGGCGGAGATGCCATTGCAGGCTCAGGAATCACTCACCGTGACTGCGATCAGCGAACCCTGCTTGTTCATCGAATAGATGGTGTTCTGGTAAACAACCGGCAGCCCCGCAAATCCTCCCCCACCGAGCTTTCTTCGCCCAACTATCTTTCCGTCGGTCTTCCTGAGTGCGTGAATATAGCCCTCGTAGTCGCTTACCAGTATGTAGTTGCCCAGCGCGGTGGGGCCTGACAACCGCCGACGCAGCAGTTCGGGCTGTTCCCAGATGGTTTCCCCCGTGAGCCGGTCCAGGGCGCTGACAAGACCGGCGTCACTGGAGACATAGATATTTTCATCGTCGGCGCTGACATGGACATGGCTGGATATTTCCCTGGACCAAAGTACGCGACGGCTGCCCAGAGCAAGCGCCGTCACCGCACCCTGGAACGCTGAAACGTAGAGGACGCTGCCCACGATCACCGGCGTGGCGTCGATATCGATCATGCGTTCAACTTCATTTCTGCCGCTGGCTTCGGCCACACTGATATCCCACAGTATGGTGCCGTCGGAAAGATCCGCTGCGACGATCTTGCCGTTGGCGAATCCGGCGATTACCGCGCCCCGGATTACAAGCGGTGCGCTGTTGCCGCGCAGCGTCAATGGCGGCACCTGTCGATGGAATACCCACTGCTGCTGCCCGTTTTCACTCGATAGTCCGTAGACATGTCCATCGATGGTCCGCACAACGGAAATGCCCAGCCCCGCGGCCGGCGGTGCGAGAATCTCGCTGCTCAGCTGCCTGGTCCAAGACGCGTCGCCTGTGAATGAATCGAGCGCCACGACCTCGCCTTCCGATGTGCCGACCAGAACGATGTCATCTCCGGCCCCCACGGCGCCCGAAATCTGATCATCTAGCCGGGTTCGCCATTGGGCCTTGCCGGTGTCGGGCGCAACCGCACTGACCGTCCCGTCCGTACCCGCGGTAAACAGCAGGCCGCGGTCCAGCGCCGGCACCAGCTGTATGCTGCGGGGTGGCGCGCCGCTTCCGGCTTTGTAGGACCACTTCTGAATTATCTTTACGGATTGTTCGACGTCGCCCAGCTTCGCGGGCGGCTCATCTTCGATCCGCTCTTTGCCGCTAAGCTTCTCCACTGCGGCACATCCCGACAGTGACAGGGCTAACAGGAACAGGACGAGTGTGCCTAGTGGTTTCATTCGCTGGTGTTTCCGATTGCGTGGTCCAGCTTCATTACCAGCAGATTGCTGTAGGCCGAACCCGGCGTTATATCTCTCAAGGCTTCCTCGTATGCACTCCGCGCCCCTTCAACATCCCCTGTTGCCATTGCGATGTCACCGCGCAGCTCCTGGTACTCCGACACGAATCCGTCGTAGCTCTGCACGGCCGCAAGCTTTTCGGCTTGTTCCGGTTTTCCCTGCTCCAACAGCAACCTCGCCAGTCTCAATCGCGCGGGATGCTGAACGCCGGCCTGTTTGGAGTTCTCCAACGCCCACCTGAGCATCGCCGCGGCCTGTTCGGTTTCACCCGCCTGGTATTTTTCCTTCGCCAGGAACAGCGCCGCCAGCCCCGCATACGGGGTAGCGGTATAGTCCTGCATGAGCTCTGATCCGATTATTTCGAAATCACCGTCCTGGCTCGACATCAGCTGGGCAAACCGGTTGGATGCCGATTCAGATTGAGCTTGGGTGTAGTCCCTCCAGTAGTTGACACCGGCAATGGCGCCCACGCCTATCACCAAGCCAAAAATTATCGAAGTTCCGTTTTTCTTCCACCATTCTTTCAGACGTTCGGCCTGTTCATCTTCGCTGTAGCGTGGGTCGATCATACTCTATGCTCACCTATCAATTCCTGCACCTTTGTCACGAGATCGCCGGCGGCAACCGTTACCTGCTCGCCTCTTCTCTGCATCATTTTCAGCGTGATCGAGTCAGATTCGAGCTCGTCCTCGCCCAGCAAAAGACCAATCAGCGCACCGCTTTTGTCCGCCCGCTTCATTTGATTCTTCATGCCGCCTTCACCGCAATACATCTCTACATTGAAACCCCGGCCCCGCAATTTCTCGGCGTGACTCCAACCCCTGGACCGCGCACCTTCACCGACCATGATTATGTAAACGTCCGCGCGAGTGGGAGAACGCATCGCTTCGTTCATCGAGGCGAGTTCGACCAGCCTGTCCATTCCCAGTGCAAAACCCGCGGCGGGTACGGCACGCTTGCCGCCCAATTGCTGCACCAGGCCGTCATATCTGCCTCCCGCACAAACCGCACCCTGCGCACCCAGTTCGTCCGTGACCCACTCGAATACAGTACGATTATAGTAATCCAGGCCGCGGACCAGTCTCTGGTTTACGGTATAGCGAATACCCAGTTCGTCGAGGTACCGGCACAACCCGTCGAAATGAGCGCGGGAGTCGGCATCGAGACCATCAAACAGCGTCGGAGCACCTTGCAGAATGCGTTGTGTATTCGGGTCCTTCGAATCGAGAATACGCAGCGGGTTGGTTCGAATACGATTCCGGCTGTCTGGGTCGAGGTCCCGCTCGTAACCCTGCAAATATTCTACAAGTCGACGACGGTACGCTGCCCTGGTGTCTGAGTCACCCAGCGAGTTGATCTCCAGCCGGGGCGGGATTTGCAGCTTCGTACCGCTCCAGAACCTCGATGACATCGCGATCAGTTCGGCATCGGTATCCGGCCCCGTCCAACCGAACGCCTCCGCCCCGGCCTGGTAAAATTGCCGATAGCGCCCCCGCTGGGGCCGTTCGTGCCTGAACATCGGACCCATATACCAGAAACGCTGGCACTGATTGTGGAACAAACCGTGCTCGATACCGGCACGCACGCAACTGGCCGTTGCTTCGGGCCTCAACGTCAAACTTTCGCCGTTCCTGTCGTCAAAGGTGTACATTTCCTTGGCCACGATGTCGGTCGCCTCACCTATGGATCGTGCAAACAGTTCGGTTTTTTCGAGCAGCGGCAATCGAATCTCGCGGTACGAGTAGGCTCGAAATATTCTTCGCAGCTCGGCTTCAACCCGCTGCCAGACGGCGCTGTCCCGGGGCAGGATGTCATTCATACCCCGAACCGCGTTTACTGCGCCCGTTTCCAAAGTCCCGATCCTACCTACGGGGCGTCGCTGCCCAGGCTGAACCGTGCGTATACCCCGTTGACGTATGCGCTGAAATCAAACGGTTTGCCATCGTACTCTATCCGTACGCCATCGGCATTGCCCAGAAAAACACTGAAGGGAGGTTTGCCTTCCACCGAGACTTGCCGACCCTGGTTGATGTGCTCATAAAGCAGACGCTGACCGTCCGCGTCGCGTAAATCGACCCAGGATGAAGCGTCGAATTCGAACGTAACCGTTCGCCCGTTACTGGTTTGCGCCGGCGTCGAGGGCGCTTCCCCCCCCCGGAAGGCGGCATCATCGACCAACGTTCCGGGGCTACTTTCACTTTGCGGGATATCGGTGGCAGGCCCCGCTGTTTCCGCGTTCTGCTCCCGGGTGAGTGATAGTTCCTCCGCTTCAATTCTAGCGCGAAGTTCGTCTTCCGGCTGAGCACGCTCGACATCTTGGGGGGTCAGCGACGATTCCGGTTCACCGATCGTCTCCGACGCGTTCGTTGATTGCATGGTCGCTGGATCCAAAATCCGGGTTTCTGTCCACACCTCGTTCTGGTCTGGGTCCTGTGAGATCGATCCCATATCCCGCTGTATGAGATCCGCGCCGCGCGATCCGACATCCGCCTGCTCCCTGCTTTGCCACCACATGAAACTCAACACCCCCAGGGCAACGATTACCAGCAGGCTCCACACCTTCTTGTGCCTGCCGCCGCTTTCCGGTCCGGTCATCACAGGCTTGATTCCGCGTATAGAGGTGTCTTCCTGTAGGTTGAAATTGCGGAATATTTCTTTCTCTTCGCAACCGACCAGCCTGGCGTATGCTTTCAAATAACCCTGTACGTAGGTTTTTCCTGGAAGATCGCCGAATCGATTTTCCTCCAGCGCTTGAATCTGGTCCACGGAAAGGTTGAGCTGCACGGCGACTTCTTCCTTGGTGCGTCCGCTTCGCTGGCGACCCTGTGCAAGCATTTCTCCAGGGGAGCGCACGTCCTCGTTCGAGGTAACGCTGACTGTCGATTCCGCATTCATCAAAGCCCCTTCAGTTCCGCCGCCTCTTTCGCGGACGGAAATTTGGAACGCAACCGCCGCGCATAATCTTGGGCAACATCATCTGCTTCCAGCCGGGTCTCGATTTTTGCGGCAAGCAGCAGGCTTTCCGGCGTCTCCGCGCTGGCGCTGAAAAAACGCTCGATGAACGCCCGGGCGGACAGATAATTACCGCGATCGAAGTTGATACTGGCCATGTAGTAAAGCGCCAGTGCGACGGCGGGGTTTTGTTCGAGCACGGCCCTGAAATATTTTTCCGCTCGCTCCGGGTCCTGGCCGATCGTAATCAGGCACTCACCCGCTCTGAGTCTGGTCAACGCGGCGCCACGGTACAATGGGTTTGACAAGGCCTTCTCGAAGGAATTCAAACCGTCCTCTACCTTGCCACGCTCGCACAGGAAAATGCCGTAATCGTGCGCCGCTTCGGAGTTATCGGGATTGGATTTCAAAGCACGTTTGTAATACCGTTCCGCCGCCTCATAATCCTTCATGCGCGTTTGAAGGACCGCCATGACGTAGTTTGACGATGAATGGTCGGGTTTTATGGCCAGCGCCTGGTTCAATTCCTGCAGCGCCACCTCGAGCGAATCCCGTTCCATGTACTGCGCGGCGAGCTGCGCGTGGACATCCGCACGTTCGGCGGGGTCTCCTTCATTTGTCCGAACCAGCGTAGTTTCGGTTGCGCAGCCGCTCATGACGAGGCCACAAGCCAAAGCCAATGCCGCTGCGCGCCAGACCAACATCAGGCTGTCAAGCTGGCGGATGAGCACGCATTTTGCGTGACCGATTCGTGCGATCGATGAATTGCCCCGCCAGTTGGCCGCATGCAGCATCGATGTCGTCTCCCCTCGTTTTTCTGACCATGGTCATCATACCAGCCCCGATCAACAATTCCTGAAATCGTGCGATATCGCGCGGGAGGGAACACTCGTATCCGGCACCGGCGAAACCATTGAACGGGATTAGGTTTATCTTTACGGGGAGGGATTGTAGCAAGGCTATCAGTTCACGGGCATGTTGCGGGCTGTCATTTACCCCCGCGAGCATGACGTACTCGAAGGTGATCCGCGTCCTGGGCGCATCCGCTACATAGCGCCTGCAGGCCTCCATCAGGGTCCTGATGGGGTATTTTTTGTTGACGGGAACCAGCCGGTCTCTCAGTTCATCATTTGGGGCATGCAGCGAAACCGCCAGGCTCACCGGGCATTCGACACGAAGTCTGTCGATTGCCGGAACTATCCCCGCCGTGCTCAGCGTGACCCGTCGCCGCGACAACCCGTAGGCGAAATCATCCAACATGAGTCTCAGCGCAACGAGCACCTGGTCGAGGTTCAGCAGCGGCTCGCCCATGCCCATGAGGACTACGTTTGTAATGTCGGCATTTGTGATGCCGACGCCGGGGAGGCCGTCCGGGTCCGCGCCCAGGCTGCCGAGCGCACGGTTTGCCAGCCACAACTGCCCCACGATTTCGGAACTGGTCAGGTTGCGATTGTACCCCTGGCGGGCGGTGGCGCAGAACGTGCAATTCAGCGCACAGCCTACCTGCGACGAAACGCAAAGGGTCCCACGGGCGGATTCCGGAATGAACACCGTTTCGATACAGTTGCCGTCCTCGAGTCTGAGCAGCCACTTTCTTGTGCCATCAGCCGAACACCGAGCGTTCGCGATTCCAGGAATGTCCACAACCGATAGAGTGGAAAGACGTTTGCGCAGATCTCGGCTGATATTGGTCATCATTTCGAAAGACGTGGCGCCTTGCTGATGGATCCATTTCGTGACCTGGTCCGCGCGAAACGATTTTTCGCCCAGGTCACTGAAAAAACCTGCCATCAGCTGGCGATCCATGCCCAGCAAATTAACCTGGTTGGGCGTCACCGGCTTATCGCGTCCTCTGGCAAATCCCGCCGTCGCCAAAGAAGAAATCGATTTCTACCTTCGCCGTGTCCGGTCCGTCCGAACCATGTACTGCGTTCTCCTCTACGGAGTTCGCAAAATCGGCCCGTATCGTACCTGCCGCCGCTTCCGCCGGATTGGTCGCACCCATGATCTCTCGGTTCCTGGCGATGGCATCTTCCCCTTCGAGTACCTGCACCATAACGGGTCCGGATTGCATATAGGCCACGAGGTCGGTGTAGAAAGGCCGCTCCTTGTGCACCGCATAGAATTCTTTGGCCTGATCATCGCTCAAATGCAGCATTTTAGCCGCCACGATCTGCAACCCCCCGGATTCGAATCGGCGATATATCTCCCCGATGATGTTTTGCGCAACCCCATCGGGCTTTATGATTGACAATGTGCGTTGTACCGCCATATAAAAAGTTCTCCCTCAAATAACGTCGACAACAGGTAAAAAAGGCGCGTAGTGTAACGTTTAGTGCGCATGTTGCACCAGTATCCCGGATGATGGGGCAGGACAGACTTGCGCAACCTGTAGCCTAACCTGCTATGCGGCCGATCAAGGCGTCATCTCGTACGGATTCGTAAATCACGTCCAGCCAGGCCCCCGCAGCATCGGCTGGGGCCGGCACCCAGGTCTCTATGTAGTCAGCCGCCCGCGCTTTTTGAAGGCCTTCGAGAGGACAGTACCCGCCCTCGACAAGGACCCTGGCTTCGGTACCCAGCCGAGATGCCAACAGCTCCCGGCGCACCGCTCGGCCGGCATTACGCAGCGATTTCGCCCTGGCCTTGCGCTCCGCCAGGGGAACCTGCCTGGTTTCGGGTATACGGCCGGCCGGGGTTCCGGTGCGTTCCGAATAGGGGAAAACATGCGGATATGCGATCTGCAGATCGTATACCATGGCAACGCTGTCCTCGAACTGGCCCTCGCTTTCAGTCGGGAATCCGACCATGAGGTCCGCGCTGAGGACGAGTTTCGGGAGTTTTTCCCTCAGGCGTGCAACTTTTTCGTAGACGAATGAGGCGTCGTAGCGACGCTTCATGCGTTTAAGAATCAGCGTGCTTCCGCTTTGAAGCGACAGGTGCAAATGGGGACACATTTTCGGATATCCGGCCAGAAGCCCGATCAATTCATCGCTAATGTGAGACGGATCGAGGGAGCTCAACCGAATACGAAAATCCTGGTCGATGGTGCAAAGGTCCCTGATCAGGTCCACCAGGGAGTAGCATTTCCTTCCGTCAAATTCGAAATCGTCGCCATAGGATCCGAGATCCACTCCACAGATCACGATTTCTCTGAACCCGGCGATTGCGAGACGCTCGACCTGCCGTTTTACCAGGCTTGGCTGCAGGGAACGGCTCGGCCCGCGCGCCCGGTGGATAATGCAGAAGGTGCAGCCCTGGTTGCACCCCTGCTGCACCTGCACGAACGCCCGGGTCTGGCCTTCGTATCCCGAAAGCAGCCGATCGGGAAGACTGACGTGCTCATCCAGATCACCCACCATGATGCGCGGCAAGTGCCGCTTGCCCAGGTCGGGCAGGAGTCGGTCTATATCGAGCTTGCGATCGTTTCCGATGACGTGATCGACACCGGGGATACTGGCACAGGACTCGGGAGAAATCTGTGCGTAGCATCCTGTAACGATGACCACGGCGGCGGGATTTCGCCTGATGGCCCGCCGGACCGCCTGGCGCGCCTGCCGGTCCGCTTCGCTGGTGACGGTGCAGGTATTGATGACGTAAAGCTCAGCTTCATCTTTTTCCCCCACCACCGACCAGCCCGACCGGTCCAGTGATTCGGCTATCAGCTCGGACTCGAACCGGTTTACCTTGCAACCAAGGGTCGTTATGCCGACGCGCTTAACCTGCATATTGCACCAGGCCAGCCGGGCTAAACGTTGAAACTTTCCCCACAGCCGCAGGCGTCTTTAGATCTCGGGTTGTTGAACTGAAACGACTCGTTCAAGCCTTCTTTCACGAAGTCGATCTCGGTTCCTTCCACGATAGCAATGCTTTCGTGGTCCACTATCACCTTCACGCCGTGGGTCTCGAATACCAGATCCTCCGGTCCGATGTCGTCCGCATAGTTCACCACATATGAATAGCCTGAACACCCACTTGCCCTGACGCCAAACCGGAGACCCTGGCCAAAACCACGTTTCTCCAGAAAGCCTCTGACTCTATCTGCCGCAGCCTCAGTCAACGTTATCATCAAATTCTCCGTCACCGCGATTGGTCACTGTCTCAATGAACGACATGGAGTTCAAACCTCTGTTCCTGCCGTGTCGCCACATCCTTAACATGGGGTTGCTTGATCAGGTCTCCAAGGGTTTTCGCGGTCAAAAACACCCTGATGCTCGCGCTCAGCTCTTCCCATAAAAAATGGGTCAGACAGGCATCATCGTCCACGCAGTTCTTTTGACCCGAACACAACGTTGCGTCGATATTCTCCTCGATAGTGTCGATGATCTGGGCGATCGAGATCTGACCCGGGTCACGACTGAGGCTGTAACCGCCGCCGGGACCTCGTGTACTGGTAACCAGGCCCCCTTTCCTAAGGCGCGACAACAGCTGTTCCAGATAGGAGAGGGAAATCCCCTGACGTACGGACACGTCCGCCACCGCAACGGATCCGTCCTCGTGGTGAATCGCCAGATCCAGCATTGCCGTTACCGCGTACCGGCCGCGCGTTGTCAGTTTCATCTATGGACTAAACCCCGCAGTTCAAATTAGCCAGTTCCTGTCCAGAATACCTGTCATTGAGAGCGTAGCGGAGCAATCCAGTGAAACAAATCGTTTTGATTCGGCGCTGGATTGCCGCGTCCTGCCACGCTTCGCTCGCAGCTTCGGCACGCTTCTCGCAAGGACTCAAGCTTTTTCTGGACGGGGACTAGCTGGATAGTTGCTCACTTAATAGATTGTTGCTTAGTTGACTAAAACGGTCAACTATTTTGTTTTCAAGTTTAAATGTAAATTAATCATGGTGTTATTGAATATATTAAAGCAATCACTTTATATATTTACTGGGCGATTTCAAGCGTTCCGGCGTTTGCCGCCGTCGATGACGCCCACCACCCGGATTAATTCGCTCGCCGGCCGGCGTTCTGTGCCGCTGTCAAGATTCCGCGCAGAATATTCACCTCTTCCGACGTGGGCCGTGCCCGGTTGAAGAGGCGAACAAGTTTTCGCATCAGTCTCGTGGGGTGTTTCGATTTCACGAAATCCAGGTCGAGTAGCGTGCTTTCGAGGTGCCGGTAGAATCCGTCCAGACTGTGATGATCTGCCGCTACAGACTCCGGGTCGATCCGTTTTGCCTCCTCATTGGCCGCCAGAAAGAGCTCATAGGCCAGTATCTGTGCGGCGCTTGCAAGATTGAGCGAGGAATAGCCCGGACCGGTGGGAATGCGTATCAGCAGATTGCACAAATCAACCTCTTCATTGGTCAGACCGCTGCGTTCACGGCCAAATAGCAGTGCCACCGGACCGTTCGCGGCCTCCGCGGCAATCATTTTCGCAGCTGCCCTCGGCGACTCGACAGGCCACTCGATCGCGCGCTCCCTGGCGGTCGTCCCGGCGACGAAGATGCAGTCGCCGACAGCCTCCTTGACATCCCGGCAGACCCGCGCCTGTTCCAGGATGTTCTCGGCACCCGCCGAGCGAGTCAGTGCGTCGGGATGGGGAAATTGTCCGGGTGATACCAGAACCAGGCTTGACAGATTCATGCATTTCATGGCGCGGGCGACACCCCCGATATTACCCGGGTGGCTGGTTTCGATTAAGGTAAAGCGAATTTGCGGTAACATAGGAATCACAGGTTAGTGCTCTTCCGTAGCACGATAACTGAAAACCACCCGTCCACGGAAGCCGGCCCAGGCTCGATGTCGTCACAAAGGAGATCTGCTTGCACCATCCCATGTTGAATATCGCCGTCAAGGCAGCGCGACAGGCGGGCAAGGTCATCATGCGCCACCTGGATCGCCTGGATACCCTCAAGGTCCAGGTCAAGGCGCGAAACGATTTCGTGTCGGAGGTGGACCTAGTCGCCGAGACCGAGATCATTGATATAATTTCGGCGGCTTACCCGGATCACGCGATTCTTGCCGAGGAAAGCGGCACCCAGTCCGGAAATACCTATCAGTGGATCATCGATCCACTGGACGGTACGACCAACTATCTGCACGGCTATCCCCATTTCTCGGTGTCCGTCGCGCTGTCCCGGGAGGGAATTCTGGAACATGGCGTCGTTTTCGATCCGATACGAAACGAAATGTTTACCGCCAGCCGGGGTAAAGGGGCGCATTTGAACGACCGTCGCATGCGCGTCAGCAACGCACACCGTCTGGAGAATTGCCTGCTCGGGACCGGATTTCCGTTTCGGGCCGTAACCCACCTGGATCCCTGGCTGAAGATGTTTCGTGCCATGCTGCTGCGAACAAGCGGCATTCGCAGAGCGGGATCCGCCGCTTTGGATCTGGCCCATGTGGCCTGCGGCCGATTCGACGGCTTCTGGGAGCTGGGTCTCCAGCCCTGGGATCTGGCAGCGGGCTGTCTGCTCATTCAGGAAGCCGGAGGACTGGTGACCGATCTCGAAAACGAACAAGCCTACCTGGATAGCGGCAACGTCATCGCCGCCAATCCGAACATCCACCCTTTGATGTTCGATATCATCTCGAAGCAAGAGCTCTCGTGATCCATGGATCGGCACACGCCCATGATGCAGCAGTACCTGCGGATCAAATCACGCCACCAGGGCGCATTTCTGTTCTACAGAATGGGCGATTTTTACGAACTTTTCTATGAAGATGCGCAACGAGCTTCGGAAATCCTGGATATCGCGCTTACCCAGCGCGGAAAATCCGCAGGATCTCCGATACCGATGGCCGGCGTTCCGGTACATAGCGTCGATCAGTATCTGGCGAAACTGGTCAGGAGCGGACACCACGTTGCCGTATGTGAGCAGATAGGCGACCCTTCCAAGTCGAAGGGTCCAGTCGAGAGACAGGTCGTTCGTGTCGTCACACCCGGCACGTTGACCGAAGACAACCTGCTCGATGCCCGCCGCAACAACCTGCTTGTCGCCATTTTCCACGGCAACGGCAACTGCGGATTGGCGGTGCTTGAAATTGCAAGCGGACTGTTCACCGCCAGGCAGTTGATCGACGAATCACAGATCGAGGATGAACTGGAACGTCTGCAACCGGCAGAAATTTTGTGCGCCGATGGGCATATTGAACGGATTCCCGAGCGCTTCCAGCTGTTGATTCGGGGTATTCCGGACTGGCATTTCGATTTCGATCGGGCACAGGCCGTTTTATGCGAGCAGTTCGGGACCAAGGACCTGTCTGCGTTCGGCTGCGATGACTGCCCCATGGCCGTCGCGTCAGCCGGGGCCGTAATACAGTACGCCAGAGATACCCAGTTGACGGGTTTACCGCACATTCAGCAGCTCAAAATTGAATCAGATCACGAATTCATGCGCATCGACGGTGCCAGCAGGAGAAATCTGGAGATCGAGACGAATCTTTCGGGATCCAACAGCGGAACGCTGATTTCCTTGTTGGACCGCTGCCCGAATCCAATGGGCGGCAGGTTGCTGCGGCGCTGGCTGAACAGCCCTCTTCTCGATCACAATGAGATCCGCATCCGTCTGCAGGCCGTGGGTGCGCTCGCCGCTGGGCTTTACCAACGGGTCTCGCACACCTGCCGAGAAATCGGGGACTTGGAAAGGATCGTGGCCCGTGTTGCCATGCGGACTGCGCGACCCAGGGACCTAGTCAATTTGAGGCAGGGAATCCTTGCCTGCGAGGGTCTCATGGATGCGCTGGACGGCGCAGACGACCCCTGCCTGGACGCCTGCAGATCCCGACTGGGGCCGTTTCCGGTATGGTCGCGGCTTCTCCACAACGCGCTCGCCGAAGAACCGGCGTCATCTGTCCGTGACGGGGGCGTTATTCGGGAGGGCTACGACTCCGAACTGGATGAATTGCGTGCCATGAGCAGGGACAACACGGAATTTCTGCTGGATCTCGAAGCGCGGGAAAAGCAGCGAAGTGGGATTCCAAATCTGAAGGTTCACTACAATCGAGTACAAGGTTTCTTCATAGACGTCACTAAATCTTACAGCGACCGGGTTCCCGGAGACTACATCAGGCGACAAACGCTGAAAAACTCCGAGCGCTACATCACCACTGAGCTCAAGGCACACGAAGACAAGATTCTAGGTGCAAAAGAACGCGCAATGAACCGTGAGCGCGACCTCTATGAAGGTCTGATCAACGAGCTCGCACCGGCCGTCAATCCGCTGCAGGAGTGCGCCTCCGCCGTTGCCCGGCTCAGCGTATTATCAAACTTCGCCGAAAGGGCGATGACCCTGGACTGGCACCCGCCGTCACTGGTCTCGACGCCGGGCATACAGATTCAGGGCGGTCGCCATCCCGTGGTGGAGCACAATCGTGGTAGCGGCTTCGTAGCCAACGATGTCGATTTCGACGATCAGGAGCGCATGTTTGTGATCACCGGTCCGAATATGGGAGGCAAGAGCACGTACATGCGCCAGACCGCCCTGATTTGCCTGCTCGCTCATACGGGATGCTACGTTCCCGCACGGTCCACCCGGATAGGGCCGATAAACAGGATCTTTACCCGCATCGGTGCATCCGATGATCTTGCCGGGGGACGCTCCACCTTCATGGTAGAAATGACCGAGATGGCGCACATCCTTAGAAACGCCGACAGCCACTCGCTGGTCCTGGTCGACGAGATCGGCCGGGGCACCAGCACCTATGACGGCCTGGCCCTAGCCTGGGCATGCGCGACGACGCTCGCCACCTCGGTCAAGGCGTTTACCCTTTTCTCCACCCACTACTTCGAAATCACCGCCCTGGCCGATCTCGTGCCCGGTGTGAGCAACCTGCATCTCGACGCGGCCGAACACGGCAAAGACATCATATTCCTGTATTCGGTCAAACCCGGACCGGCGAGCCAGAGCTACGGCCTCCAGGTTGCGAAACTCGCCGGGGTACCCGAGAACGTGATTGATGTTGCGCGCGAGCGCTTGACGGAACTCGAAACGAGCTACGCGGCAAACCACCGGCCATCACCCGGTCAGCTCTCCATTTTCGAGACCAGGGACACCACCGGGGATACCATTATAGAAGCATTGAAGCGGATCGAACCGGACGAACTGACGCCTAAACAAGCGCTCGAGAAAATCTATCAACTCAAGAAGATGACGGGATCAGCGCGGCAATGATCCGCCGGTCAGGATTCGCTACCGCTCCCCGCGGTCCTCGGCAACGCCACGAGGAGCTGATCGAAGCTTCCCGTCCTGTCCAATACCTGGATCGGAGAAACCTGCAGCCGTTCACCCGGTTCGCGGCTCAATATCAGCTTTTCTCCCGATTTATAAGCACCTCGCGGCACCAGGAGAGACTGTGGCTGCTTCAAAGATCGATTGCCGGGTAACATCAGCGCCTGGAAAAATTTATCACCATCGATCGTTCGTTTTACGGCGACCGGGAAAAGATCCGGGGACAGCAGTTCGACGCCAAATTCGAGTGCCCCCGCCGAATGACCTCTCAGCCAGCGGACGACGCCCGCACTCCATTGATTCGGCGTGGGAAACTGGAACCCGACGAGATCCCCCACCCGGATATACAGCTCGTTTTGGCCGTGAATCACGACACACACCCCGGATGCACCCTGATCCTTGACGCTGCAGGTAAACAAACGATGAATGTTGCTGTACAACGTCAGATCGAGGGCATCTTCGGGCTCGGTCAGTTCGGGATCGTGTAATTTACCCACAGCAGGATCAGAGAGGTCGAAGAACTCCTCGTTCGCGGCCAATCCCGGGGGACGCATCGCGTCCTCATCCGGCCCCGACACCTGAAAAGTTCGCTGTCCGTTGGCGAAAAAGTGTATGGTATTCATGCCGACGCAGATCGGCACATCCCGGTCGTAGCTTGTCCGGGTGGAACGCCGAACGATATTGACCCCGGCCAGTACGCGTCCGAATCGACGCAGCAAATCGGCATTCGTCCCCCCGCCCACACCGAGCATACCGGGCAGCGACTTCGGAGCATCAGCACTGAGGGATTTCATGATCGAATGGACGTCCCGCACAACACTCAAAGTACTCAGCAGGCGATATTGACTGATTTTGCCTGCGTCGATATCGCTCTGCTCCAACTTGACCAGCGGAATCGGCGGTCGATCTGATGCCAGGTTGACCAGGAAATCTCCCGGGCGGTCTTTGCTTAATTCAGCTGGCCATGGCGAGATCCGGACGTGCCCACGCCATTTTGGTATGAGGTCGAACAGCTGGGCGCATTCACCCTGGAGGAGTCCATACGGGTTGCATGCGCCAATCAACAATGCCCGCTCATAGCTGTTGAATATCGTGTTGGCACCGTCATCGGCTGCCATCTTCGCTATGGGGTGATGCAGTATTTCCTCTATTTCAGACAACTGGTAGAGCTGATGGAGCTGACGCCAGGCTTCGGCGGGATAGGGACGATAGATCTCGCAGCATTCGTTGACGATCTTGCTCAACGTATACGTTGCCCGCTGCACCGAGACCGCGAATTCCGATTTGTTTTTCTTTGTCGCTTGCCGGGAAATCAGATCATTGGCAACGATCTTGTAGCCGTTCGCCAGTTCCTCGAACAGCCGCTGGACGGAACCTGCCAGGCTGAACTGGCGGTCGGTCATCGGGAACGGGCAGGTTATATAGTGCTTGGCAAGCGATTCCGAAATATTGAACACGGGATCACGGTAGAGCTCCATCAGACTCAGCCGATTGACCGGCTCCAGCGCCGTCCGGTTCTGCACGTACAGAGCCTGCAGAATTTGCTCCATACTGTCTTCCTGGTTGCCCTGCGGCAACTCGTCCAGCCACGCCTGCAACCTGCTGGGTCGCACCTCCGCAGCCCGCGGGCTGCGGACCCGCAGTTTCGGGACAGATACTGTCGGCATATTGGTCGTTGGCGCCTTGACTGATCGCTGTTTTTCTACATTAAAAGATAGTCAATCTACAGGAAATCTCAACCGTAATATACACATTTACCCGCCTCACCGGAGTCCCTACAATACGCGTCTTTGTTGGATTGTCTTACTGGAGCGTGAAATATGACCTACGTGGTCACGGAAGTGTGTATCAAATGCAAATACACGGATTGCGTGGAAGTGTGCCCTGTTGACTGTTTTCACGAGGGACCGAATTTTCTTGTTATTGATCCCGAAGAATGCATCGATTGCAGCCTGTGCGAACCCGAATGTCCGATAAATGCCATCTATGCCGAGGACGAACTACCGGCAGACCAGCAGCACTTCCTAGACCTGAACACGGAGCTATCCAGGGCGTGGCCGGTGATTACCGAGATGAAGCCGCATCCCGACGATGCAAAGGAATGGGAGGACGTGACGGACAAACTCAAGTATTTAGAGCGGTAACCCATCGAATTGTCGTCAATTCAATAAGCCCGCTACTGGCCCACAACGGCTGCCGTGACACCAAATTTGACTACTGTCCGTTCGCTGACAGGCCAAGTTCTTCGATCAACCTGTTGGGCGGCACGTAGCCCGCGATCATCCTGCCATTATCCAGAATAATCGCCGGTGTACCCCTGATTCCTATCTCCTGGCCAAGTTCGTAGTGCCGCTTCACCGGATTCTCGCACTCCCGATATTCGACCTCTCCGCCGGCCTTGGCGATGCCCACGGATTCCACCGGGTCGTCGGCACACCATACGCCTACCGAACGTTTGTAGCTCCTGCCCTCGAGTCCAGACCGGGGGAACAGCAGATAGCGAACCTGCACTCCCGCGGCGTTGAGAGCGGGCACGTCCCGGTGAAATTTGGCACAATACGGGCAATCGACATCGGTGAAAACCGTGACATAGCGTCCGGCATCCTGCGGGCCAATGACGATCATGTCATCGGCACCATAGCGCGCCAGTTTGTCCGCGGTCAGGGTGGCGCGTCTTTGTTCGGTCAGGTTTTCACCACTATCCACCGCCAGCAGTTCGCCGAGAAAAATGTGTTTTCCGTCCTGAGAGATGTACACCACCTGGGTGCCTTTGGTGACCTCGTAAAACCCCTCGATTGGCGCATTATCGATGCTGTCGAAGCGCATCCCCGGGGCAAATGAATCCAACTTCTGTTCGATCATCTGTTTCTCGTCTTCCGTCGGGCCATCAGCATAAGCTGATACACAACACAGCACCCATGCAGCGAATACGTACAATATTTTCAACATGTCACCTCGATCAATCTCTGAAATTTACGAACTGCAGGGGCAAACCGAGGTCGGCATCGCGCAACATGGTAATTACCTGCTGCAGATCATCGCGCTTTTTGCCCGAAACACGCACCTGGTCTTGTTGGACCGATGCCTGGGTCTTTAATTTTGATTGCTTGATCATTTTCACTATTTGTTTACCCAGTTCCTGCTCTATTCCATGCCTCACCGACACCTCCTGCCGAGCTTTGTTCCCGCCGATGATCTTCACTGGCCCCGGCACCAGGCAGCCCAGATCGATCTTGCGTTTGGCCAGCTTGCCGTTGAGTATATCGGCTGCCTGTTCGACCTGAAACTCGCTGTCGGCATAGATACTCAGAATCTCGTCGTTTTGCTCTATTCGCGCATCGGACCCCTTGAAATCATAGCGATTACGGATTTCCCGGTTGGCCTGATCCACCGCATTGGTGACTTCGGGCCAGTCGACTTGCGAAACGACGTCAAAAGATGGCATCAAACGATGATTCCTGAATCAGTGTGTGACCACGCCGAATCCACGGACTCGACCGGTGGAGATAAAAACATGAGAAAAATCATAATGTTTCAACTATATTTGAAGATTATAAACTAAGTGGACGGTAATCTGTGCGAAAGCTCCTGATTCTTAGCATGATGGGTATCGTGTCGGCAACGCTACCTGTGCAAGGGTTCGCCGAAAAGATTTATGTCTATGAGCGATCAAACGGATCCAAACTCATCACCGACCACGCACGCGCCGAGCCGGGATACAGGCTGATAAAGGTCTACGGCAGCGATTCCGACGAAAGCGGCGTCGTTCCTGTGACGCGCAAAAGCAGGTCGTTCAAAACCAGAACGACTGAATTTGACAGGCTGATCCAGCACGTTTCCAACTCCGTTACGCTTGACCCGGCCCTCATCAAATCCGTAATGCACGCGGAATCCGCGTTCGACCCGCGCGCATTGTCCAGCAAGGGTGCCAGCGGTCTCATGCAGCTTATGCCCGGAACCGCACGCCGATACGGAGTCACCCGAATATTCGATCCAAAGCAGAATGTGATGGCGGGAAGCCGTTATCTTCGTGATCTGCTCGCGCAATTCAATGGAGACATGCGTCTGGCGCTTGCCGGATACAATGCCGGAGAAAATGCCGTCGTCAAGTACGGCGGCATACCGCCCTATTCGGAAACCCGAAAATACGTGAGAAAAGTTCTTGAACTTTACAAGAGCTACCTCAACCTGCACTGCGACGATGCACCCGGCGGCGTGAAGGTTATCAGTTGTAGCGAGTCGAACAAGAATCGCTACAGTTCTTAGCCCTCATTTCTCACCAGGATCCCGAGCGATGACGCAGGACGGGTTTGGCTGAGCGCCGGTCTACAGCAAGGAGCGTAGCCGTAGCTACGGTCCAAGTGAAGACCAAGCTCAGGCAAAGCTGAACAAGTCACCGCCGGGATAGGCCGACCCCGATGACAAAGTGGTCTTTTGATCAATCTATCCAAATCGGTGTATTTGTGAAATTGATCAGGGGGATAGAAAACAATCACGGCCGGTATGGTGCAATATGCGGGCTCGGTTTGTGAGTCCTTAGCAATAAGTTAAAGCCGCCTGGTGAGAAATGCGGGCTAACCCACCCAGCGAATTGCGGTAAGCACCACCGCGGTGGTGAACAGGCCGGCAACCAGGTCATCCAGCATGACCCCGAGCCCGCCGCGTACCGTTCGGTCGATCCAGCTTATCGGCCAGGGTTTGAGAATATCGAACATTCTAAAAACGAAAAAACTCACCACTACCCAGTGGACTTCCCTCGGCACGACCACCATGGCCGCAAAATACCCAACGACCTCGTCGATAACGATGGCGGGGTCATCGTGCTTTTCCAGTACCGCCGCCGCCCGGTTGCAGATCCAAACGCCTCCGATAAAACCGGTCGCGGCCAGCACCAGATAAATGATCGTGCCGGAGCCGGCCAGCATCCACCAGAACGGGATCGCCAGCAGCGTACCAAACGTCCCGGGTGCGCTGGGCGCCAGACCGGCTCCGAAACCGGAGGCGACCAACACGGCCGGATCACGAAGCAGGCTTGCCCGCATTTCTCAGCAGCCCCCCGACGACGATCAGTTCGTCCGCCACGTCGTCACTGGCCGGAGGGAGGGCGCAAATCCCTGGCCACTTTGTCCAACACGCCGTTTACGAATTTGTAGCCATACTCGGCGCC